>JAPOKA010000036.1 GCA_029977865.1 bacterium
AAGGCGCCTACGGCGAGGGCATGTCCGACTGCGTCTCGGTGGTGATCACCGACTCGCCGCTGCTCGGGCTCGGCTTCCAGAACAACTGCACGGTGCCGCTTCGCAACGCGGACAACACCGTTCAGTACCCCTGCAGCACCCCGATCCACAGCTGCGGCCGGGTGATCTCCGGCTGCGTGTGGGACACCCGCGAGGCGCTGATCGCCGCGGGCGTCTCCAACTACCGCGAGCTGCTCTCGTCGTGGACCATCAACAGCATCCTCGTCCACACCGGCACCGAGATCACGCCGCAGATCACCATCGACTTCCTCACGCTCGACGACGACGACGCCGACCTCTCCAACGGCTCGCCGCACTACGACCAGATCAACGAGGGCTTCTCGCTGCACAACATGACCGCGCCGATTCCTTCGGTGACGTGCTCCACGCCGGGATCGAATCCCGTGGCCTCAAACATCGATGGTGCCGTGAGTGTCGGCGGAATTGCCTGCGCTTCGAACGGGATCACCGTCGAGAACACCTACGCCCGAGTCTTCACCGCGGCGGAGCTTGGTGGGCAGTACTCGTTCGAGTGCATCAACTTCGGTCTGGACAACGGCGGCAGCTACCTTGCAGGTCAGGTGAAGGTCTGGATCGACGCCAACGGCGGGACGCCTTCGCAGAGCGACCTCAGCCTGGTCGCGACCTACCCGGTCGGTCTCTACAACGGCAACGACCAGACCGTCACCGTCAGCGGCGAGACCGTGTGCATCGAGTTGACCGGCGCCGAGACGCTCGTGGTCACCATCGACATCCCGGCGTCCGGAGATGGTTTCGTCACGTTCGCGGGCGGATCCACCTCTGGCAGCGAGACCTGGATCCTCTCCGATCCCTGCGGCATCAGCGACTTCGTGACCCTCGCGAGCATCGGCTTTCCCAACATCCACTGGTGGGTGGAGCTCTCCGGAAACGTCGGCTGCGGTTGCCCGTGGGACCTCAACGGCGACGACACCGTCTCCGGGGCCGATCTGGGGCTCCTGCTGCTGCAGTGGCAGTTGCCCAGCGATGACGCCGACTTCGATGGAGACGGCATCGTCGACGGTTCCGACATCGGGATCATGCTGATCAACTGGGGACCGTGCGGGTAGCGACGGCCGCTTCTTCGATGGATCCATCGACCAACCGGCCGCGGATCGCGACCGCCGCTACAGCCGCGCCGCGATCAGGCGATCGGCACCATCGACCCTTCGCCTCGCCCAGCTGGCATCGAGGCGGTCGGGCAGCGGCGCGAACTCCGCTCGTTCGCCGAGGAACCGGAACACCGCCAGCGCCACCCGCTCCGGCGGCACCTCGCCGCCGGGAGCCAGGAGGTCGTAGTCGGGCCACGCAAGCCGCAGCCGATGATGCCGCTCGCCGGAGGCGCTCTCGGCTCGAATGGTGAATACCCAGCAGCCCGACTGCTCCTCCTGCGCGATGATCTCGGCGGTCTCGGCCATCGAGGATCGAGCGTAGCATGGGCGGTCTTCGCCGGCCGTTCCGGCGACCTTCGCTCCACTCCGCGTGACGCTCATGGTCTTCCTGCTCGAGACCCTTCGCCTCGGACTCAACAACCTCCGGCTGCACAAGCTCCGCTCGATCCTGACCAGCCTCGGGATCATCCTTGGCGTGGCTGCGGTGATCGTGGTGGTGGCGATCGGCGAAGGCAACAAGCGGGCGGCGCTGCGTGACATCGAGGCGCTCGGCGCGACCAACATCATCGTGCGTTCGTCGAAGCCGCCTTCCACCGGCAGCGCGTCGACCACCCAGTCGTTCGTGGTGAACTACGGCATCCGATATCAGGATTTCCGTCGCCTGCAGCACTGGATGGACGACGCCCGGCATGTGGTGCCGCTCAAGTCGATCGGCTCCGAGATCCGCCGTGGTCCGTCGCGCACGGTGAGCCAGGCCTTCGGTGCGGTGCCCGAACTGCAGCAGGCCGCGAATCTGCGGCTGAAGCCGCGAAGCCGGTACCTGACGCCGGAGGACATGGCGTCGGCGGCGCCGGTGGCGGTGATCGGCTCGGCCGTCGCCGAGCAGTTCTTCCCGCTCGAGGATCCGATCGGGCAGGACCTCCGCATCGACGACGTGGTCTTCCGGGTGGTGGGGGTCATGGAGCCCATCGGGTTCGCGGGCGGAGCCGGCTCGGCGCTGGTCAATCGCGACCTCAACAAGGACATCCACGTCCCCCTCACCACCGCCCAGCAGCGCTTCGGCGACGTGGTGGTGCGGCGGGAGAGCGGTTCCTTCTCGGGCGAGGAGGTCGAGCTCTACGAGATCTACCTCACCGCACCCGACACCGAGAGCGTGCTCGATCTCGCTGCCCGAATCGAACAGCTGGTGGAGACCGGGCATCCGGGCATGGGCGATGTGCAGCTCATCGTGCCGTGGGAACTTCTCGAGAACGCCAAGAAGGCGCTCTTGGTCTGGAACATCATGCTGGTCGCCATCGCCGCGATCAGCTTGCTCGTCGGCGGCATCGGCATCATGAACATCATGCTCGCCTCGATCACCGAACGGACGAGGGAGATCGGCATCCGCCGCGCCCTTGGAGCGACCCGCCGCCACATCGTGAGTCAGTTCCTGGTCGAGACGGGAACGCTCTCGACCGTCGGAGGACTTGTCGGCATCGCCTCGGGAATCGCGGTGGCACTGGGCCTGCGCTCGGTGGTGCCATGGCTCATGAAGCTGCCGGTCTTCCAGGGCGTCTCCGATGGAAGCTTCAAGCTCGAACCGCAGATCACCGCCTGGTCGATCGCGGTGAGTTTCCTCGTCGCCGCCGGGGTGGGACTCATCTTCGGGATCTATCCCGCGATGGTCGCGAGCAAGAAGGACCCCATCGAGGCGCTCCGGCACGACTGAGTCTCAGCCGGGCCGCGGCGCGAGGCGACTTCGCATCCACAGGAGCGCCGCAGCCGGTACCCATGCCAGCATCCATGGAAGTCGGTGTCGCCACGGTGGCGGTGCGCCGGCGACCGGCACCGTGGCCTCGAGCCTTCCCGCGCCGCTTTCGACCACCAGCCGCCAGTTCCCGGCGGTGGGAAGCGTCAGCTCGATCGACGCAGCGAGCGGATCGATCGGCGAGCGGGTCGCGGTGCCGCCGACCTCGACGCCGTCGAGTTCGAGGGAAATCCGGGGGGGCGCTTCGCGCCACGATTCCGCCACCGCCTCGACCGTCACCGTCCCTGCCCGAGGCGGCACCGGCCCCACGAAGACCGCCGCCGGCTCGCCGTTGGCCAGAGTTCCTCGCGCCACCAGGGCGCCGCCGTCGGCGAAGGCCGTCGAAGCAACCGACAGCCCGCCCGCCAAGGCGAGTCCGCGAGCCAGCGAGAGCGCACCTGGGGTCATGTCACCGCGCCTCGCATGTCCATCGGAACCTGAACGATCCAGAACCCGAGCAGGCAGAGGAGCGCGACGAGCAGGATCCAGGGCCAGGCTCGTCGGCCCAGCGACCGCAACAGCGCCGCGGCTGCGACCAGACCGCCGACCTGAAGCACGAGCAGTTCCGCGGGCACCAGCCACTCCGGCGGTGCGGCGCAGCAGGCCTTGGCCCACTGCGGTTCGCCGAGGTCGACGCCGAGATCGCCGGCAGCGCGCTGCAGGCTCGCCCACCCCGCGCTGAACCCCGTCACGAGGTGAAATCCGAAGTGGACCGCCCACATCGCCGCCCCGATCGGAAGCAGGCCGCGCATGCCGCGGCAGAACCGATCTCGCGAACCGCCTGCGAACAGTGCGCCGAGCAGCGCCGGCACCGCGACGGCGGCGATGATGGTGCCGCTGAAGGCGAGCACGCGATCGTCGGCGAACCCGAGTCGATTCGACATCGCACGCAGGCCATCCGCCACCGGCGTGGTCATGCCGAGGGCGTTGGCGAAGGCGCCGAAGACGAGCACCCCCGAGAGCATGGCGAGGTCGAGTCGGTTCGAGATCCGCCCGATGCTCGACCGCGGGCGATCGTCGGCGAGATCCTCGAGCGTCCGGCGATCGACGATGGCGATGTTGTCGTGGGGGCAAGCGTGGGCGCAGTCCATGCAGAACGTGCAGTCGAGGTTGCCGTGCTTGCGGGGTTGGGCGAGATGGAGCTCGCAGCCGGGGATCGTGTCCGCACCGGGACTTCCACGGCGTGAGATCGCGAGCACCGGCAGTGCGAGATCGGCGGTCGCGGCGGCAATGCCGGAGCCGGCTCGATCCTCGCGCGAGCCGGTTCCGCGAATGCACTCCAGTCCGGTGCAGGCTGCGCAGATCTCGGTGTCGCGCACGCCGATCGACACGGGTGCGGTCTCGGCGAGGGAGCCGTGCCACTGTCCGAGCGGGCAGAGGTGCTTGCAGAACGAGGCGCCGGCGAAGAGCGCGTCGACCACGAGCAGCGTCACCACGTAGCCGATGAGAATCCACGCCGTCGCCCACGGACTCGCCCAGAGATCGAAGGCCTCGTAGCTCGCAAGCCACGCCGCCACCACGCCCACCGCGATCCACTTCGATCGCAAGGCGCGGGGAAACGACCGGGTGGGTCGGATGAACCGCCGCAGGAGGCCGCGCGGGGCCATGAACGGGCAACCCATGCAGGCGAGGTTTCCCGCGAGCACGATCCCGAGCACGATGAGTCCGCGAGCATGCGTCCACGGCAACGTGCCGGCGAGATTGGCGGGCGCCTCTTCGGGCCCGAACCATCCGTCAAGACAGACCAGCACCATCAGCAGGAACGTCGCCCATCGGATGCCGTCGCGGACGGCGCGATGCCGCAGCGCCGGGGCGAGCAGCAGGGTGGCGAGGCTCGGGCGGGCCGTTCGAGGGCGTGCGGGAGGCAGGTTCGCTTCCGATCGCGAGGGCGGCCGCACCGCCCGCGCCACCAGCCACCCCGCGATCGGCAGCATCGAGGCCTGGCTTGCGAACCACATCAGGCCAGCCGCGATCTCCTGATCGCGCAGCGGCGAGACTCCCAGCTGCGGAGCCGTCGCCTCGTAGGCGGCGTAGATCGGCCGACCGGCGAAGGCGAGGATGCCGCAGAAGACGGTGTTCTGAAGGTCGATCGCCAGGAGCAGCAGCACGCGGGGAAGCGGTCCCCACGCCGACCGGAAGGGCCAGGGCTCGAAGACGTTCCACCAGACCAGCACCCCGGTCACGAGAAAGCACCCATGCTCGAAGGCATGCCACGCCGGATCGGCGAGGGCCAGTTCGTAGAGCGCCGGGACATGCCAGAGCCACATCGAGACCGAGAACAGGATTCCCGCCGTCAGCGGGTGCATCAGCGCGCGATAGGCGCGGCGAATCGGAGCCGCGGCAAGGAACGGGCCGATCGTTCGTTGCCATCGGCGTGGCACTCCGCGGAAGAGCGGAACCCCCGGCATTCCCAGCACCAAGAGCGGCGCCGCGACGAGCGAGAGCAGCACGTGCTGCACCATGTGCGGCCACAGGGCGTACTTCGCGAAGAGATCGACCGGCGAGGCGAGGGCGATCCACAGCACCGCCAGACCCGAGAGGTAGCACGCGGCACGGCCGCGCGAGAAGCGGGAGGGAAGTCCGATCCGACCGCGCAGATAGGTCGCCGCGAGCAGGACGATCGCGATCGTCGTCCACGGGGGCACGGTCCACGCGGAGAGCATGGTCAGAGCCTAGCGGCGACGCGGGTTTGCCGCGGCTTCAGGATCAGCCGCCGGATTCCGCGGCCTGCGGCGGAATCGGCAGCAACGCACCCGGCGGATTCGACGGCTGCTCGTTCGCCGGGTGCATGGTCAGCAGGAATTGCGCCAACGCCTCGGTCTCGGCGCTGGTGAGGCTCTTGCCGAACGCGGGCATGTTTCCGCCGCCTTGCTGGATCTGGCGCACGAGCTGGTCGTAGGAGAGCCGCGTCGCGACGTCGTCGAGCGCGGGACCGCGCTTGCCGCCTTGGCCGCCGAGTTCGTGGCAGTTCCGGCACTGGGCGTTCTGGATGATGACGGCGCCCTGCAGTTGGAGCGGCCCGCGGTCCTTGACGTAGTCGACCGGCGTCGGAAGCGAACTCCACGCATCCATGACCGGACTCCACGGACTCTCGCGGCCCTCCCAGGTGAGGATTCCGACCGAGGTCGCGGCGAGCACCACCCCGAGCACCATGAAGGGACGGCGACTCGGTGCTCGTTCGCCACCGTTGGAGAGGATCGGCAGCAGCACCAGGCCGAGGATGAGCACGCCGGGCGCCACCAGCATCACCACCGTCTCGCTCGCGGGAGGAATCAACGAGACCAGCCCGAAGATCCACAGGAACGGCAGGTCGGGGCGCGGGTTGGTGTCGATGTCGGTGGGATCGGGCAGCCCGTTGGGCCCGATCGGCCCGAGCCACATCGCCACCGCGACCAGAAGCAGCAGCATGGAACCGCAGAAGACCAGATCTCGCTTCGCGGCGTCAGGCCAGAAGGGCACGCCCTCCTTGTGCACGCGGGCTTCGTAGGACTCGCGGTAGGTCGCGGGATCGACCGGCTCGCCCACCTTGGGCATCTCGCTGATGCCGTGACGAAGCACCAGCACCAGGTGCAGTCCCACCAGCGCCATGGTGATGCCCGGCAGCACGAAGACGTGCAGGGCGAAGAAGCGATTGAGCGTCTCGCCGCTGATGATGGGGCCGCCGAGCAGCAGATCGCGGACCCAGTTGCCGGCAATCGGAATGCGGTCGGCGATGGCGGCGCCGATCCCAATGCCCCAGTAGGCGTCCTGATCCCATCGCAGCACCTGACCGGTGAAGGCCAAGGCGAGGGTGAGCAGGCAGAGGAAGACCCCGACGATCCAGGTGAGTTCGCGGGGAAACTTGTAGGTCGCATGCAGGAAGACCTGCACCATGTGCAGGATCATCATCGCGACCATCGCGTTGCTCGACCATCCGTGGATCGCCCGCAGCATCCACCCGAAGGGCACCACGGTGTCGATGTAGACGAGGTTTTCGTAGGCGTTGGAGGCGCTCGGCGCGTAGAGGGTGCCGAGACAGACGCCGGTGGCGATCTGCAGCGAGAAGAACATCAGCGTCGCGCTGCCGAAGACGTAGAACCAGCGGGCGCTCGGAGGCACCCGGTGGGTCATGATCGGCTTCAGGAACGCGCCGATGCCGGTGCGATCCTCGAGCCACAGGACCGGTGCGAGCACTGCGCGGGCGAGCGGTCCGCGCGACGGCGGAGTCTGGGGATCGGAGCCGGCCATGTCAGGGAGCCTCCTGCAGTCCGGGCAGTCGTCCCGCATCGATCCAGAGGTGGTCGTTCTCGATCTTGGCCGGGTAGGGGAAGAGGCTCCGCGGCGGCGGACCGCTCGCCCGCGAGCCATCCTCGTAGTAGACGCCGCCGTGGCAGGGGCACATGAAGAGCCGCGACTGCGGGAACCATCGCACCGGACAACCCAGATGGGCGCAGTTCACCGCGAAGACCTGGAAGTTCGGGGCCTTGGGATTGAAGGCGTTCGATGGCGGTGGTCCGCCGATCGAGGTGTCGAGCGATTGGGTCTCGCCGCGGGCGCCCTCGCCGCCCTCGGGGATGTGCCGCACCCAGCAACCGGTCTGGTCGGTGAGACCGTCGGTCGGAGAGGTCCACGGATTGGTGAAGGTGGCGAAGCGGGTCTCGCCCGGCGGGTAGCTCGCCACCGGACCGAGATCGACCCACTGCTCGCGATAGGTTCGCATGCCGGGTCCGAGCATCGCGGACACCACCGGCGCAGCCGCCGCGACGCCACCCGCACCCATGAGCCCCACGCCGACCTTGAACATGAATTCGCGGCGCCCGCCGCCGCAGCCCGCGCACGGACTGCCGCCGTCACCAGAGCCGCCGACCTGCGGAAGAGAGGTGGACTCGTGCTTGGAATCGCTCACGGCGTGCTGTCTCCGGTGGCGGGCTTCGAGGGAGCCGCGGGATCGAGCGCCGCGGCAGAGGCCCACGCCGGTCGCATCGCCGCAAGGTGCGCCACCACGTCGGCGACCTCTCCGGGCGAGAGCGTGGTGGCCGCCTTGCCGAGATCGGGACGACCGAACACCACCGCGCTCCACAAGCCCTGATCGGTGATGTTGGCAAGGAACATGGGATCGGTCACCGACGCAGCGGTGCCGTTTGCGTGGCAGGATGCGCAGGCGTTCGCGAAGACGCTTGCCCCGCGAGCGGCATCACCGAGCCGGACCGCGGCGCCGGCGGCTGCAGGCTCGCCGGGCGTACCCCAGCGAGCGCGAAGCCCCTTCACCACGAGTTCGATCTCGGCGTCGCCGAGGTTCGCGTAGGCGATGTACGGGCCGCCCTTGGCGCGGGCGGAGAACCCCGGCATCAGTCGGCCGAGTCCCACCGCAACCGTCTCGACCACCTGGGCGTCAGGCATGGTTCGCCACCAGAGTGGATCGTCGAGCGGTCGCGCGGCCCCAAGCTGCCCGTCGGCGCCGTGGCAGCCGGCGCAGTTGCTCGACCAGAAGTTCGCCACGCCCTCGGGGGTGTCGAGCCCGGGAGGCGGCACCGCGGCGGCCTCCACGGCGCCGGGCGGCAGCGCTCCGCGACCGCAGGCGGAAAGCGCGACGCAGGTCGACATCGAGAGGACCATGACGAGCGGGCTTCGCTTCATGACGGTTCACCTCCGCCGTCGCTGCGCTCGACGCGAAGCCTGGCGGCGAGGCTCGTGCCCCGCATCGTCGGCACCATCTCGAAGCGATTGACCATGAATCCGCAGACCGCACCGAACGCGACCTGACTCGCCACGAACCACGGCCACGAGATGAACTCCTCGAGCGCCGGGTTGACGATGCCCATGGTGCTCCAGGAGAGCGCGGTGAGGATCACCGGCGCCACCACCACGCCGAAGAGCATGGGCCGCCGCGGCATCATCGGCAGCGCGACAGTGAAGAGCAGACCGGTGCCGATCGAGAGGACCAGGTGGATGAGGCACGCGATGGCGAGCCAGCCTCCGTCGAAGGCGGCGAGTTCCGGCTCTCCCAGTGCGGCCATGCTGGGATTGACGGCGCCCGCAAGCAGATTGATGGGAAGCCACAGGCTTCCGTGCTTGACGATTCCCCACGCCGCCGCGACCGCGGCCATGGCGGCGCCGCCCGCGAGTCCGCCCAGCACTCCGGCGCGGTAGGGATGGATCTCGACCGGCAGCACCAGTCGCTTGGAGGGCGCCTCGCGATCGGGAAGCGGCGGGGGCAGCACTTCGGACTGGCCGCCGGTCGGCTCGATCGCCTCGAGTTGTTCCCTGGGGAAGACCTCGCGGAACCACCACACTCCGCCGATCGCGAAGGCGATCGCCCCGATGACGCTCGCAGCGATGTTGGTGACGATGCCGGCGAAGAGCATGGCCACGCCGAAGGCCGTGACCAGCGGACCGCCGGTCGGCGTCGGAATCGCTCGCGAGTAGGGGGCCTCGCGCGGCTCGCTCATGACAGGATCCCCGTGCCGATGAGGTAGACCGAGGTGAAGACGAAGATCCACACCACGTCGACGAAGTGCCAGTACCAGCTCACCAGTTCGACCCGCTCGGTGTCCTCGGGACCAAGGTGACCGAACTTGGAGAGGGTCCACAGCAGTCCGAGCACGGTCAGGCCGAGCACCACGTGGAACGCGTGGAATCCGACGAGGCTGTAGTAGGTGCTGCCGAAGAGATTGGTGGAGATGAAGAGCTCGTGCTCGAGCATCAGGCCTCGCCATTCCATCACCGTGCCGTAGATGAACGCGCCGCCGAGCAGCAGGGTCAGGCCGAGCCAGAACTCGAAGGCGGCCTTGCGAGCCTTGGCGAGGGCCTTGACCGCGGCGACCACGGTGAAGCTCGAGGAGATCAGGCAGATCGACCACACCACCACCGGACCGATCGAGAGGCAGGTCTTGCCGGTGGGGCCGGTGGTGTCCTTCCCCACGTAGAAGAGGAAGGCCACGATGAAGGTCCCGAAGAAGAAGCACTCCATGCCGATCAGGCAGGCCATGCCGGTGCGGCCTCGGGCCGGTCGCCATTCCTCGGCGTGCGGCGCGGCGGCCGCGAGAGAGTCACTCGTAGCGGCCATCTGGATCCTCCGGGTGCTTGAGATCCCACAGCGGACGGCGGCTGCCGACGGTGGGGGCGACATCGAAGTTGTGCTCGGGCGGCGGGCTGGTGGTCGCCCACTCGAGCGTCCACGCATCCCAGGGATCGTTGCCCGCGACGGCGCCCTTCCGCGCCGATCGCAGCAGATTCCAGACGATGAGGATCACCCCGGCCGCCTGCAACACCACCCCGCTCGATGAGAGCACGTTCCACAGCTCCAGCCCGCGGTCGGGCTGGAAGGTGTAGATCCGCCGCGGCATGCCCAGCATGCCGCTGATGTGCATGGGGAAGAAGGTCAGGTTGAAGCCGGCGAAGAGCAGCCAGAAGGACCACTTCGCCACCGTCTCGTCGAGCATTCGCCCGACCGCCTTGGGATACCAGTAGTGCAGCGCCCCGAAGATCGCGAAGACGGTGCCGCCGAAGAGCACGTAGTGGAAGTGTCCCACCACGAAGTAGCTGTCGCTGACCTGCCAGTCGAAGGGCACCATCGCCAGCATGATTCCGGTGAGGCCGCCGATCACGAACATCGCCACGAAGCCGGTGGCGAAGAGCATCGGGCTCGCGAAGCGGATACGGCCGCCCCACATCGTTCCGATCCAGTTGAAGATCTTGATTCCGGTGGGCACCGCGATCATGAAGGTCATCGCGCTGAAGAATGCGTTGAGCGCCGGCCCCATGCCCACCGCGAACATGTGGTGCGCCCAGACCGACAGCGAGATGAAGCCGATCGCCACCGTCGCCGCGACCATGAGCGGGTATCCGAAGATCACCTTGCGGCTGAAGGTCGGGATGATCTCGCTGACGAAGCCGAAGGCCGGCAGCACCAGGATGTAGACCTCCGGATGCCCGAAGAACCAGAAGAAGTGCTGCCAGAGCACCGCGCTGCCGCCTTCCTGGGGATCGAAGAAGTGGGCGCCGAGGTTGCGATCGAAGAGCAGCATCACCTGCGCCGCGGTCAGCGGCCCCAGCGCCGCCAGCACCAGCAGGCCGACGATCAGCATCATCCACGCGAGCAGCGGCATCCGCATCAGGGTCATGCCGCGGCAGCGCATGGAGAGGATCGTCACCACCAGATTGAGTCCGGTGGCGATCGAACCGAAGCCGCTCACCATGATCCCGAGGATCCAGTAGTCGGTGGAGTTGCCGCGGCTGAAGGTGCGGTCGGTGAGCGGGGCGTAGGCGAACCACCCGACGTCCGGCGCCACCGCGGTTCCGTAGAGGCCCTGAGCGCCGATGTAGCTGAAGTAGAGCAGCAGGCCGCCGAACAGGAAGAGCCAGAACCCGAAGGCGTTGAGCCGCGGGAAGGCCATGTCCCGTGCCCCGATCATGAGCGGCACCAGGTAGTTGCCCATGCCCAGGAGGATGGGCATGCCCACCAGGAAGACCATGGTGGTGCCGTGCATGGTGAAGAGCTGGTTGAAGACCTCCGGACTCACCAGGTCGTTGGCGGGGCGGGCCAGTTGCGCCCGCATGATCGAGGCCTCGATGCCTCCGACGAGGAAGAAGACCAGCCCCGACAGCACGTACATGATGCCCAATCGCTTGTGGTCGACGGTGACCGCCCAGCGGTGCAGCCGGGTGGCGAGAGGCTCGCCGCCGACCGCGGCGCCGACCTCGGCGGGTCTCGTGGTCAGCGTGCTCATTCAGTGCGGTCCTGCATCGGCAAGGGTCTCTGGCGTTCGAACGGAGTCAGCGGAGGCTCGCGAGGTAGTCGACCACCGCGTCGAGCTGGTTTGTGTCGAGCTTGAGCGAAGGCATGTTGCAGCCGGGCTTGAGGGTCTGGGGATCGTCGACCCACTGCCGCAGCGAGTCGCGATCGAGCGGGGCGACGCCGGCGCCGAGGGTGGCGCGGCTCATGAGGTGGGTCAGGTTCGGACCGAAGGCGCCCTCGCTGACCCCGGCGATGTCGTGGCAGCTCTGGCATGCCAACGCGAGAAAGACGTCGCGACCCGGCGTGGTCGAGTCGTCGTCGACCGGTGGAGACTGCTGGTTCGCAACCCAGGCGTCGAAGCCGAGCGGACCATCGACAGCGCGGGCCTCGACCCGCAGAAGCATGTTCGCGTGCTGATTGCCGCAGTACTCGGCGCACTGGCCCAGGTAGACCCCGGGCCGATCGGCCTCGAACCACAGGGTGTTGGGATGGCCGGGGATGCAGTCCATCTTGCCGGCGAGCTGTGGGACCCACCACGAGTGGTTGACGTCGGCGGAGTGGAGTTCGAGCCAGACCGGGCGTTCCGCAGGGACCACCAGTTCGTTGGCGGTGACGATGCCCAGGTCGGGGTAGCGATACTCCCACCACCACTGGTGCCCGATCACCACGACCTTCAAGGCACCCTCGGGGGGTGAGGTTCGCTCGATGTCGCGGATGAGCCGGACCGAGGCGAGGGTGAGCACGAACACGATGACGACGGGGATCACCGTCCAGGCGAGTTCGACCGGGTTGCTTCCGTAGACCTGTCGGGGCTCGTCGCCGGCGGCCTCGTCGCGGCGGCGGGCTCGGTACTTGATGATCGCGTGCACCAGGGCGCCTTGCACCACCACGAAGATCGCAGCGCAGATCCCGAAAAGCAGCCAGGTGAGCGCCTCGATGTCCGCGGCCGGCGGGCTCGCCGGATCGAACATGGTCGGGATCGCCGGCATCGGCAACCCGGTGCTGGGATCGCAGATCTCCGAGAGGCTGTCGGGGGCGATGGGGGGGGCTGCGGCGGCAAACCCGGGGATCGCCCAGGCCAGGGCCAGCGACCCGCATCGCGAGCCTGCCGATCGGAGCGAGAATCGAACCTCCCGCTTCGATCCGGCGTCGCCACGAACTGCAGATCCCCTGCGCATGGGCAGAGGGTACCGGGAGGGCAGGCGACCGCAACCAGCAGCGACACCGAAGTGGTCCGCGAAGTGCTACCTTGCGCGGCTTCGCTTCTTCAGTGCGGAGCATCGCATGCGCTCACCGACTCCGTCGCCGCCGCCGGGCGTCGACACGGTTCTGATTCTCGACTTCGGCAGCCAGTACGCGCAGCTCATTGCGCGGCGCATCCGCGAGGCGGGCGTCTACAGCGTGCTGATGGCGCCCGATCGGCCGATCGAGGAGCTGCAGGGCTTTCATCCCAAGGGCATCGTGCTCTCAGGCGGTCCGTCGAGCGTCACCGCCCGCGAGGCACCGCGGTGCGATCCGCGAATCTTCGAGATGGGTGTTCCGGTGTTGGGCATCTGCTACGGGATGCAGCTTGGATGTCAGCTGCTCGGTGGCACCGTGGAATCGGCGGAGGCGCGGGAGTTCGGGCGCACCGCCCTGAGAATTCGGGACGACTCCGACCTGCTCGCCGGACTTCCCGACCGCACCAGCGTGTGGATGAGCCACGGCGATCAGGTCTCGAACCTTGGAGAAGGCTTCGAGATCCTCGCCGCCTCCGAGACCTGTCCGCACGCGGCGGTCCGCCAGCCGGCGCACCGATTCTTCGGCGTGCAGTTCCACCCCGAAGTCACCCACACCCCGCATGGCGGCGACCTGCTGCGCAACTTCCTCTTCCCGATCTGCGGCTGCAACGGCGGTTGGCGGATGAGCGACTTCCTCGAGGTCGCCTGCGAGCGGGTCCGCAGCCAGGTCGGCGACGGCCGCGTCATCTGCGGCCTCTCCGGCGGCGTCGACAGTTCGGTGGTCGCGGCGCTGCTGCACCGTGCGATCGGTTCGCAGCTCACCTGCATCTTCGTCGACAACGGGCTGCTGCGCACCAACGAGCGGACGTTGGTGGAGAGCACCTTCCGCGGCCACTTCACCGCCGACCTGCGGGTGGTGGACGCCTCCGACGCCTTTCTCTCGGATCTCGCCGGCGTGACCGATCCGCAGGAGAAGCGCCGCCGCATCGGCCATCGGTTCATCGAGGTCTTCCGCGAAGCCGCCGCCGGGGTGGGCGGCGCCGGCTTCCTCGCGCAGGGAACGCTCTACCCCGATGTCATCGAGAGCGGGCACGGGCATGCGGGCACCGCCGCGGGGATCAAGCTTCACCACAACGTGGGAGGGCTTCCGGAGAACCTCGGATTCGAACTCGTCGAGCCGTTGCGGGATCTCTTCAAGGACGAGGTTCGCGCGCTTGGCGAGGTGCTCGGGTTGCCGAGCCATGTCGTCTGGCGGCATCCCTTCCCCGGTCCCGGCCTGGCGGTGCGGGTGCTCGGCGACGTGACCCGCGAGCGGCTTGCGGTGCTGCGCGAATGCGACGAGATCATGCTCGAGGAGATCGTCGCCAACTCGCTCTACCGCAGCACCGATCAGGCCTTCGCGGTGCTCCTGCCGGTGCGATCGGTCGGGGTGATGGGCGACGGCCGCACCTACGACTCGGTGGTGGCGATCCGGGCGGTCGAGACGCAGGACTTCATGACCGCCGACTGGGCCCGCATCCCCTACGACGTGCTGGCCACCATCAGCAATCGCATCATCAACGAGGTTCGGGGCGTCAATCGCGTGGTCTACGACATCTCGAGCAAGCCGCCGGCCACCATCGAGTGGGAGTGAGGCGAGCCCTACCGCTCCGGATGGAACCGCTGGCTCGTCTGCATCCTCCGGTAGATGCGGGAGGACTCGCGGTAGACCAGGTTTCGGAGCCGGAAGCCGGCGACCCGAGATCGAATCGCGATCCTGCCCGTCCAGCGACGCCCTCGGTAGCACCCGGACTCGAGGCAGGTCTTCGCCGGTCCGGAGAGGAAGGCGATCCACTGCCGAAGCACCGATGACTCGTCATGCAGGGCCGATCGCATCCGACCCCGTGCGACGATGTCTCGATAGCGATCCGGATCGCTCGCAAGCCGCTCGATCAGGGCGATCGCTTCGCCCGGAGTCCTTGCCTCGAGGTAGTCGATTCCGGCGCGTCCCACCGTGCGAAAGCACGGCTCGAATCCCGTGATCGCCGGAACGCCGGCGATCCATGACTGCACCAGCTTGGTGGCGGGCTTCGTGGCCAATTCGCGCCGCGGCGGGGATCGGAACGCGAGCTGCACGTCGATGTCCGAGTAGTCGTTCCAGTCCGCACCATCGGTCCGCAGCACCAACTCGAATCCGTGACGTTGCAGCTCCGCCCGGAAGCGGGAGTCCTGAATTGGGGCGAAGATGCTCGAGAGGGGGCCGAACACCCCGATGCGCTCCACTCGCGTGCCGCGTGCTTCGTTCCGGTGGATCAGGTTGGGTTGGGGCCAATGGTCGATCAGCCACTCGTGGTGCCGACGCAGGCCGGCGGCGTTCTGTGCCAGGACCAGATCGCCCCAATGCGTTGCCGGGCGATCGGCCCGGATCGCGACGATCGGTCCGGTGCCGGGGCCGGCCTCGCGCAGGACCTGCGGCATGCAGACCACGTTCACGGCGCCTGCCTCGGGCCGCATCGACACTCGGACCGGAAGTCCGGCGTTTCGGAGGCGGATGTATGTCGAGACGATCCAGATGTCCTCGAGAACGAGGAACCTCGTCGACGGAAAGCGGGCGAGAGGGGGTGGCTCGGCATCGCCGGCCAACTCCGGCCATCGAGATTGAAGCCGAGAGGAAACGAAGACCACCGGCGGCAGCGCGGTGGCCAGTTCGCGATCGTGGGTCGGAGTACGAGCGTCGATTTCCGCGGTCATCGATCGGTCCACGGGCCAGTGCCGTTCCGGATGCGGGAGGATGCCCCGAGGCGTCGGTCGATGCCACCGGTCGGCGGTTGAAATGGGCGACAATCTCGAGGTCAGGCGGCGGTTGGGTCCGAAAACGCCTCGCAAGGGTCCGGTCTGCCTCGCAAGGCAGGATCCGCATGTGGCGGAAGGGACTCCGCAGGTCGGCCGCGGGATCGTCGTGCCGGGAATGCGCTCGGGGCGAGCAGAAAATCCAGCGCCAACGCCGAAGAAGTGATCGGTGTTTCTCGCATCGCTGATCCGAAGATTGCCCGCTCCGCCCCTCAACGGACTGATTCGCCTGAAAGGTCGACTCGCGGGCCGGACTCCCCTCGTCCACCACGGTCTGCAGCGATCGGGCACCAACCACCTCAACCTCTGCCTTGCGAGGCTCGGCGCGAGGCCGCTCAACTCCTTCGATCCGGCCCGCGACCATCCGAGCCACAAGCACTTCCGCTGGCAGCAGGACAAGTCGACCATTGCGACGGTCTATCGCCGCCAGTACGGCAACGACGAGGTCGCCGACGAAGTCGAGACGCTTGATCGTCTGGCGGGCTTCCCTCCTGGGTGCCGTCATCTGGTGATCGTCAAGGCTCTCGAGCCTTGGCTCGCATCGATGTGCAACTGGGGGCTCGGCTGCGGCTGGTTCGATTCGAAGGACCAGGCGCTGGCGGCGCTGCCGGAACTTGCCGCGGACCACGCGGGCTTCCATGCCTTCTGGGAGCGCCTCGCGGCGAGTCGCCCCGATCGCGTGGCGATCATCGACTCGGCGGACCTGCAGACCGGCCTCGAGTGCCTCACCAAGGCGCTGACGCAGTTGGGCGTCGGATTCCACGTTCCCGCCGGCTTCGACGGCCGAGTTCGGGAGGTCCCGATGTCGCCGCGTCGCCGCGCCCAACTGGTCTCCGTCGACGAGGTGCGCAACGCCCGCGCTGCCCGCGAGCTTCGCTGAAGTTCAGTCGCGGCGGAAGGTGTTCCGCTGCAACATCAGGTCGAGCGTCTGGCAGACCAGATCGACCTCGCGCTCGGAGAGGCCTTCGAAGAACGGCAGGCAGACCGACCGGTCCGCCGCCCGCTCCGCGACCGGGAAGCTGCCATTCGCGTGCCCGATCCGCGGCCCGTGTCGTGGCAGATTTGGAACCGCGACGGGACCTTCGGAAGCGTGGATCTCATGTCGCCGCAATCCCTGGAGGATCTCGTCGCGGTCGTAGCGACTGAACCGATCGGAGAGTCGCACGCAAAACCGCGGCCAGCAGGCGCCTCCATCACCGCGGGGCGAGGGAAGGATGAGATCGGGCTGCCCGGCGAGGTGGCGGAGATACACGTCGGCGAGCCGACGTCTCGCTTCGTGCGCCGCCTCGAGGCGGGACAGTCGAGGCAGCGCAACCGCGGCTCGGAACTCGTCGAGCGGGCAGTCGACGCCAACCCGCTCGACCTCGTTGGAATCGGCGGTGTCATATGGCGAACGGAAGGCTCGCGATCGGGCCGCGAGTTGGTCGTCGTGTGTCACCAGCACGGTGGCGCCGGAGGCGGGAGCGACGCGATCGTCGGTGAGGGCCACCAGTGCGATGCGACCGTAGCGGCCGGCCGGGTAGCCGCCGAGCGTGCCGCCCAACGCATCGCTTGCGTCCTCAAGCATGGGGATCTCGTGCTTGGTGCAGAGCCGCGCGAGGTCCTCGAGCCCGCCCGCATCGCCGAGCATGGTGATGGCAACGAGTGCCCGCGTGCGCTCGCGAACCAGAGGCTCGGCGGTGGCGGCAGAGAGGCCGAGACTTCTCGGATCGACGTCGGCGAAGACCGGCGTGGCGTGGACCCGCACCACCGCATCGGCGGCTTCGACCGCGCCGAGGGCCGGCACGATCACCTCGTCGCCGGGGCCGACGCCGAGGGCCCGCAGAGCAACTTCGACCGCAGCACCAGGCGAACCGACGCCGACTCCGAAGGGCCGACGCACGATCTCCGCGACGGTGGTTTCGAGCAGTCGTCGCATGCGTCCGGGGCTCGCGCCCGGCGCGAGCGCCGACTCGAGTCCCGCGAGGTCGGCTGGAGTCGCGAGCGGCCTGAAGAGCGGGATCGGATGCGGCACGTGCGGAAGTTCCGGGCACCGACCTTCGAGGAAGGCCGGCGAAGGTGCAGTGCTCAGGGCGAGGCGAAGGCCGCGGCGATCGCCGAATCAAGGCGACCGCTCCGGCGGAGAAAGATCCATGCGGCCTGGATCTGCAACGCGGGGTCGAGTCGCCCTCCGCCCGCGGCGGCAATTCCCAGTCGCGCCAACTCCTCGCTGGAAAGCTCGCCGTCGGTTCGGGCCACCGCCAGCAGGGCCAGCGAATCGCATCGTCGACTCGCGGAACCGAGCGTCGGCCTGGCAACGCTCGCTGCAGCGTCGCGATCCTCGGATGCGAGCACACCCACGAGCAGGGCTTCGAGCAGGGTCTCGCTTCTGCTGCCCGCTTCGGCAAGAAGCACCGCGAGCCGATCCGGCGCCACCTCGACGAGACGAGTCGTCGCCTCGATCGCGACCGGAAGCAGCGGCGCATCGAGCCGATCCTCCACCAGTTCTCGCACCAGCGATTCGTAGAGGGGACCGGCGACCTCCGGCGGTTGATGAAGCAGGGCCGTCATCGCCCATGCGATCGAAAGCCGATGACCGCCGTCGATGACGCGGCGGAGTGCCTCGAGCTGCCCTTCGCCGGAGTTGATCGACTCGGCGGCATCGGCGAGCGCTTCGAGGACCTCGCCTTCGCCACGCAGCATGCTGATCATCGGTGGCGGTACCGTCACTTCAGCGGTCAGGAGCAGCAGTGCCGCGCGGAGTCGCCCGCTGACCGTGGTCTCGCGGGCGAAGATCGTCGACCAGACCTCGAGACCGGCGTCCGGATCGATGGCGAGCATGGCGGCCAGGCAGGCGAGTCGGGTCGAGCGATCGCTGTCCTCCGACAACGCCCACTCCGCGAGCAGGCCGCTCGCGACCTCCGCTCGCTGCCGTTCCGCGACTTGTGCGACCGAGACGGCGGTGCTGCGGCGGCGGTCCGGGGCGAGGCGAGCCAATCGTTCTCGAATCGGTTCGAGCAGCGCGAAGTCGCTCCGCAGTTCGGCGAGCAGCAGGCTGGCGACGGCTGAGACTTCGGCGTCTTCGTTCGATCGCAACTCTTCGAGCATGGCGGAGTCGACAGTTCCGCCCAGCCGGGCTCGGGTTGCGAGCAGCGAAACCGCGTCTTCCGGCGAGAGGGCCTTCCAGCCCAGCATCTCCGCCGCTTCGTCGGAACCGACGAGTTCGAGCGCGAGGGCGGCACGGATCGCCGCGGAACGGTCCCGGGGATCTCGAATCTGCTCGATGAGAAACGGATCGACCGCCCCGCGCTCGAGTTCGGCCAAACCGAGCACGCCATCGAGCTGCAGCGTCCAGTGATCTGCCTGGGTCAGGGTCTGAAAGAGTGGACGAAGGGTCGGGTCACGGAGCTGCCGCAGTGACTTCAGCAGCAGGTGATGTCCGCCATCGCTACGCACGATCACCGCGTCGCGCACCTGCCGCGACGCTGCTTGGACGGGATCGACTGGACCGTAGGGATTCTGCTGCGGCCACCCCGCGAGCGCCGCCGCCGCAAGCAGAGGGATCAGGGCGGCGATCAGCGGAGCGGAACGCATGCGGCGAAGTCTCGTGGAGGCGGGAACGACCAGAGCATCGGTGGGAGGAGCCGCGGCAGTGTAGCCCCCGCGCAGGCGGAGTCGGCCCTTCAGGATCCCTGCAAGAGACCGTGCGCGATGCGATCGATGGTCTCGCACCAGCGCTCCCCATCTGCTCCGCCGGCCGCTCGAGCCGCGCGGACCCGTGCTTCCGCGGAGTGGATCGCGGAGTGGTTGCGACGACCGAGGCCGCGAGCAATCTCCGGGTAGCTCAGGCTGGTGAGCCGCCGGGCCAGATGGACCACCACCGCTCGGGCCTCGCTGGCTCGGCGCTGCTTGGACCGACCCAGGATCTCTTCTCGCTCGACCCCGAGCCGCGTCGCGACGACCTCGATGATCGCGGCGAGCCGAACAGGCCGCCGGCCTCCGGAGTCTGGAGTCGCCTCGAAGAGCTGTTCGACGAGCACCATTCCGACCTCGGCCGGATCAGCCGAGGGCGAGAGCGCCGCGAGGACGGAGAGCTTGGCGATGCCGCCCTCGAGTTCCCGCGCCGACCCGGCGAAACGGCTCACCAGCGCTTCTTCCGCAGCTTCTGAGAGCCGGAGCCGCCGCTTGGCGGCCAGCCGGCGCAGCAGCGTTCGGCGGGTTTCGCGGTCGGGCAGTTCGACCCGCACCACCATGCCGGCGAGGAAGCGGCTGACCAGCGATCGATTGAGCCGCGCGATGTGACGCGGATGCTCGTCCGATGCGAGCACCACCGTTGCGCCGCCCAGCGCGATGGCGTCGAGGGTGTGCAGGAATTCACCCTGTGTCGCGGTCTTGTTCGAGAGGAAGTGGACATCGTCGATCGCGAGCAGATCGATCGATCGGAAGCGGCGACGGAAGCCCTCGAGCGAACCGCCCCGCACCGAAGCGATGAACTCGTTGGTGAACTGCTCGCCGGTGGTGTAGCGAACCCGCTGCAGCCGCGACCGCTCGCGACGGAGGCGGCAAGCGCCCTGCAGCAGGTGGGTCTTGCCGACGCCGCACTCGCCGTGCACGAACAGGATGCGGTCGCTGCCCTCGGCCCCCTCGGCGACCCGCGACGCTGCCTCGAAGGCGAGCCGATTGACCGTGCCGGGCACGAAGTCCTCGAGGCGTCGCCAGTGATCGTGACCGTTCGGCGAACTTCCGCGACGCACTGGTGGGCCGCCCCCGGGACGGTCGACGTCGGCCCGCCCGTCCGCGCGATTGCGTTCGGCCGCCTTCGGCTCGGGGCCGCTTGGCGATGATCTCGTTGCCTCCGGCGGCCGGATCTCGACCTTGGGCGCGGTCCCGGCCGGAAGAACCGTCCGCGCAGACTCGCGCAAGTCATCGGTGAAGTGGCGGCCGATCCAATCAGCCGCGAAGGCGGAGGAGGCCACCACCTCGAGGGTCTCGCCCTCGATGCGGATGCGGGTGCCCTCGCCGAACCACATCGCGATCTTCCGCTCGCCGATGCGTCGAGCAAGGTCGTCGGCAAGCGCTGGTGGAACCGGGGTCTGCGGCGAGGTCATGGCAAGGGCGGGCGCTGCGGTGGTGCCGTCGCCGCCGCGACATCGCGGCAGCGACCTCCGAGTCGTTCGGTCGCCGGTCGGGGAGCGCGAGGGGTTCGACCTCGGCGCACCACGTCCTGCGGAGCCGGAAACTCTCCGAGTTCGCCGAAGCCATTCGGTGAACTCGCGCGTCCGGCACCCGTCCTTGGGAAGGGGGGAATCTAGAGCGAGGCGACGACGGATCAAGATGGGGCGTCCGGTCCGCGTTCGAGCCGCAGCGCGCAAGTGCCTGCAGAACTCGATCGCAAGCGAGTTCTCCACCCGCGCCGCGAAAGAGTGTCCGCTCGTTGTGGAAAACCGTCCGCGGTTGCACGAGTCGGCAACTGCCACTACCGCGAGCGGATCAGGGCGATGCGGGCGGTGCCGGGCACGAAGCCGTGTCGGCGATAGAGCCGAATTGCCGGACGATTCTGCTCGTCGACGGCAAGCGACAGCCGCGGCAGGCCGCCGTGCTGCGCGTTTCGGATCGCGGTCTCGAGCAGCAGCGATCCAAGGCCGCGGCCGCGGAACTCGGGGGCGAGTCCGAGGTAGACGAGTTCCAAGCACTCCGCCTCGGGATTCGCGTTGACCATCGCGAGACCAACCGGGTCGCCCGCAACGCACAGTGCCGTCCACAGGTTCGGGTCGAATCGCCCGGTGCCGCGATGGCCGTCAAGGACATCCTCGAGCCGCCTGCGACCTGCCAGCTTTGGGCAGTCGAGGGTCTCGAGGTAGGTGCGACCCAGCAATCGGCAGAGGCCCTCGCGGCCGAGCGATTCCGCAGGCACCAGTTCGTGACCTGCCGCGAACTCAGAGGCGGAGGCGGGCACCGATGGCTCGAGCGGCCGGTCCATGAACCGAAGCGTTGCGAGCGCCTCGAACCCGGCCTCGCGAACGCACGCGATCTCGGCCCGCCTCCCCGGGTCGAACATCGCCTGGATCAGATCCGCGTCGCCTCGGTCGGTCCCTGCGGCAGCGGCCACCGCCGCGGCGGCGTCGCGGGGGTGGCGAGCCAGTGCAAGCGGCGAGATCACCAGTCCCAAGGTCCGCCCTGGATTTTGCACCGCCGCCGCCACCGAGTCGATCCGACCCGCGTGGTCCTGCACGGCCCAGGCGTCGATGAGACGTATTCGTCCGGCCTCGATTCGCGAAAGCACCGCCCGTGCGGCGGTCGAGTCGCCCCCCACGAGAACCCGAATCGCCTCCGGCAGCCGATCGGGAGCGACTTGCGTGACCTGGGTGTCCGGCACGGTGGTTCTCGAGGCGGGCGATCGAGCGGGGAGGCGCCGGCGGTGACCGATCCGTCGAGCGGAGGGTATCGACGCGGGTTCTGCATCGGCTTGTTCATGCCGCGGCCTCGCCGAGTTACACTTCCGATCTTCGTTCCGTCGGCAACCGCGTTGCCGCGGAAGGCACAGCATCGGACCCGCCTCGGCCTGGAATCCGCGATGAATCCCACCCGCCTCGGATCGTCCCTCCGCGTCTCGCTCGCTGCCGCCGTGGCGTCGGCCGCCCTCGTCGCCTCCGGCACCTCGCTGGCCGTCCAGGATTCCGCTGGCGTCGAGGCTCCGCCGAGCAGGCCGATCCCGACCGGTGATGCATGGCAACTCGACTTCAAGCCGGGGCCGCTGCGGGTCTACGTCGATCCGTTCTCGGGGCAGGCCTACTGGTACCTGACCTACGAAATCGAGAATCGCACCGGTCGCGAGCGCACGTGGGCACCGCGATTCGAACTGCAGTCCGATGCCGGACTGATGCAGTCTTCGGGGCAGGAGGTTCCGCAGATCGTGACCCAAGACCTGCAACGGGTCCTGAGCAATCCTCGCATCGCCACGCGGACCGGCCGCATCCTCGATCAGAATCAGGTGATCGGGCCCATCGTCTCGGGTCCCGAGCATGTCCGCGAGGGTGTGGTGATCTGGCCCATCGAAGACCCCCGGATCACCCAGTTGACCATCTACGTCGCCGGCGTCACCAATCGCCGCGAGTCGATGCCGCACCCGGAGTCCGGGGAGCCGATCGTGCTGCGGCAGGAGCGGGCCCTTCGCTACCTCACCCCCGGCGATCTGGCTCCCCTTCAAGGTCAGCCGATCCAGGCCACCGAAGGGACCTGGGTCCTCCGGTAGCGTGGGACGAGGGGGTGGAGTCCCCGCGGGGCTTCGCTATACTGACGGGCTCGGCCCGGACGGCGTTTCGCCGGGCAGTTCGGGTCGCGACAGGTGCGACCTCTATGGAGATGCAGCCGTGGCGCACAAGAAGGGTCAGGGTTCCACCAAGAACGGTCGCGACTCGAATCCGCAGTTCCGCGGCATCAAGCTCTATGGTGGCCAGAAGGCCAAGGCTGGCGCGATCATCCTCCGCCAGTGCGGCACGCCCTTCAAGGCGGGCTACCTGGTGATGCGGGCCAAGGACGACTGCCTCATGGCGCTCGCCGAAGGCGAAGTCCGATTCCGCGGCCGCACCGTCGACATCGTGCCGGCAGATCCCGCCACGCCGAGGATGACTTGCGTCAAGTGATCGCCGCGATCGGCCGCAGCCGCAGCGCTCGACTCCGACGCCCCTGACCCGAGCAG
This sequence comes from bacterium, assembly GCA_029977865.1. Lineage (GTDB taxonomy): Bacteria > Planctomycetota > Phycisphaerae > Phycisphaerales > SM1A02 > VGXO01. Next base: position 23,399 of record JAPOKA010000036.1, read on the forward strand.
CCGCGAACATCGGCGGCGACTTCGATGTTCATCGACCGCGCCGACATTCTCGTCCGCTCCGGCAAGGGCGGTGACGGTCGCTGCAGTTTTCGCCGCGAGAAATTCGTTCCCAAGGGAGGACCCGACGGAGGCGATGGCGGTCGGGGCGGCGACGTGATCCTGCGGGCCGACCCGCATCTCGACACGCTGCTTCCGTTCGCGCATCGACGTCGCTTCGTGGCGGGCGATGGAGAGGCCGGCGGGGCAAGCAATCGTCAGGGAGCCGATGGAGAGTCGACGGTGGTCGCAGTGCCGGTGGGATGCCTGATCCACGAGGCCGAGAGCGACAGACTGATCGCGGATCTCTGTCGGCCGGGCCAGGAACTCGTGGTCGCACGCGGCGGCGCGGGCGGCCTCGGCAACGACCGCTTCAAGACCTCGGTGCAGCAGGCTCCCACCCGGACCACGCCGGGCGAAGCCGCGCAGGAACTCAGACTGCGGCTCGAGTTGAAGTTGCTCGCCGACGTCGGCCTGGTCGGGCTTCCCAACGCGGGCAAGAGCACCATGCTGCGGGCGGTGAGTCGAGCCACGCCGAAGGTCGCCGACTACCCCTTCACCACCCTGTCGCCGCAGTTGGGGATCGCGGAACTGCCGGGGGAACGCCGGTTGGTCGTCGCCGACATTCCCGGCCTGATCGAGGGAGCGGCCGAGGGGGCGGGGCTCGGGCACGACTTCCTGAGACACCTCGAGCGGACCTCGGTCCTCATCCATCTCGTGGACGCCGGCTCGGTGGAGGGGCAGGGGCCGATCGAGGCCTATCGCACCATCCGCCGCGAGCTCGAGGCCTTCGCCCCGACCCTCGCGAGCAAGCCCGAGATCGTGGCGCTCAACAAGTTCGATCTGCTTGATGACGCGGAACGGGACGCCCAGGTCTCCGCCTTCGCTGCAGCGATCGGAACTTCGCCGGACCGGATCCGCTGCGTCAGCGGAGCGACCGGTTTCGGCACCCGTGAGCTGCTCGAGTCTGCGTGGTCCGCCGTCGCCGAGAATCGCGAGGCGGCGGTGATCGACGATCAGGGCGATTGATCGACCTCGAGGCGTTAGACTCAGCCGATCGACCGAAGAGCGCGGTCGGGAGCCAACCGGAGCGCGGAGCAACCACGACATGCAGGCCCCGATCATGCTCACCCTCGAGACGAGTTCGCTGTCGGCGAAACTCGACTCCGGCAAAGGGTCGATGTCGCTTGCGGAACTGCCGAAGTTCGCGGTTGAGGAGACCGGGCTGCGAGGCTTGGCGGTGGCGGCGAGTCTGCTCGCCGGACGCTCCGCGATCGAACTCGACCAGTTTCGCGATGCCGCGGACAAGGTCGGTTGCCCCTGCCTTTCGTTGACGGATCCGACTCCCCTGTCGCTTGCCGGGGGTTCCAACGGCGACGCCGAGGCCTCCCTCGATCGCGTCAAGCGGCTCGCCGCGGCGGCCGCCCGGCTCGGCTGCAGTTCGCTGGCGATCGTCAGCGATGCTCCGAAGGGATGCGATCTCGACGCGGTCGCCATGGGGATCCGGGCCGCGGTGCAGGCGATCGAACGACACGAACTCAACCTGCTGCTCACCCCAAGCGACCGCGGCGAACTCTCGACGGCGGAGGGGTTGATCGAACTCATTCGCCGCGTTGGCGGGTTTCGGATCGGCTGCATGCCGACCTTCGCCCATGCTGCCGGCACCGTCGATCCCAACGAGACCTTGCGGCGACTCGCACCCTACGCCGGAGCGATGATCGGAGACCTCGACGCCACCAGCCCTCGCCGCGGCGGTCCGGATCTGCAACTGCTCGCGACCTGGGTCCGCACCGTCCGGACCGTCGGATTCGCCAGCACCTTGGCGCTCGGCTCGAAGGCCCGCGACGCGGTCGCGCGAATCTCCGCGGCTCGCGACCACCTCGAGACAGCGGCGGCGGCGGGCGACGAGGACGAGGCGGAGTGATGCCGGCGCTTCCCGGCCGGTTGGTGACGATCGATGGGCCGGCCGGCAGCGGCAAGTCGAGCGTGGCCCGCGAACTCGCCGCCCGCCTGGGCTGGCGGTTCCTCGACACCGGCGCCATGTACCGCACCGTCGGGCTGCTCGGCCTGCGGCGGGGGCTCGACTTCTCCGATTCCGCAGCGGTGGTTCGTGCGATGGACGCCGCGGTCATCGACTTCGACTGGTCGCAGGATCCGCCTCGGATCCGCCTCGACGGCGAAGCGGTCGACGAGGCCATTCGGTCGCTCGACGCCACCGACGCCTCCTCGCGGGTCGCTTCGATGCCGGAGGTTCGGGCGCGGCTGGTCGAAGCGCAACGGCGCATCGCGCTTGAACACGGCAGCTTCGGACTGGTCAGCGAAGGCCGCGATCAGGGTTCGGTGGTGTTTCCGACGGCGCTGGTTCGGTTTTTCCTCGACGCCCCGGTCGAGGAGCGGGCGAAGCGGCGGGTCGAGCAGCTCGAGTCTGCCGGCATGGCTGCCGATCTCGAGTCGATACGCCGTGGCATCCGCGAGCGCGACGCCCACGACCGCGCCCGCGCCGTGGGGCCGCTGGTCATCCCGCTTGGCGGGGTGGTGATCGACACCGGCTCGCTGCCGATGGAGGCGGTGGTCGATCGGCTCGAGGGGGTGGTTCGCGAAGCCCTCGGGTCCGTCACGGCAGCGCGGGCCACCAGCTGATGCGGCGTCCACGCTGGATGCAGTTCTCCCGTCGGGTGCCCGGCCGATCGGTCGTCGCGATCCTCTGGTTCGATCTCGGCCGGAAGGTCGTTTCGACGGTGCTGTGGTTGCTCTACCGCTACCGGGTGCTGGAGCGCTCCGCCATTCCGGCCGAGGGACCGTTGCTGCTGATCTGCAACCACGAGTCCTTCCTTGATCCGATGGTGGTCGGCTCGGCGATGAAGGACCGCCAGTTCTCGCCGGTGGCGCGGGAGAGCCTCTTCCGATTCCGGCCCTTTGGTTGGCTGCTTCGCAGCTACGGGTGCATTCCCATTCGCCGCGAGGGCGGGGACGCTGCGGCGATGCGGGCTGCCCTGGCCGAACTGGAAGCCGGCCGTTGCGTGGTGGTCTTTCCGGAGGGAACCCGCTCCGCCGACGGTTCGATGCAGCCGTTTCGACGCGGAGCACTGTTGCTCGTCCGCCGCGCAACCGCCACGGTGCTCCCCCTCGGGATTGCGGGGACCTTCGCGGCCTGGCCGAAGGGACGATCGCTGCCGCGGATGGGGGGGCGGGTCGCGCTCGCGGTGGGCACCCCTCGGCCATCCAGTGAACTGGCGAAGTTGCCGCCCGAGGAAGCGCTGGCGTGGCTCGAGTCCGCGGTAGCCGCGGAGGTCGATCGAGCTCGAGCCTGCCTGACTTCGGGTGGGTAGTCTCTGGCGGTGACCAACGGCGAAACGTCCACCCCGGAACTTCGCGAAGAGGCGACGAGGATCGCGGCGCGGCTCCGCCGCGGCGGATTCGAAGCCCTCTTTGCCGGAGGCTGCGTGCGGGACCGACTGCTCGGGATCGAGCCGCGGGAGTACGACATCGCCACTTCGGCGACTCCCCGCGAGGTGAAGTCGCTCTTCCCGAGGTCGATCGGCGTCGGCGAGGCCTTCGGCGTCATGCTGATCCGACGCGGAGGCGCGACTTTCGAGGTTGCGACCTTCCGCTGCGACGGCACCTACCTCGACGGACGTCATCCCACCGAGGTTCGATTCGCCGGCGCCGCGGAGGACGCTCGGCGCCGCGACTTCACCATCAACGGCCTCTTTGAACATCCCGAGTCGGGTGAGGTGATCGACTTCGTGGGCGGTCGAAGCGACCTCGAGGCGAGGATCCTTCGCGCGATCGGAGATCCCGCAGCGCGTCTGGCCGAGGATCGGCTGCGGGCCCTTCGGGCGGTGCGCTTCGCGGCCCGGTTTGGTCTGGCAGTCGAGCCGGAGACCGAGGCGGCGATCCTGGCCCTCGGAGGCCGGCTCGATGGCGTGAGTCGCGAGCGGTTCGGTCAGGAACTTCGCCGCATGTTCGCCGTCGGCGATCGGGTGGTGGCGGCGAAGCTCCTCGAGCGGTGGGGACTCGACCGCGTGCTCCTTGGCGGGCACCGCGTGATGGGGAGGCACCCGAGGCTCGCGGCGCTTCCGGCGTCCGAGGGTCCCATGACGGCGCTTGCGGCGTGGATTCTCGATCGGGACCGCGGGAGCGATCCACTCGCAGTGGCGGCCGAGGTGCGTGACCTCCTCTCGCTCTCCAATGCCGAGGCGGAGGCGCTTCGGTCCGCGATCGAGTTGGAGGGGCGACTGCGATCCGACTGGCCGAACCTCGCGACCCCCCCGCGGCGGCGGCTGGCGATGGACCCGCACTTCGAGGCGGCATTGGCCGTGCTCGGGGGAGGCGAACCGGTCGCCGCCGAGGAGATCCGGGCTTGGATTTCGCAGTTCGGGCCCGATCGCAATCCGGAGAGGCTGGTGCGGGGACGAGATCTTCTGGATCTCGGAGTCCCCGCGGGGCCGGCGCTCGGCGGTGCGCTCGAGGCGGTCTATGACGCCCAACTCGAGGGGGGAATCGCCTCGCGGGAGGCCGGCCTGGAGTTTGCGAAGCGGTGGTTGGAAGCGAGATCAAGGGAGGTTCGCGCGACATCCCGCGTGAACCCGTTGGACTCTCCCCCGGGCGGGTGACACAATGGAAGGTTCTCTCGGCGAGGCCGCTCTTGCCGAAACCACGGATCCGATCGCCGGTTGGATCCGTTTCGTCCTTCGCCGACCGCCTTCGCGGCACGGTTCCGCGCGTTGAACGCCTTGGAGCTCCTGAGCATGGCCCACCTCGACTCGCTTGCCCGCCCGACCCTGATGGCCGTGTCGTGCGCCGCGGCGCTGACGGCACCGATGTTCGCCCAGTCCACTGCGACGCCGAGGGTTCCGGTGATCTATCCGGTCCCGATGCGGGGTCAGATGGGCACCGACATCCATCCGTCCGCCTACCAAGCCATCGTGGAAGACGCGAAGAAGGTCAACCCGGACCTCATCGTGTTCATGCTGGAGTCGGCGGACATCA
>JAPOKA010000037.1 GCA_029977865.1 bacterium
CGCGCGACGAGACCAGGTCGTGGATCGAGGTGGCGGCGCTTGATCGCATTCGCCGCATTGCACCGTCGGCCGAGGCGGACGAGGCGTGGGCGGAGGCGGCGCGGCGATTCCTCGCCGAGTTTCCCGATCATCCCCAGGCCTCGCTCGTTGCGGTCCGACTCGGGGGCGAGCGAATGCGGGTCGAGGATCTCGAGTCCTTCGCCCGCCGCGGCGACGGTCGTCTTGCCGCAGAAGCGCGGCGAGCCCTATTCGATCGCCTTGCCACCGCACCGCCCGCCGAGCGAGGTGCGATCGCCACGGCGATTCGCGATCTCGGGGCCACGTCGCTCGAGCGCGGCGGCACCGCCTCGGAGGAGATCCTTCGCCGCGAGGCGTTCGAGGTGCTCGAGGCAGCGCTGGTGCTCGAGGCGCCGGACGCCGCGCGGGCGACGCGATTGCTTGAATCCCTCGCGCCGGCGCTTCCGCAGATGGCACCCCGCGAGCGTGCCTCCTGGCACCTGCACGCTGCCGAGTTGTCGCTGTTGCGCGGCGATCTCGCGGCGGCGGCGGACGCGCAGCAGCGGGCTTGGGCCGAAGCTGCCGAAGCCGCCGACGAGTCGTGGATCGATGCGGCGGCGCCCCGCTGGCTTGGCCGGGTCGCCTCGATGGCGCTCGACTCCGCCGCGATCGCGATCCTCCTCGAAGCAGCTGCAGAGACGACCTTGGGTCGCGTCTCGGCCAGCGATCCCATTCGAGCCACCGCAGCTCAACTTGCGGCACGGGCCGCGGAGACGCGGTGGCGGCTCGAACCAGGTCGCGCTTTGGCAGATCGCTGGTACGTCGCCGCCGATCGCGCCTGGGAGAGCGTTCACTCGGTCCAGTTGGCGCTTGCCCGCGCCGAGGCGGCTGCGGAGACCGCGCGATGGACCGAGTCGCTCGAGTCGGCGCGGGAGGCGTTGGCCCTCGCGCCGCGGGGAAGCGGCGAGTGGCGGCATGCCAAACGGCGTCAGATCGAGGCGCTCGCCGAACTCGATCGCGATCAGGCGCTCGCGGTGCTCGACCAGCACCGGGTGCTCGATCCGGAGTGGGATCAGGGCGAACACGGAGCGGCGCTCGCGGCCGTCGCCCGCAGGCTCGGAAGCTCCGGTCGATCGGGGAGCGGGCCGTGAACCGGGCAGCATCCACCGAAGACCTGCGAGCCCGCAGCCTGCATCGCTTTCTCGGCATCGCCGTCGATGCGGAGCCGCGCACGGTGCTTGCCCTCGACTCGGGCGAGCTCACCGTCGGTCGGATCGAGGAGGCCACGCGGCGACGTTGGCGGCAGGTGGTCGAGCATCCCGCCGCGGGTGATCCCGAGGCACAGTTCGCCAAGAACGCGATTGTCGCTGCCGCCGAAGCACTGCTCGGCCGGCCCCCGGGCATCGACGCCGAAGCGGAGCGGTCGCCGCTCGATGCGATCGATCGCGCCATCATCGACGCGCTGCGGGCAAGTCACGGACTCAATCACGAAGCAGCGCTGCGGCTTGCGGCGCTGGCGCGGCGGAGCGAGTTGACCGCGGAGGCGATTCTCCAGCGAGTGCGCGAACTCGTGCGCGGCAAGCGCCTCGGTCGATTCGATCGACGATTCGACCGCTGGCCGCGTCGGCGGCGACTGGCCTCCGGCGGCGGGGTGCAAGGCGAACTCGTGAAGCTGCTCGCCGAGGTCGAGACCGTGGTCGAGGCCGATCGCGCCGCTTCCGAGCGGCCGAGTGCCTGGAGGACCGCAGCGTCGGTGGCGATGGTGTTGGGCTTGCTGGTGCTGGCGATGTCGCTGCCGTGGATCCTGAGCGATCCGCCCGCGGAGATCGTGGTCGCCGATCGCGGATCTGCCGCGACCGCCCCGGCGCCGATCGAGCCAGCGATCGAGTCCGAGCCCTCGGAAGCGGTGGTTCCGTCGGCGGAGGTCCCGGTGCCGGTGCTGACGGCGGTTCCCTTTGTGCTCTCGCCCGCCCTCGACCGCGAGGCGTGGAGTTCGGGTCGACTCGAGACCTCCGAAGAGCCTGCCGTCGCCGAGGCTGCTGCGGCCTCGGTCGAACTCGCACCGCGACTGCTCGACCTCGCCGAGCAGATTCGGGGTGGCCGCGGTCAACTCGACGAGACCATGCGCGAGGTCTGGGCCGCCTTGCAGGAGCAGGCGGGACTCGCGTGGATTCGTCTCGATCCTGCCGCCCGCGACGCGATCCTCGACGCCTCGGCCGAGTGCTTCGCCGCGGTCGAGACTCCTTCGAGCGCCTTCGATCTTCTCGATGGCCTCGGCTCCGACAACTGCGGTGCCGACGCCGGGTCGCTGCTGCGCTCGACGTGGCGGGCTGCACTGCTTGCGGACCTCGCGCTCCGCGGCGGGCTCATGACCACGGTCCGCGATCGCGTGCTCGAGGCGGTCGATCGCATGCCGCTGCCGCCACGGGTTGGATGGACGGCGCCCTCGGCGTTCGATGAAACCGCCGCGCGATGGCTCGCTCACTGTGTGCGCGGGCTCGCAGACTCCGACCCCAACGCCCTCTCGCGATGGCGAGCCTGGTTCGCGGCGACCGCCGCTCTCGAGCCTCGTTCGCTGCAGCAGCGGGCCGATCTCGAGGCCTTGAAGCGGACCCTGAGCTCCTGGCGGCCCGGCGACGAGCGCACTCGCCGGCCCGAGGTGCTGGCTGCGATCGTGGCTCGACTCGATGCGGGTGAACTTCCCGAGCCTGCGGTCGCTCTCGAGGCGGTGCGCGGGCTGCTGGGTCCGGGCGGAGTGGTTCGCGATGGCGGCGCAGCGTGGGTGCTGTCGAGCCTCTGGCGTGACGAAGCCGACTTCGCGTGGATGCCGGTGGTTCCGATCGAGGCCGGCAAGACCGAACGAGCGCTCTGGCTTGCGGAACTCGAAGCGGGGTGGCCGGCGCCGCGGCCGCGACTGCCGCGGGCCGACGTCGAGGTCGTCGCGCGGGCGGAGCGATTGCTCGAACAACTGAGGCAGCGACTGCCGCGGTCGCGGGCGGCGCGGCTCGAGATGCTCGCGAATCTCGGTCGCGTGCACGAGGGGCTGCTGGTGGCCCGCTTCGATCCCCGCCGCGCCGGCGAGCGCTTCGACGCGGTCGAGGTCTCGCTGCGGCAACCGCGGGAGGCGAGCGTCGATCCGCCCGTCGCCGCGGGACGCGCCCTCCTCGAGGATGGCCGCTTCGCCGAGGCCATGCGTCAGGCGATCAACGACCGCGAAGGTCGAATTGCGCTGCTGCGGAGCCTTCGCAGCGACTCGGGTGGTGACCTCGGGCCGGAGGATGCCAAGGCCTTCGCCCGCGCGGTGCTGCGCGATGCGCCAGAGGTGCGGCATGCGGCGACCGCGGTGCTGCTCGAGGCGCTCGCATCCGGCCCCGGCGTGCTGACCGCGATCGTCGACCTGTCGCCCGGTCTCGAGCGCGATCCCGATGTGATCCGCCTCGCGGAGCGGTTGTCCGCCCGCTCGATCCCGACAAGCGAGGGCGACGAGTCGGTGATGGCGGTCCGTGCTGCCCTGATCGCGGCTGCGCTCGACGCGATGCCCTCGGAAGCGCGGCGGGTCGACGCCCTTGCGGCCACCTACGCGGACACTCTCGCTCGCCGCGCCGCGCTGGGGTTCGAGTGGTCCGAGGCTCCGATGGCGCCGGGAGCGGGCTTGCCGCCTGAAATGCGACGCGAGGTCGAGACCACCTCCGATCCGGTTGCGGCTGCGGCGGCGGTGGCCGAGCGCAGCCGCGAAGCGATCGAATCGAGCGGTGGCGTGGTCGACGCGGAGGAGGTTGGTCGGCGGGCCCGGCGCGGAGAGTTGCGCCGCGGTGCCGCTGCGAGCCCGATGCAGCGGCTCGTCGCAGAGCTGGCGACGGCAGCGGAGTGGCAGCAGTTGGCCGCGATGATTCGTCTCGCCGGCGACTCCGAAGAGTTGGGGGAGTTGGCGACTGCTGCAGCACGTCGGCGTGCCGCGGCCGACACCGGCCTCGATCAGGCCATCGAGGTCGAGCGTTTCCTGTGCGAACTGGCGATCTGGATCGAAGCCCATTCGAGGAGCAGCTCATGAGTCGCGCTCTGAGCGTGCTGGTGCTCGCGTCGATCACGCTGGTCGTGGCGGCGGACCCTGTGGCGGTACCCGGTGGTCATCCGTCGCTGCAGCAAGAGGTTTCCTCCGGTGGGCTCGAGGCCTTCGAGTTGGCGGAACGGCTTGCCGACGCCGCCTTGGCGGGCGGTGCGGCGTCGCGCCGAGCCGAGGCCTATCGCGCACTCGCAGAGGCCGTCCGCCTCGATGAAAGTCTCGCCGCGAGTGCCTTGCGGGTCGCCATCGGACTCGAGCGCGAAGAGTCGCGAAGGGCGCCGCTGCGACGCATGCTCGAAGGCCTCGATGGTCCCGGTCGATCGGGGGAGGCGGCCGTCGCCGAGGGTGCCATCGAACTCAGTTGGTTCATGGCGAGATTCCGTCGCGGCGATGATCGCGAGGCCCGCCGACTGGCTGAGCTGCCATCCGTCTCGCGGCGGCTCTCGGCGTCGACCTTCATCGATGGCGGTCGATTTCGCATCGAACGAGAACTCTCCGAGCCCGGCCCGCCGGTACTCGGCGAGACCGATCGCCGCAACACCCTCGAGTTCGAACTCGCCTGGTTGCGGCCGGGTCGAGCGGGACTGGGGCTCTCTCGATGGCTCGACGATGATCAACCGCTCCCCGAGGTTGATGCCGAAGGGCTCGCCCGCTGGTTCGATCAGGTCGCCGCCTCGATCGATCGGTAGCTCAAACCCTCTCCATCGCACGGAACCGTCGGTTAGACTTTCTGGAATCGGTGCGGGGGCGTCCTCGGAGGACGCGACGTGCAAGCGAGGAGACAGCGACGGTGATTCAGACGAAGTCTGCTGCTCGCCAAGGGAAGGCGGGCAAGGGGGCGGGTGAACTTCCCGGCCTCACGGCAAAGCAGTGGAGGGCGGTGAGTTCGCCGATTCGCATGGAGTTGATCGCGGTGGCCGAGGCGGAGCAGCCCTGCTCGATCGCGGATCTCGCCCGGACGACGGGGAGGCGGGGGACCGGGCTCTACCGGCACGTCCGCATCCTTGCCGACGCGGGATTCCTCGCGCGAAGCGGTCTCCGACCGGGATCGCGAAGGCCGGAGACCCTCTTTTCGGTGACCGAACTCGCGGGCCGGATCGGGGCGAGCATCCGCAACGGGACCGATGTCGATCGATTCGTCAAGCTTGAGCAGGCGGTGCTGCGAGCTTCCGGCCGCGGACTGCGGAACATGTTCCTCGATCACTTCCGAGACCACTCCGGCGAGGCCGGTCTGCCGCGGTACCACGCTCGCCACGAGATCACCTGGATCGACGAGACCCGCGCGAACCGCCTGGCCCGACTCTTCGAGCAGCTGGAGCGCATCATCGAAGATGGTCGGCGAGACCGCCGAGGCGATCTGCATCAGATCGATGTCCTGGTGTGGCGGCGTCGCGTGTTCACCGACGCCTCCGCGAGTTCGCCGAAGCGGCGCTCGCGTCCGAAGCGAACGTGACGACCGGCTGCGAAGGCCTGTCGAGAACGCCGGGGGCCGCGAAGATGACCTAGACGCGAGCGAGTGCCTGCTCGAGATCCGAGATCAGGTCGCCGGTCTCCTCGACGCCGATCGACAAACGCACCAGCGAGTCGCTGATGCCCAGTTCCGCCCGCTGCGCCTCCGGCACCGAGGCGTGGGTCATGATCGCGGGATGTTCGATCAGGCTCTCGACTCCGCCGAGGCTCTCGGCGAGGGCGAAGATCCCGACCGCCTCGAGCATGCGGCGGCTCTCGGCAAGCCCGCCCTTGAGGAAGATCGTGATCATGCCTCCGTAGGCGGCCGCGCCGTCGAGCGACATCTGCCGCTTCGCGACTGCATGCTGGGGATGGCTGGCGAGCCCCGGATAGACGACCTTGGCGACCTTGGGGTGCCGTTCGAGCCACTGGGCGATTTCCATTGCCGCGTGACAGTGCTGACGCATCCGCACCGCGAGAGTCTTGATGCCGCGCAGCACGAGGTAACTGTCGAAGGGGCCGAGCACGCTCCCGATCGCGTTTTGCATGAAGCGAAGCTTCTCGGCGAGTTCGGGCCGGCTCGTGACGAGCACGCCCGCGACGACGTCGCTGTGCCCGCCGAGGTACTTGGTCGCCGAGTGCATCACGATGTCGCAGCCGAGCTCGAGCGGCCGCTGCAGCATGGGCGTGGCGAAGGTGTTGTCGGCGACGACGATGGCACCGACGTCGTGACCGGCGCGAGCGATCGCCGCAAGATCGCAGACCTTGAGGGTCGGGTTGGTGGGGGTCTCGACCCAGACCATCTTTGGGCGATGCGCTGCGATCGCGGCGGCCGCCTTCGCGGCGTCGGAGAGATCCGCGTGCACGACCTTGAGTCCCTGCGAGCGACTGCGCACGCGGTTCAGCAGCCGGTTGGTGCCGCCGTAGAGGTCGTCCATCGCAAGGATGCCGTCACCGGCGTCGAGAAGTTCGAGACAGGTTCCGGTCGCCGCGAGGCCGGAACTGAAGGCGAAGCCACCCGCGGTGCGGTCCTGTTCCTCGGAGAGCCCGCTCGACTCGAGGCTCGCGACCAGCCGTTCGAGGGCGAAGCGGGTGGGGTTGTGGCTGCGGCTGTACTCGAACCCCTGGTGCTCCCCGGGGGAGTTCTGGGCGTAGGTCGAGGTGGTGTAGATCGCGGGCATCACCGCGCCGGTCGAGGGGCAGGGTCGCTGTCCGCCGTGGATACAGCGGGAGGCCAGATGCAGCGGTCGATCGCTCATGGGGCTTGGAGTCCGTGAAAGGGCGAATCGCAAGTGTAGTGGTGGGCACCATCGCGGTCGGACGTTCAAACCCGCCGCAGGTGCTTCAGGACCTGAAGCCGAGCGGGCCTGCGGTGGGCGAGTCGGTCGGGTCGGGGCGGCCGCTGGGCTGGCGGCTGGCCTGCGGGCAGCCGTCGGGTTGCCGGGTCCCGTGCACTGCCGGCTGAGGGGGTGGGGAGGCCCCGGGAGGGACGGGGCCGCTTCTCGCGGGCGGGATCTTGTGAAATTATGTGCCGAAGATCTTGCGTCGTTCCGTGTTGACCGCTCCACTTGTGAACAGTTAATCGGTGGGGTCGTCGAGGCAGGCGGCGCACCGGGTCGGCCAGCGCTAGGCCCCGAAGCCCGTGGGTGCGGCGGGTCCACGAGGAGGTCCGCCATGGCATCGTCTTTCAGGTTCCCGGGTTGGTTCGCTCGTGCGTCGATTCGATCGAGAGTTCGTGCGGGGGTGGGATGGTGGTCGCTGCCGGGTCTGATCCTGGCGATCTCGGTCCCGGCATCTGCGCAGTGCACGGGTGATTTCAACCAGGACGAGGTGGTGGACGGCTCTGACCTGACGGTGCTGCTGAGCGGCTGGGGTCAGCGCGGAGCGAGCGATCTGAACGGCAACGGCACCACCGATGGTCCGGACCTCACGCTGCTGTTGTCATCCTGGGGCAAGTGCGACTGCCTGGCGGAAGTGTGCGGCAACGGCGTGGACGACGACTGCGACGGTCTGGTCGACTGCGCGGATCCGGATTGCAGCGGCAGCCCGGATTGCTGCATCGACGGGACGTCGACCTTCCCAGTAGGCACCCTGACGCTCGGGGGGGGCTACATCACCAACTTCACCTTCTCGGGAGTCGGCGAGCCGAGTTGGGTGTCGATCGCGTTCGACTACGTGGGTAACACGGTGGGCAGCTGGGCGTCGGATCTGGTGCTGTTGATCGACGACGGCACGAATCCGCCGGTCTACTGGGGTGGCTACGACACCTCGTTCTACGGCGAGGTGAACGGCGGTCCCTGGCCCTTCTACGGCTCTGGCTCGGCTCCGAGCGGCCCGTACGCGGCCATGGTTGCGGTGCCCGCCGGCTCGCTGGCGCTGAGCGGCTCCTTCACGATCGCGATCGGCAACGGCTGGACCACCTCGCCAGCGGTCGAGTACCAGAACATCGAGGTGGCGATGGACGGTCTCTGCGGAGAGGAGATCTGCAGCAACGGGATCGACGACGACGGTGACGGTCTCGTCGACTGCGCCGATCCGGACTGCAAAGGCAGTCCGGAGTGCTGCATCGAGGGGACGAGGACCTTCGCGTTGGGCGATCTGTCGCTCGCGGGCAACGAGATCTCGAACTTCACATACTCGGGATCGGGAGTGCCGAGTTCGGTGTCGATCGCGTTCGACTACGTGGGTAACACGGTGGGCAGTTGGGCGTCGGATCTGGTGCTGTTGATCGACGACGGCACGAATCCGCCGGTCTACTGGGGTGGCTACGACACCTCGTTCTACGGCGAGGTGAACGGCGGTCCGTGGCCGTTCGGTGGCGCTGGCTCGGCAGAGAGCGGCCCGTACGCGGCCATGGTTGCGGTGCCCGCCGGCTCGCTGGAACTGAGCGGTTCGTTCACGATCGGGGTCGGCAACGGCTGGGCGACCTCGCCGGTGGTCGAGTACCAGAACATCGCGGTAGCGGTCGACGGAGTGTGCTGGGCGACGGTGCTGGAGGTCGCGCCCGATCCGGCGGTGATTGATCCCGAGTGGCGTGACCGGATCATCGCGACCGGCCTGCCGTGGCGAGTGCAGGACAACGCCAGCGGCATCGAGATGCTCTTGGTCCCGCCGGGGACGTTCATGATGGGCTGCTCGCCGTCGGATCAGTACGGGTGCTACAGCGACGAGTTTCCCGTCCACGAGGTGACGCTGACGCAGCCGCTCTACCTCGGTCGCTACGAGGTGACCCAGGCGCAATGGACGGGGGTGATGGGCTCGAACCCGAGTTACTTCCAGAGCGCAAGCGCTCAGGTGCCTGCAGAACAGGTCCCGAACCGTCCGGTGGAGCAAGTCTCTTGGAACATGATCCAGGGCTTCGAGGCACAGACGGGCCTGCGCCTGCCGACCGAGGCCGAGTGGGAGTACGCCTGCCGTGCGGGGACACCGACGGCGTTCAACCTTCCTCCCAACGGCACCAACGCGGACAGCCAGTTGGGTCTGTTGGGGTGGTACTCCTCGAACGCAGCCTTGCAGACTCGCCCGGTCGGCCAGAAGCAGGCCAACAACCTGGGCCTGCATGACATGCACGGGAACGTGTTCGAGTGGGCGGAGGACTGGTACGACCCCAACTACTACTCGGTGAGTCCGCCGGTCGATCCTCCCGGTCCGACAAGCGGCTCGCGCCGGGTGTCGCGTGGCGGGAGCTGGTTCGTCGACTCCTTCTACTGCCGTGCGTCGGACCGCATCAGCGACGACCCGGGCATCGTCAACAGAAACGCCGGCTTTCGTGTCGCGAGGACGCCTTGAGTTTCCTCTTCCCAGCTTTCATCTTTCCTTTTCGAGTGCTGTGAATTCGCTGGTGCGTGGCTAGATCGCGTGACGCCGGCAGGCGGTCTGAGGAGGAGTTCTTCGCATTCCACCTCTGAATTCGTCGCTTGCGCTTCAGGACCTGACGCCGAGCGGGCCTGCGGTGGGCGAGCGGCTGAAGAGGCTCGGCTGCGGAGGTTCTGCCCCACCGGCGGCGGAGCCCGTGTTGCGGTCGGCGGTGCGCCTTGAGTTGGGTGGTCGCGAAACCGCCGCCATTCGGGGGGTGGCACTCGGGCTGCCTCAGGCACACGGTAACCTCACGACGTGAGCGAGGAGACCCCGGAGCAGACGACCACCGGAATGGACCCCGACGACGAGGTCTGCCTCTGCTTCCATGTGAGCTTGCGGAAGATCACGAACTTCGTCCGCCGCACCGAGCCCACGGTGCCGAGCCAGATCTCGGAGTGTCTCGGCGCTGGAACCGGCTGCCGCTGGTGCGTGCCGTTCCTCGAGAAGCTGCATCGGCAGTGGAAGGCCGGCGAGTCGATGTCGCTGCCGATCGCGCCCGCCGAGTACGCCCGGCGGCGGGGGGCGTACCGACGCAGCGGCCGTCGCGATGAATCGACCTGAAACGCGCCGCTTTCGCTCGCCCGCAGTCGCGGCTGGCGTACGCTTTCGCTGATGGACCCCCTCGAACGACTGATCGCCACCGCGCGTCTCCGGCTGCGAGTCCAGCATGCGGTCGCACGAACTCCGCGAATCGTGATCACCGTGGCGGCGGTCATGCTTGCGGCGCTGGTGCTCGGGAAGATCCTGCCCGCGGTGCTGCCGGTCTGGTGGATCACGGTGAGCGTGCTCGCCGCGGCCGGCCTGGCGGCCTTCTTCGCACTGCTGCTGCTCGATCCTCCGAGCCGACTGCACGCAGCGATCGAGGCGGATCGGGTCCTGGGCCTCCGAGACCGGCTCTCGGTGGCGCTTGCGAGCCGTGGGTCGAGCGATCCCTTCGCGCGGGCGGCGGTCGCTGACGCGGAGGCGCGGGCAGCCGATCCGGCGCTTCGCAACACGCTGCGTCGCGGGCTGCCGCTCGAGCCGCCCTCGGGGTGGTGGTGGGCGATTCCGGTCCTCATGGCCGCGGCGCTGGTGCAGTTCCTCGTGCCGGCGTGGACGCAGACCGCCGCCGCCGACGCCGCCGAGCTCGCCGAAGCGAGGGAGACCGCGCAGGAGACCTTGGCCGAAGTCGAGGCGGCCATCCTCGAGCAGCCCGAACTGGCGGCGGAACTTGGCGAGGATCTCGCCCTCGAGGGTGACGAGGAGGGGTTCTCGGGACTCGACGATCCGGAGGAGATCAAGCTCGAAGCCATCCGTCGCATGACCGCCCTCGAGGAGCGACTCGAGTCGATTCTCGCGAGCGACGCTGCAGCCGCGAACGAGGCCTTGCGGGAGTCGCTCGCCGACCTCGATGTTCCTCAGGACGGGCTCGCCGAGGAGTTGGCCCTGGCGATGCGGCTCGGCGACTTCGCGGCCGCCTCCGAAGCGATCGATGCGCTGCGCGAGCGGCTTGAACGAAGTGAGGACGAGGGCGGGCTCAGCGAGGAGGAGCGGCAGCAGTTGGCGGAGGAACTCGCCCGCCTTGCCGAGCAACTCGAGCAGGCTGCAGCCAATCGCGAGGCCCTCGACGAGGCCTTGAAGGCCGCGGGCGTCGATCCGCAGGCAGCGGGAGAACTCTCCGAGCAAGACCTCGAGCGGCTTGGTCAGGCCCTCGAGAACGCAGGCAATCTCAATGAGAGCCAGCGCCAGGAACTGATGAAGATGGCCCGCTCGGCGCAGCAGTCTCAGCAGTCGACGCAGGCGATGTCCAAGGCGATGAAGCAGATGGCCTCGCAGTGCGAGGGCGGGCAGTCGAGTGGCCAGGGCAAGTTCGGGTCGCAGGCCCAGGAGATGCTCAGCGATCTCGAGCAGATGCAGGCGATGCTTCGCCAGGCTCGTGCCGCCCAAGGCGCCTGTCGCGGCGGTGCGAAGGGACTCGGAAGCATGGGGTTCATTCGCTCGCCCGGTTCGGGCTCCAACGACCAGTTCGGCCCGGGCATGGGCGGACGCGGCCGCGGTGCCGGCGGCGTCGCGCCGCGGCAGGAGACCGAGACCGGCACCGAAGTGGTCCGGGAGGCCGGGAACATCCGCGAGGGCGACATCATCGCGCGGACCCTGATCGAGGGCGAGCTCACCGTGGGCGAGGCGAAGACGCCGATCGGGCGGATCGAACAGAATCTCGAAGCGGCTGATCCCGCAGCGGCGACAGCGGAAGATCCGGTGCCGCCGCACCTGCGGGAGGCGCACCGGCACTACTTCGGATCGCTTCGCAAGATGGTCGAGGAGAAGCAGGCGGCGCCGGCGAAGCCTGCACGTGCCCCTGCGAAACCGTCGGATGCGCCGGCAAAGCCTGCGGAAGCTCCCGCGAAACCGGCCACGGCAGGCGAGGGCGGGGCGTGAGCGAACTCGGGCTCGCCTCGGGCGAACCGTTTCCAGTTCGGTCTCAACCGGCATCGCGCGACGGCGATCAACTCGACCCTCCGCGGCCTGGTCTCGGTGCGGTGCGGTCGGCTCGCAATCGATCGGGGCGCTGGCGACTCGCGGCCGGCATGGTGATGACGCTCGCAGGTTGCGAGGCTCGCGAGCAGGTGGTGGTCTACGTCTCCGCCGACGATGCGGTGTCGCGACCGATTCTCGCCGAGTTCGAAGCGGAGAGCGGGCTCGAGGTGGTGGTCCGCTACGACACCGAGGCCACCAAGACCACCGGACTTGCCAACCGCCTCCGCGACGAGGCGAATCGGCCTCGCTGCGATGTCTTCTGGTCGAGCGAGCCCTTCGTGATGGCGCAACTGGCCCGCGAAGATCTGCTCACGCCGCCGCCGGAGGATCGATTGGGTTCCTGGCCGGAGGCCTGGCGCGACTCCGAGCGACGTTGGCACGGATTCGCCGGGCGAGCGCGGGTGATCGCCTATTCGCCGCAGCGGGTTCCCGAAGCACGGGTGCCGCGAACCTGGATGGATCTGGTGCGGCCGTGGTGGAAGGGCCGCATCGTCATGGCAGACCCGCGGTTCGGCACCACGCGAGGTCATCTTGGCGCCATGAAACGAACGTGGGATCGCGAGGTGATGCCCGGCTACTACGAGGCTTTTCTCGAAGGCCTTGCCGAGAACGAGATCCGCCTGCTGCCCGGCGGCAACGCAGCGGTGGTCGAAGCGATCGCTTCCGGCGAGGCCGATGTGGGCATGACCGACACCGACGATGTCTTCGCCGCGCAGGACCGTGGCCTCGCGGTCGCGATGGTCTATCCAAGGCACGCCCCCGACGATGCCCCAGGCGGCGGGACGCTCGTCGTTCCCAACACCGCTGCACTGGTGCGCGGCGGACCACACCCCGAAGCGGGCCTGAAGCTGCTCGAGTTCCTGCTCTCTCCCCGGGTCGAGGCGGCACTGCTCGCCTCGCCGTCGCGCAATCTTCCGTTGGTTCACCTCGAGGAACTCGATCCATCCGCGGCGGCGGCAGCAGCAGCGATGTCGGTGCCGGACCCGCTGCGGGTCGACTACGAGCGTGCCTCACAGGTGATGGACGAGGCGGTGGCGATCGCGATGAAGCGACTCGTCGAGCCGCCCGCGCAGTCGATCGGACGCCCGTCGAGCGACTCGCCGGACGCAGCGGACGACGAGCCGGCCGGTGTGGAATCGGAACATGGCTCCTGATCGGGGTTCGACCGATCGCGCCGCGATCGTTGCCGCGGTGGTCGTGTTCGCGATCGCGGCGGTCGCTGCCTTGCCGCCCCTTGCGGCGGCGATCGCAGCTGCGGCGACGGGCGCGAGCGATGCGACCACGCCGGGCTTTCCCCTCGGTCCGGTGCTTGCACGCACGGTCGGGTGGTCGGCGGCGGTCGGTGCGGTCGGCGCGCTCGCGGGCTGGCTGCCCGGTCGCAGGCTCGCAGCGCCCCACCGCACCGTGGTGCTCGCGGCGGCGGTGCTCGCGTTGGCCTTGCCGGGGTGGCTGCTCTTCTTCGGATTCTGGCAGGCGGTGGGGCCGGGGACGACGATTGGCGATTGGGCGGCGACCCACGACGCCACCATGCCGTTGCGGGAACTCTGCCTGCTGCTCGGGCTGACCGCGGCGAGTTGGCCGCTTGCGGCATGGTGCGTGGCGGTCGAGCGGCGAGCCTTCGAGAATGCCCGCGGCACGCTCGCTGCGCTTGCGGAAGTCGATGGCCTTTCACGGACCCGCCGGGCGATGTTGGCGCTGCGCGAGGACCTTCCGGCGCTTCTTCGGGGTGGCGTGGCGGTGGCGCTGGTGCTTGCAAGCTCGACCGTCGCCTTCGATCTTGCCGGGGTGCGGACCTTCGGATTCGAACTGCGGACTCTCGATGCAGACGGTGCCTCGCCTGCAGCGGTGGTGCGAGCGGGATGGCCGGGGCTCCTGCCGGGAGCGCTCCTGGTGGCGCTCGCGGCGAGCCTTCCGCGGTCACCGGCCGAGGGCGACGAGCCCGAGCCTCGCCGCCTCACCCGCGGCCGCGCCGCGAGCGCGCTGGCGGTCGCGCTGGTCATGATTCCCTTAGGTTTGCTGCTGTGGGGGCTCCTCCGGGAACCCGGCGTCGACGCGGAGTCCGTCCGCGCATTCTTCCTGCTGCACGGCGAGTCCCTCTTGCCCACCGCGGCCACGGCGATCGCGACCGCCGCGACGGTGGCGATGCTCGCAGCCGGGCTCTACGTGCTGTTGGCACGCGAGCGCGGCCGCGCGAGGACCTTCGGGCTCTCGATGTGCGTGGCCTTCGCGGTCCTTGCCGGTCTGCCGGTGGCCTTGGCTGGCTCGGCCACCATCCTTGCCTGGAATCGTCCGGTGCTCGAGCGGGTCTACGACTCCGAGGCGATCGTGGTGATCGGCCTCGTCGGGAGGTTCGGGGTGGTGGCGGCGGCGACGGCGTGGTGGTTGAGCCGCACCCGGCCGGACCCGCAGCGAATGCTGCGCATGCTCGACGCTCCGGAACGCCTCCGCGACCAGGCCCGGGCGGAACGGCCGCGCCTGCTCGCCGTGTCGATCGCCTCCGGTGTGGTCACGGCGTCGCTTGCCTTGGGCGAAGTGGCGCTCTCAGGCCGCCTGGCGCCGGCGGGCCACGAGTCGCTTGCGACCGCGGTGCTGAACGCGATCCACTACCAGCGCGGCGAGACGGTGGTGCTCGCGACGCTTGCGATGACGGCGATGGGTCTGATCGCAGCCGCGGTGGTGGTGGGGCTGGCGCGGTCGCGCGAGGCGTTGCGGAACGTGGCGGCGATCGTCCTGTTCGCCGGACTCGCGTCGTTCTCGATGCCCGGCTGCGGAGGCACGGGCGATTCGCCGAGTTCCGGCGCCGCGACGGAGGTGGCGGAGCGCTCGGGCATCGCGCCGCTGCCGCAATCGCAGGTGGTCGGCGGTCCCGGGTCGGTGCCGGGTCGCTTTCGCAAGCCCCGCGCGGTGGCGATCGATCCCCGCGACGGCTCGTACTGGATCGTCGATCGCACCGGCCGCGTGCAGCAGCTCGATGGAGCGAGCGCGGTGATCGGGGGCTGGGAGATGCCCGAGTTCGAGCGGGGATTCCCCACCGGCATCACCCTCACCGACGATCGGGTCTGGGTGCCCGACACCCACTACCACCGGGTGATCGCCTTCGATCGAGAGGGCCGCGAACAGCTTCGCTTCGGGCAGTACGGGACCGAGCCCGGCTCGTTCATCTACCCCACCGACGTGCTGGTCCTCGAGGACGGCACCATCTTCGTCAGCGAGTACGGCGGCGCGGACCGAGTGCAGGCCTTCGCGCCCGATGGCACGCTGCGATTCTCCTTCGACGGCTCCGAGACCGGTCAGCGATTCCGCCGGCCGCAGTCGATGACGCGATCGCGCGACGGATCTGAGATCTTCATCGCCGACAGCTGCAACCATCGCGTCGTGGTGGTCGGGCTCGACGGAGGGCTGCACCGTGTGCTGGGGTCGCTCGGCCGCGGACTCGGCGAGTTCGCCTACCCCTACGGCCTGGCGACGCTGCCCGACGGCTCGATCCTGGTCTCGGAATTCGGCAGCAATCGCATTCAGGTGATCGATGCGAAGGACGGCCGCGGGCTCGCGATCTGGGGCGGCTTCGGCGAAGGCGACGGACACCTCAAGTATCCTTGGGCAGTCGACGAGCGCGACGGGACGGTCGCGGTGCTCGACACCGGCAACAACCGCCTCATGATCGCGCCACTCGAGAGCCTGCTGCCGTCGACGGTGACGAGCACCCTTGCGGAATCCGACGAGGGAGTTCTCCTGCGGTGAGCGACTTCCCGCTGCGCTTCGAGCATCCCGGCTGGCTGCTCCTGCTGGTGCTGGTGCCGGTGGCGTGGCTGCTCGCCCGGGCCGGACGCACCGCCCTCTCGCCGGCGCGGCGCTGGATCTCGTTCGTGTTGCGGGCGCTGGTGATCTCCATGCTGGCGTTGGCCCTCGCCGAGCCGAGCTGGGTCAAGCGGAGCGAGGATCTCGCGGTGATCGTGGTCGCGGATGCGAGCCGCTCGGTGCCGCGGGAGCGGCTCGAGGAGGCCGAGTCGTTCCTCGCCGCGGCCGCGGAGGCCCGGCCCCGGACCGAGGACCGACTTGGCGTGGTGACGGTCGCCCGCCGCGCCGAAGTGGCGGCGCTGCCGGAGGCCTCGACGGTGCTCTCGCTCTCCGGGCACGCCGGCGCGAGCGATGCCTCCAATCTCGCCGAGGGCGTGCGGATGGCGCTGGCCATCGTCCCCAAGGATGCGGCAGCGCGGATCGTGCTCGTCTCGGATGGCAACGAGACCGAGGATCGGGTCGCCGAGGTCGCCGATCTCGCCAAGGCCAACGGCGTGCCCATCGACGTGCTGCCGCTTCGCTACCGCCGCGACGGCGAGATCGTCTTCGAGGAACTGCGGGCGCCGACCCGGGCCCGTGCCGACCAGACCATCGAACTGAGAATGGTGCTGCGTTCGCCGAAGGCGGCGCGGGGCCGGATCGCGCTGCGGCACGACGATCGCGTGGTCGATCTCGACCCCGATCCTGCGTCGACCTCCATGCCGGTGGCGCTCGAGCCGGGGGTGAACACCTTCCTGGTGCCGATTCCGCTCGAGGGCGGCGGGGCGCATCGGTTCAACGCGGTCTTCGAGCCGTTCGACGAGGCGACCGACTTGGTGCGCGAGAACAACCTCGGCGCCGCGGTCACCTTCGTCGGTGGAGAAGGCAGCGTGCTGGTTCTCGACGACGGCCGCGAGGGCCGCGAGCTGGCCGAGGCGCTCGCGAGCCGCGGGCTGCTGGTCGACCGCCGCAGCGCCGACTCGATCTCGGGTGCGGCGTCTGCGATCCTCTCCGGCTACGACGCGGTGCTGCTGGCGAACCTGCCGCGCTGGGCGATCGACCTCGACACCGATCGCTTCCTGCGCAGCTACGTGCACGACCTCGGCGGCGGGCTGCTCATGATGGGCGGCGATCGCGCCTTCGGCGCCGGCGGCTGGATCGACTCGGAGACCGCGGAGGCGATTCCCGTCAAGATGGACCCGCCGCAGCAGCGCCAGATGGTGCGGGGGGTGCTCGGGCTGGTGATGCACTCCTGCGAGATGGCCGAGGGCAACTACTGGGGCGAGCAGGTGGCGATCGCGGCCATCGAGGCGCTGACCGCGGAGGACTACGTCGGCGTCATCACCTACGAATGGGCGGCCGACAACGGAACCAGTTGGGCGTTCCCCCTGCAACCGGTGGGAGACAAGAGCCGGGCGATCTCGGCGGCGCGGAGGATGAACGTCGGCGACATGCCCGAGTTCGGGCCGCCGATGGAGCTCTTCATCGACGCCCTCGGAGATCTCGAAGCCGTCGACGGCGTGCGGTTCGGCCAGCGGCACATGATCATCATCTCCGACGGCGATGCCGCGCCGCCGAGCGAGACGCTGGTGCAGGAGTTCATCGACGCCGACATCACCGTGACCACGGTGATGGTCGCCGGCCACGGATCGGCGATCGATCGCACCAACATGGAGCGGCTTGCCGACTTCACCGGCGGCCGCTTCTACGAGGTGGACGATCCGAAGGCGCTGCCGGAGATCTTCATCAAGGAGGCGGTGGTGGTGAGCCGCTCGCTCATCGTCGAGACCGAGCCCTTCGTGCCGACGCTGGTACGCGATGGTGCCGGGCCGATCCGTGCCGCCGAGGCGCTGCCGCCGTTGACCGGCTACATCCTGACGGTGCCGCGGGAAGGCTTGGCGCGGGTGGCGCTTGAACGCCGAACTTCCGAGAGCACCGATCCGCTCTTCGCCTGGTGGAACCACGGGACCGGCCGGGCGGTGGCGTTCACGAGCGACTACAGCGCGCGGTGGGGGGCGGCGTGGGTCGACTGGCGCGGCGGCCCCGCGTTCTGGGAGGAGACGGTCCGCTGGATCATGCGTCCGTCCGCGCCGCGGGATCTGGTGATTCGCACCCGCGTCGAGGGCGAGGAGGGCCTCGTCGAAGTCGAGTCGATGGCGGAAGGGCAGCGGGGGTTTCTTGCGGCGGAGGGGCGGATCGTGCGGCCCGACGGGTCGGTGGCTCCGCTTGCGATGCGGCAGACCGGTCCCGGCCGCGCCACCGGTCGCTTTCCGCTCGAGTCGTTCGGAGCCCACCTCGTGAGCGTCGCGGTGCCGGGGTCCGATGGCCGTGCCTCGACGGTGCTCGGCGCGGTGACGGTGCCGTACCCGCGCGAGTACCTCGCGCAGCGCGACGACGAGGCGACGCTGCGCAGCGTCGCCGAGCGCACCGGTGGACGGGTGCTCGAGATCGGAGATCCGCGGCTTGCCGATCTCTTCCTGCGCGAACTCGTGACCGTGCCGATCGCACCCAAGCGGGTCTGGGATCTGCTCGTGCTTGCGGCACTGGTGATCTTCCTGCTCGATGTCGCGGTGCGAAGGCTCGCGATCGAGCCCGGCGAGGTGCTCGCCTCGCTCGGTCGGCTGACCGGAGGCCGCGGTGCGACCGGCGAGGCGTCGGTCGCGGCATGGCAGCGGGCCCGCGGCCGCGCGAAGGCGAGCACCGCGTCGGCACGCGAATCCACGGCGCCGGAGCCGACGCCGCGTCTCACGACACCGCAGGCACGCAAGGCTGCAGACGCGCCGAAGCCGGCGAGTGCTCCGGCCGCGGGCGGCACGCCGAAGGAACCAAAGGCCGACCAGGAACAAGACCCGCCCGCCGACGAATCGAGATCGACCTCGCGGCTCCTGAAGGCTCGCCGCAAGGCCCGCGGCGAGGAGGGCGAACATGGCTGACGCGGCGGCAGCGGCGACGCCGGAGGCCCGCGGCGGCGACCTCGACGCGCTCCGCCGCGAGTGCGAGGCGTTTCGCGCTCGGGTGGCGCGGTTGCGAAGCGAGATCGGGACGGTGCTGGTGGGCCAGTCGCGGGTGGTGGCGGAGGTGCTGGTGGCGCTCTTCGCCAACGGCCACGTGCTGCTCGAGGGTCCGCCGGGGCTCGGGAAGACGCTCCTGGTGCGGACGATCGCAGACGCCCTCGCGCTGCGCTTCGGCCGCGTGCAGTTCACCCCCGACCTCATGCCCGCCGATCTCACCGGAACCACCGTCATCAGCGACGACGGCGAGGGCGGCTCGCGGCGTATCGAGTTTCGGGCCGGTCCGATCTTCACAAACCTTCTGCTCGCCGACGAGATCAATCGCGCAGCGCCGCGCACGCAGTCGGCGTTGCTCGAGGCGATGGCGGAGCGTTCGGTCTCCGCAGGCGGCGAGACCCGGGCGCTCACGGCGCCGTTCCTCGTGCTCGCGACCCAGAACCCCATCGAGCAGGAGGGCACCTTTCCGCTGCCGGAAGCCCAGCTCGATCGCTTCCTGCTGAAGGTGCTGGTGCCCAACCCTACCCGCGAGGAGCTCGACGAGATCGTCGGTCGCACCACCCGCGCCGAGTCGCGGCGAGCCTCGGCGTGCCTCGATGCCGCTGCGATCCTCGATGCCCAGGCCTTGGCGCGACGGGTGCATCTGGCACCGCACATCGCAGACTACGCGGCGCGGCTGGTGCTGGCGACCCATCCCGGCGGCCCGCATGCTCCGAAGGAGATCGATCGGCTCGTTGCGGTGGGGGCGAGTCCGCGCGGACTGATTGCGCTAGTCTCCGCGGCCAAGGTGGCGGCGCTCCTCGACGGCCGCTACGCGGTCTCGGGAGATGACCTCCGGGCCATGCTTCGTCCGGCGCTGCGGCATCGGCTCGTTCGCAGCTTCGAGGCGGAGTCGTCGCGACGCCGCGAGGACGAGATCCTCAAGCAGATCATCGACAGCGTGCCGCGCGAGCCCGATCAGCCGCCGATCGCCGAGGGGGACTCGCGATGAGCGACCTCGGATCGACTCGCCCCGCGCGGCCGCAGCGCATCGACGATCTGATCGACGGTGCGCTCATGGCCCGGCTCGATCGCCTCGATGTCGTGAGTCGAAAGATCTTCTCCGGCAAGCTGCAAGGCGAGCGTCGCAGCAAGCGGCGCGGCCGCAGCGTCGAGTTCGCGGACTTCCGTCCCTACGTCCACGGCGACGACCTTCGCTTCGTCGACTGGAACATCTTCGGGCGGCTTGATCGGCTCTTCCTCAAGATGTTCCTCGAGGAGGAAGACCTCTCGCTGCTGGTCGTGATCGATGCGAGCGCCTCGATGGCCTTCGGTGATCCGGAGAAGTTCACCTACGCGCAGCGGCTCGCGATGGCCCTCGCCTACGTGGGGCTCGTCAACCGCAATCGGGTCTCCGTCGCAGCCTTCGGTGGCGATGGCGTCAGCCGCCTCGCGAATCTGCGAGGAAGGGCCAAGACCCGCGAGGTGGGCTCATGGCTGCTTGGGCTCGAGCCGGGCGGCGGGCCCGACTTCGCGGAGTCGATGCGGACCCTCGCATTGGCACGACAGGGCCGCGGGGTCATGGTGGTGCTCTCCGACTTCCTGCTTCGCGAAGGGTACGAGCGGGGACTCACCTACGCGGCAGGCCGCGGCTACGACGTCTTCGCCATGCAGATTCTGGCGCCGGAGGAGACCGATCCCGCGGGGCACGACCTCGTGGGCGACCTGCGCCTGGTCGATCTCGAGGACGACTCCGAGGCGGAGGTCACGGTGACGCCCGCGGTGATCGCCCGCTACCGCGAGCGGCTCGACGCCTACTGCGCCGCGCTGCGCGAGTTCTGCGTGCGCCGCGGGATCATGCACATCCCCATCGAGACGACTCGGCCGATCGACGAGCTGATGTTCGAGGTGCTCAGGCGGCGGGGGTTGCTCAAGTGACCTGGCTCACCCCCCTCACCGGCGCGATCGCGGCGGCGGTGGTGATTCCGCCGCTGGTCGCCCTTTACTTCCTGAGACTCCGGCGGCGACGTCGCGAGATCTCTTCGACACTCCTGTGGCGGCGGTCGGTCGAGGACCTCGAGGCCAACGCGCCCTGGCAGCGGCTGCGGCCGAACCTGCTCCTGCTGCTTCAGCTGCTGGTGCTTCTGGCCCTCGTCGCGGCGGTGGCCCAACCGATCGCCCAGGCGGGCGGTCGCAGCGGCCGCACCGTGATCCTGATCGACCGCTCGGGATCGATGCGGGCGGTCGACGAGGCAGACGGAGCGTCGCGACTCGACCTCGCCAAGGCGCAGGCGACGGCGCGGGTCGAGCAGGTGCTCGGCGGCGGATGGCTCGGCGGCGGAGACGGCGAGGTGATGGTGATCGCCTTCGACGACCGCGCCGAGGTGCGGTCGCCGTTCTCCGCCAACGCGCGTCAGGCCCTCGAGGCGATCGCGGCGATCGAACCGGCCGACGGCGAGAGCCGATTGCTGCCGGCGCTCGAGTTGGCGCGGGCCTTCGCCACCACCACCGATCCCGACGCTCCTCCCGAAGCAGCCGAGGCGGTGGCCCTCGAACTCTTCTCCGATGGTCGCCTCGCCGACCTCGACACCACCGTGCTCCGCAAGGGAGAGTCGCTTCGCTTCGAACCGGTGGGTGCGGCAGGGGCTGGCAACATCGGCTTCGAAGTGGCGGCGGCGGAGCGGCCGATCGAGGGACCCGGCTCGATCGCGGTCTTCGCAAGCCTCTTCAACACCGGCAGCGAGGCGGTGGCGGCGCGGGTCTCGATCGCGGTCGACGGGGTGGTGCGGGCGGTGCTTCCCGAACCGGTGGAGATTCCCGCCGCGAAGACGGGGGATCAGGGCGAGTTCCAGCCCGGACGCGCATCGGTTTCCTTCCTGCCCTTCGAGCAGCCTCGCGATGCCCTGATCGAACTCGCGATCGTGCCCAACATCGACAACTCTGTCTCGGCGAACCTGCTCGCCACCGACGATCGCGCTGCGATCGTGGTGCCGCCGCCCAAGCGGCTGCGAGTGCTGCGGGTCGGCGGCAGGGGCGGGGTGCTCGGCATGCTGCTCGAGGGTTTGCCGCTCGAGCGGCTCGAGTCGATCTCGGTGGCCGAGTTCGAGGAGGCCGGCGCGGAAGCCACGGCGGGCTACGACGTCGTGGTGCTCGACGGGGCGGCGCCCGCGAGCCTGCCGACCGGGCGATATCTCGCATTCGGCGCGACCGCTCCCATCGAGGGCTTCGACGATTTCGGCTCGCGCGATGGTGCGCTGGTGCGCTCGATGCGCAGCGAGCACGAGATCTTCCGCAACGTCAACCTCGACGAACTGAGCGTGGCCTCGTGGCGGCTGATTGCGCCGGGCCG
Organism: bacterium; assembly: GCA_029977865.1. Taxonomy (GTDB): domain Bacteria; phylum Planctomycetota; class Phycisphaerae; order Phycisphaerales; family SM1A02; genus VGXO01. The sequence goes on from JAPOKA010000037.1 coordinate 21,998, forward strand.
CGATGTGGTGGTGCTCGCGGAGGCCGCGGCGGGGCCGCTGATCCTCTTCGCCGACCGCGGTCCGGTGAAGGTGATTCAGGTCGCCTTCGATCCGCTCGACAGCAACTGGCCGCTGCTGCGGAGCTTCGTCAACTTCACCGCCAACGCGATCGAGCACCTCGGTTCGATCGACGAGGCTGCCTCGCTGGCGGGACTGGTGCCCGGCGACACCATCACCGCGATGGTGCCACCGGGGGTCGCGAGCGTGGCGCTTCGGCTGCCCGACGGTGCATCGATCGAACTCGGCCCCGGCCTCGACGGCGCGGTCGCCTGGGGGCCGATCCGTCATGCCGGCGTGCATGAACTCTCGTGGACCCGAAACGGGCGCGAGGAGCGCCGGCGGGTGGCGGTGAATCGCCTCGGTGCCGAGGAGGGCAGGGTCGATCCGGCTGCCTCGCTCACGCTCGGCGACGAGGTCGTCGGCGGCGAGGCGGGTGCGACGGGCCGCCTCGACCTGTGGCCTTGGCTCCTCGGCGTCGGGCTCGTGCTGCTCTTTCTCGAGTGGATCGTCTACCAGCGCCGCGCTGCACCCTGAGACCGCGCGACGATCGCGTCGGTGACTGCAGGCGGTGGGAAGGCACGTCCGACGCTGCGCCGCGGCCGAGCCGATCGGATTCGCTCAGCGACTCGGTGCCGCTTCGCCGCCGACGGTCGCCTCGTCGATGCCGAGGTACTCGTGCATGTGGCGGTCGTAGGTCGCCGCGTCGTTCTCGCGTGAGAGATCGAGACGCAACTCGTTGATCACCTTGGTGCCCTGGCGAATCCACTCTTGCCAGGTCTCCTCGGCGATGTTGGCGTGGATCCAGGCGCCGACGGGTCCCTTGAAGGGAGGCTTCTCCATCTGGTGGCCGGCGCGGCCGGTTCGCTGGCAGATGAAGGTGCCTTGGTCGCGCAACTTCGCCGCGGCTGCTTCGACGTCGGCCGCGAGCGTGGGCGGCTCGCGTCCGATCGAGCGGAGCAGTTGGGCCATCGCCTCCTGAGGCATGCGATCGCCCTTGCGGGCGGCGACCTCGTATCCGGTGGTCAGGGTCTCCACCGCCTTGTCGGCCCAGCCGGCGTCGATCATCGCCTGTCCGGCGAGCTGGTAGGCCTTGCTCATCTCCTGGGCGAGGCGGATGCAGGCTTCGAAGCAACCTGCCGCTTCCGCCGCCCGGCCCGCCTGCAGATAGGCGTTGCCGAGCGAGAAGTGGGCCATCTCGTTGTCGGGGTCGGCGGAGGCCATCCGCTCGAATTGGGCGATGCGGCGTTCGAGATCTGGGTTCATGGGAGTGAGAGCGTAGGGGAAGCGGATCTCGGGGGTGCGACGCAAGCCGGAAGTTTCGTGCGGGCCGGCGTCGAACGGACCGGAGAAGCGCCGATGCGGAGGAGAGCGAGGTTCGAGGCCCACCGACGCTGCTGTTTCACCGAATCCGGCTCGACCCCTTGCGAGGACCCGGCCCGTGGCGACCGTCGAAGCCCACGTCGGTTGCCAACTGCACGACTCGGGCGATCATACGAATCCCCCGCGGGCGGCGGTCGGCGCGGCGCCGACCGAGTCACCCGCGTGCACCTTCGACTCGAACCCGCATCGTGAGCTTGCTCGCCACCGACCTCGCCGGAGTTCCGCTCGCGAATCCGGTGGTGCTCGCCGCCGGCACCTGCGGATACGGTCCCGAGGTCGCCGACTTCATGGACCCTGCCGCGATCGGCGCGGTGACCACGAAGTCGATCACCGTCGAGAGCCGCGAAGGGCATCCGCCGTGGCGAATGATCGACGTGCCCGGTGGCATGATCAACGCGATCGGCCTCGCCAACCTCGGGCTCGAGCGTTTCCGTGTCGAGAAGGTGCCGGCCCTCGCGGCGATGAAGACGGTGGCGATCGGCTCGATCGCAGGACACTCGATCGCGGACTACGTCGCGATGGCGACCGCCTTCGAGGCGATCGAGGCGTTGCCGATCGTCGAACTCAACGTCTCCTGTCCGAACACCGCCGATGGCCGGCAGTTCGGCCACGATCCGCGGGCGCTTGCGAGCCTCCTTGCCGAGGTCCGGCCGGCGCTCGAGCGAACTCGCCTGCTGGTCAAGCTCGCTCCCGATGCTCCGGATCCAATCGCGATGGCGGCGGCAGCGGTCGAGGCGGGCGCTGACGGACTGACCATCGCCAACACCTGGCCGGCGATGGCGGTCGATGTCGACTCGCGAAAGCCGCGACTTTCCTCCGGACGCGGTGGGCTGAGCGGACCGGCGGTTCATCCGCTTGCGGTGCGGCTCGTCGACGCGGTGTTTCGCGCGGTGGCGGGCCCGGCGAAGGTCCCGATCATCGGGCTCGGGGGTGTGCTGCATTGGCGAGACGCGGCCGAGTTCGTCCTCGTCGGCGCTTCGGCGGTCGGGATCGGCACCGCCTTGTTCGTCGACCCGAGGATTCCTCGCCGCGTGATCACCGGACTCGAGCGCTGGGTGCGGCAGCAGGGCTGCGGCAACATCCGCGAACTCGTCGGGCAGGTCGAGGCATGATCCGCCGCGAGGACCGCGACCGCTTTGATCGCCTGCTCGAGAAGGTGATCGATGGGTTGCCTCCGGCGATCCGGGATCTCCTTGAGGAGGCGCCGGTCTACGTGGACGACATGCCGCCGGAGTCGGTCTTGCGCGAGTTCGGTGTCGACGATCCCGCGGAGCTCTGCGGGTTGCACTCGGGGGTGCCGCTCACCGAGCGGAGCGTTGGCGACCCCGGTGGCGGAATCGAGACGATTTCGCTCTATCGCCTCGGCATCATCGAGGCGGCGGGGGGATGGCGGCGATTCACCGACGAGGACGGGCAGGTGCAGGGCGGGGTCGATCGGGTCCGGGAGGAGATCCGCATCACCCTGCTGCACGAGATCGGCCACCACTTCGGGCTCGACGAGGCCGACCTGGATCGCCTCGGATACGGCTGAAGCGACCTCGCACCCGGGATTCCGGGCGGCACCAGGGCCTTCGCGGACGCTGAATTGGGGCGGCGAAGGCAGAGGCATGTCCCGTAACGTGCGAGGTTTCGCGGAAGCAAAAGGCCTCGGTGGCACTGACTCCAAGTTCGCCGATCGACGAAGACCCTCACTCGACCCCGGAGCTACGATCGACCCCATGACTCCCCAGACCCTGAACACCGCCGCGTCCACCGCCTCCGCCAGCGAGACCTTCACCGACGAAGACCGCGCCAAGATGATCGCGGACGTCGAGGCCTACTGCCAGGAGCTTCGCCCGATCGAGGAGATCCAGTACCTCGAGCGCGACTTCAACCCGGCGATCGCGTCGCTCGCCAAGAAGCACGGGATCTGCGGCATGCCGGTGCCCAAGCGCTACGGCGGCCGCGGGGCGGACAGCCTCACCTACGCCCGCATGCTCGCCCGCATCAATCGCGAAGGCTCGGGGCCCCGCACCTTCTTCAGCGGTCAGAGCTCGATCGGCCAGTATCCGATCCTCAAGTACGGGACGGAGGATCAGAAGCTCCGCTACCTGCCCAAGTCCGCAGCCGGCGACCTGATCCTCGCCTTCGGACTCACCGAGCCCGAGGCCGGCTCGAATCCCCTCGAGGGCACCACCACCTACCGCCGCGAGGGCGACTCCTTGGTGATGAACGGAGTCAAGTACCTGATCTCGAACGGCTCGATCGCGGACGCGGTGATCGTCTTCGCCTTCCCCGAAGGTGCCGAAGGCGACGCCCGGCGCATGAGCGCGATCATCGTCGACACCGCCGGCGAGAGCTTCGAGAAGGAGCAGATGCACTCCAAGCCCGGCATGTACACCTGCGACACCGCGATGTTCTCGATGAACGAGCACAAGGTCCGCGGCGACAACATGCTCGGCAAGGAGGGCGAGGGCTTCCGCATCGCCATGCACACCCTCGTCTCGGGTCGCCTCTCGGTGGCTTCGGGTTGCCTCGGATCGATCGAGGATTGCCTGACCGAGTGCATCGAGTGGGCGAAGACCCGCCATCAGCACGGCAAGGAGATCGGTCGCCACCAGCTCGTGCAGGACCACCTCGCCAAGATCGAGATGGCCCGCGCCACCAGCGAGGCGATGATCGAGCGGGCGGCGCTCGCCAAGCAGGCCTCCGACGACGCTCCCGGCGACAAGGCCCTGCTCGCCGACGCCGACTACAAGGTCGCGCAGGCCAAGTTCTTCGCCAGCAATGCGGCGTGGGAAGCGGCGGATCACGCCGTGCAGATCTTCGGCGGCCGCGGCTGGAGCGAGCTCTACCGGCCCTTCCGCCACCTGCAGGACGTGCGGGTCTGCCGGATCTACGAAGGCACCGACGAGGTCATGAAGCTCAAGATGGGCGCGAAGCTCCTCGGCAAGGACTACGAGGCGTTCAAGTAGTCGCCGGACCCTCGAAGGGCCCCGCATCGCGGCCCCGTCCAGCGCGTTCGCGAGCCCGAGTCATTCCATGCGCATTGCCGTCACCGGTTCCCACTCGCTCGGCAAGTCGACGGTGGTGAACGACTGGGTGGCGAAGCACCCCGACTACCTCCGCGAGGAGGAGCCCTACCGGGCGCTGGGGCTTCGCGGGCCCTACGAGATCCTCTTTCGTGACGCCTCCACCCGGCTGCACAACGGCATCCAGCTCTACTACAACATCGCGCGGGTGCATCGCCACGCCACCAGCGCGGTGAAGGTCGTCTTCGATCGGGCGCCGGTCGACTACCTCGCCTACTCGCAGTTCACCGCCGAGTGCGGCACCACCGACATCGACGAGCGATTCGTCGAGTCGATGGTCCCCGCGGTGCGGGAGTCCCTCGACCATCTCGACATCCTCGCCTTCGTTCCGGAGTCGAAGGAGTGGCCGGTGGAGATGGAGGACGACGGCATTCGCCCGGTCGACTACGAGTACCGCGATCGCGTGGACGCGATCTTCAAGCAGATCTACCGCGAGGGTCGCTACGCGGTCATGCCCGCGGCGAATCCGCCGTTGCTGGTGGAACTGACCGGCCCGCGGGAACAGCGACTCGAGCAGCTCGAAGCGGCGATCGCCCTTCGCGGCGGGAGCTGATCACTCTGCGGCGAGGGTCTTCCGCACCGCGTTCCAGCCGTCCTCGAGGACCTTGTTGGCGGCGGCCTGGATGAGCGAGGGGCCGACCGCGGAGACGAGTCCCTTTCGCTCGACGACCTTCGCCTCCCACGAGGCCCGGGTCTCGGCGCCGTCGGCGGCGGGCTCGAGGGTGATGGCGCTCTCGATGGTCATCGACATGCCGATTCCCTCGCTCTTGGCGGTCTGCACCAGCGTCCGGCCCGGCGCGGTCTCGTCGATCGTCATCGTCACCCGCAGGGTGCCGCGAAGGAACGAGAATCCTGGCTTGACCACCAGTTTCAGGGTCCGCGCATCGACGCGATCGACGCTGGTGACGTCGGGCATGTGCTTGGCCACCGCTTCGAGATTCACCAGGGCGTCGCGCACCGCGTGCGGCGGGTGGGGCAGGGTGGTCTCGCCGAGAAAGGGAGGAATCGCGGCCATGTGCGGTGGCTCCGTGGGCGTTGCGGTCTTTGGGTCGCCCGGGATTCGTGGCGACGTGGTCGCGGATGCAGCCGCGGTCAGTCGGCGACCGAGACCTCGGCATCCTCGGGGATGTAGAGGATCCGCGAGCAGGTGCGGCACTGCACCACCACCTCCGCCGGTCCCGCGAGTCGCATGAACGACTCCTTGGGGATTTCGAGATTGCAGGCGCCGCAGGCGTACTCGCGGTGGCGACGGCTGATCTCGATGACCGGAGCCATCGCTTCGCCATCGGTCTCGCCGGAGACGCGCTCGAAGATCGAACGGACCTCAGAAGGCATCGCTCGCGCCGCCTGCTCGCGCTCCTGCTCGAGTTGGGCGAGGCGATCGCCGACGTCCGCCTGTCGCTGGTCGAGGTCGGCCTGCGCCCGGTCGCGCATGGTGGTGCGCTCGTCGAGCGAACCCTGCAAGGCGCCAAGCTGCTGGCGAAGGCTCTCGATGCGCTCAAGGTGCCCGAGAGCCTGCGTCTCGACCTCGTCGCGCTTGCCCTGAAGTCCCTTCACGTCGGCAAGGATCGCCTGATACTGCCGATCGTTCTTGGAGGCGTTGAGGTCTACCCGCAGCTTCTCGATGCGTTCGCCGATGCCGCGGCTCTCGGTCTCGAGGTTGGCCGAGGTCGCTTCGAGAGCCTTGATCTGTCGCCGCAACTCCTCGGCCTGTACTTCGAGCTCGTCGAGGCTGCGTTGCTGCGCGTGGAGGAACCGCTGCGCCGAATCAAGCCGCTGCCTCAGTCCCATCACCTGGGTGTTCACGCGGTGGAGG
>JAPOKA010000038.1 GCA_029977865.1 bacterium
GCATCGAGGCGATTGTCGATAACCTCCGGAGGCTCGGTGCGAGGGTCGAAACCGGCCCGGCGGAACTGCGGATCGAGCCGATCCCGAACGGGTTCGCGACGCCGGTCTGGATCGATCCGTACCGAGACCACCGCATCGCCATGGCGTTCGCGGTCCTCGGTCTTGCGCGGCCGGGGCTTGCAGTCGCCGATCCGGAGGTGGTGGCCAAGAGCGATCCAGGCTTCTGGGATCGCCTCGACCAACTCGTGGCGTCGAGCGGCTAGGAGCCGAGGCGGCGACTGAGGAGGGCGGGTCAGCACCTTCTGCGTCGAGCGTTCGTGGCGGAGCGGAGGCCTCGGCACGCAGTCTGGTTCCCGAATCGCCGCACCCACAAGGCCGGAGCGACGTGGGACCTTCCCGGGCGAATCGACTTCGATCGATCCGAGGTCTGCCTGGTGTCGCCGGGCCCGCGGGTTCGAGGTGGTGGCATCAATCCCGGCATCCGCCGATACTGCGGGGATGTCCCCGTTCCGGACCTTCGCCCGGCGAATGTTCCGCTACCGACTGGCCTTCGTCGGGGCGGTGGTGTTCGCCTTCGTCTCCGCGGGAGGCCTCGGCGCCGGGCTGGTCTCGATGGGGCCGCTGCTTGAGATCATCCTGCAGGGCAAGGATGGCACCACCCTCCGCTCGCTCGCCGAGCAGCATGTGGCTTCCGGGGCGTTTCCGCCGCTGCCGCCGGGGGTGGTCGAGCGGCTTCCGACCGATCCCCTCGAGGGCGTCGTCCTGCTCATGAGCGGGCTGCTCGCCCTGACCGTCTTCGGTGCCACCGCCAACTTTCTGCATCAGTTTCTCGCGGGAAGCGTGGTCGCCCGCACCATCGCTCGGATTCGGCTTGAGGCCTTTCGCCACGTGGTCTCGCTGCCGCTCTCGCGGGTGGTGGTGCGGGGGCCGGCCGAGCTCATCAGCCGCATCAATCGCGACGCCGCCGAACTGCAGAACGGTCTCATGGCCCTGCTGGGTCGGTCCATCGCCCAACTGACCCGCGGCCTCGCCGGCCTCGGAGCCGCCCTCTGGTTCGACTGGCGTCTGACCGTCGCAGCGCTGGTGGTGGCACCGCCCATCGGGGTGGTGATCCGACAGTTCGGACGCCGCATCCGCAAGAGCGCCCGCGGGGCGTTGCGATCGCAGGAGGATCTCCTCCGTTCCTGCAACGAGTCGATTCAGGGCCTCCGCGGCGTCAAGACCGCGACCGCGGAGAAGGCGGCGATGCGCCGGTTCAACCGCGCTAATCGCGCCCTGCTGCGGGAGGAGCTGCGGATTCGCACCGCGCGGGCCTTGGCGAGCCCCCTCGTCGAGGCGCTCGCGGTGGCGGTGCTTGCGGGGCTCGCGGTGATCGCGGCGCGGCAGATCCTCGCCGGCAGCCTCGATCTGGAAAACTTCGTGCTCACGCTCGGCTCGCTGGGGATCGCGGGAGCTTCGTTCAAGCCGCTCACGGCGCTGGCCAACGACATCCAGGCCTCGAGCGCGCCGGCGGAGCGGCTGCTCGAGGTGTTGCAGCTTCCGCCGGAGTCGCGGCCGGACCGCCCATTGCCGATCCTCGCGCGGCATCGCAGCACCATCGCCTTCGAGCGGGTCTGCTTTCGCTATCCCAACGCCGAGCGAGATGCGGTCGAGGCGGTCGATCTCGAAGTCGCCCACGGCGAGCGGGTCGCGATCGTCGGTCCCAATGGGTGCGGCAAGACCACCTTGGTCAGCCTGCTGCCCCGGCTGCTCGAGCCGACCTCGGGCCGGATCCTGATCGACGGGGTGGACATCGCGGGCGTGAACCTGCGAAGTCTGCGTCGCCAGATCGGCGTGGTGACGCAGGAGCCGGTGCTGATTCGCGGGTCGATTCGCGAGAACATCGTCTTCGGCCTCGCTGGCATCGACGACGAGTCGGTTCGTGCGGCGGCGCGAATGGCGCGAGCCGCCGACTTCATCGAGCGAATGTCCGACGGCTATGCGACGGAAGTCTCCGAGCAGGGCGCCAGCCTCTCCGGCGGCCAGCGGCAGCGAATCGCGATCGCGCGGGCGATCCTCCGCGACCCCGCCATCCTGCTGCTCGACGAAGCGACCAGTCAGGTCGACGCAGAGAGCGAAGAACTCATCAACGCGGCCCTCTCCGAGTTCACTGCCGGTCGCACCGCCATCCTCATCGCACACCGGCTCTCGACGGTGCGGTCTGCCGATCGGATCGTGGTCATGGACGCCGGTCGCATCGTGGATGACGGAGGGCACGACTCGCTGCTCGATCGCTGCGAGCCCTACGCGCGGCTGGTCCGCACTCAGATGGTGATCGCGTGAGCGGGATCGAGTGGCCGTCGGTGGAACATCGCGCGTCGCGCTGGCATCCGGCGTGGCACGTGGCTGCGACGCTGGCGATTCTGCTTGCGGGCGGCTGTTCCGAGGCGGATCCGCCGCCGACGTCGGCACCGAACCGTGCTGGCATCGACCCGGCCACCGCCATCGCGCCGCTGCGGGTCGTCTCGCTCAGCCCAGCGATCAGCCGCACCGTGCAGGACCTTGGTCTCGAGCACTGGCTTGTCGGCCGCACGCCCTACTGCACCGGATTGCCGGAGCGGGTTGCGGTGGTCGGCGATCTGACCTCGATCGATCCGGAGGCCCTGCGGCAGGTTCGGCCCGACATGATCCTGGTGCAGCCGGCCCACGGTGGTGTGCAACCGGCGCTCGAAGAGCTGGCGGCGACAAGCGGTTGGAAGGTCGAGCCGTATCCCATCGACTCGCTCGAGGATCTCGAAGCGCTGATCGACTCGTTGCCCCGGGTGCTCTTTGCCGCAGCCGGCGAGGTGAGCCAGGCGCAGACCGTCGAGACGGTGCGCCGACTCAACGCGATGCTGGCCTCGGTGCGGGCAGTCTCGGCGCCGCTCTCGCCGGCGGAGGTTGCAGCGGTCGGTCGCGCGGCGGTGCTCTTTTCGATCGAGCCGCCGATGGCGTTCGGCGCTGGCACCTTCGTCGACGGCCTGCTCGGCCGCCTCGGGGTGTCGAACGCCATCACCGCCAACGGCTATCCGGAACTCTCGCTCGAGGACCTCGTGCGGATCGATCCGGATCTGGTCATCTTGCTGCGCGAGCAGGAGTCCGGCAGCGAAGAGGCGGTGACGGCGCTCGCCTCGCTCGGGCTCGGACGCGGCCGCGGCGGAGTCCAGCGCGTGATCGACTCCCAGGCGCTCACGCCTGGCAGCGGTTGGATCGACGCCGCGGTCGCACTGCGCATGGTGATCGAGAAGGCTGCAGCGCGGCAGGGCGGGCGATCGAACGCGGCCACTGCACCCGTATCCGAGCAAGACCCGTCGTGAGCGATTCCCGCACGCGATCGAGTGCGCAGCGGTGGGCTGCGGTCGTGGGCCTCGCGGCCGTCCTCGTGTTCGCGGCGGCGCTGAGGCTGATGATCGGGCGGCTCTGGACCGGAAGCGGCTGGGAGGTGGAGTTCGCCTGGCCGGACCCGGCGGTGAGCGCGTTTCGTCTCAACGCCATCGCGGTCGCGACCACGGTCGGCGCTTCGTTGGGGGTCTCCGGACTCCTGCTCCAGGGGCTGCTGCGGAATCCGCTTGCGTCTCCCTTCGTGCTCGGACTCTCCTCCGGAGCGACCCTCGGACTGGCGATCTCGATGTGGGCGACCGCGGCCCTTGGATTCACGGCGATGACGGGGTTGGGCTCGGTCGGTCCGGCATTCGTCGGTGCGATGGCGACCTTGATGGTGGTGGGTCTCGCGGGTCGGCGGCGAGGCGGGCTCGACCCCATCACCCTCGTGCTCGCGGGGGTCGTGGTTTCGAGCGTCTGCGGGGCGCTCCTGATGCTCGTGCACCATTTGCTTCCCCCGGGTTCGCGGGGCGATCTGATCGCATGGACCATGGGGCGGATCGACGAACAACCCGATCCGAGGCTGCTGATCGGCTCGGCTGCGTTGCTCGCGGCGACCGTGGCGATGGCGACCTTGCGGGCCGGATCGCTCGACGTGGCCGGGCTCGGCGACGACGAGGCTCGGTCGGTCGGTCTCGACCTTGCTCGGACCCGGCTGGTCATGTTGCTCGGCGCCGGGCTGCTTGCCGCCGCATCGGTCGCGCTCGCCGGACCGATCGCCTTCGTCGGATTGGTGGCGCCGCACGCGGCCCGCATCGTGGCGGGTCCCTCGCACCGCCAGACCGTGCTCGGCTCGGCCTTGGCGGGTGCGGCGATCCTCGTCCTTGCCGACGCGGCGCGGCAACCGATCGACTTCGGCGCCGGCCGACTGCCGGTCGGGGTCTTGACGGCGATTCTCGGTGGTCCGGCGTTTCTCTGGCTCCTTCACCGCGGCCGGCTCGAGGGCTGGTCATGACCGGCGTTTCGTTGCAATCGGTCGCGGTCGGATACGACGGCGAAGCGGTGCTCGAGTCAGTGACGGCTTCGGCGCGCGAAGGCGCGATCACGGTGGTCGCGGGCGCGAATGCCGCTGGCAAGTCGACGCTGCTGCGGGTGCTCGCGGGCCTGGCGGCGCCGATGCGCGGAACCGTGCGCTGGATCGGTGGCATCGGTGGGGGGCATTCGATCGAACCCGCTGGACTCTCTCCGCGGCGACGCGCCCAACGGTCGGCGTTCCTGCCGCAGCGGATCCGGCTGCCGGCGGGCTTCTCGGTCTTTGAAGTGGTGGCGATGGGCCGGCATGCACTCCCGCCGTCTCGGAGCCGCATCGAGTCCGCGCTCGAGCGGTTTGCGCTGGTCTCGCTGCAGGACCGCGCCGTGCACACGCTCTCGGTCGGTCAGCAGCAGCGGGTGGGGCTGGCGAGGGTCGCCGCTCAGCACGAAGCAGGGGGGCTGCTGATTCTCGACGAGCCGTTCGCACCGCTTGATCTCCGCGAGTTGCACCGCGCTGCCGACTGGCTTCGCGCGGTCGCCGCCGCCGGTGCCACCGTGGTGCTCAGCGTGCACGATCTCGGCCTCGCATCACGCCTCGCCAACGAAGTCTGGTTGCTTGCCGATCGGCGGCTCGAGGCGGCAGGACCTGCCGGCGAGGTGCTCGCGCGAAGTCGCCTCGAGAGGATGTTCGGCGCGGAGGCGATCGATCTGGCGTTGGGCGGAGTTCCGCCCGCGGAGGCTCGGCTCCCCGAAGCTCGCTAGCATGTCGCCATGGGTGGCGGCGGCTTCTGGATCTTCGTGATCATCGTGGTGGCGAACCTCGTCATCACCATCATCAAGAAGTCGGCGGAGAAGAAGCAGGCTGCGGCTCGAGCCGCCGGTCTTGCATCGGCCCCGCAACAGTCGGCACCGAAGGCGCGAACCGCGATCGCCCGCAGCGGCGCCGGCGACCTCGAGATCATCCTTGAGCGTCCGGGCGACGAGATCTTCGAGGTGGTGAAGGTGTTGCGTGAAGATCTCGGAATGCCGCTGCCCGAGGTTCGTGCGGTGCTCTCGGCAACACCCGCGGTGGTCGCGACCAAGCTCACGCGTGGAGAGGCTGGAGCGCTGCGGTCGCGGTTCGAGCAGGCGGGTGCCGGCGTCTCGATCCGGCGGGCAGCGGGCGGTACCACCGTCGAACTGCAGCGTGCGACGATGGGGTCGCCTCCGATCTCGGCCGAGGCCGCGCCTGACCGTGCGGCAGCTTCGCCCTCTGCCGCCGAGACCTTCGAGCAGCGTCGACTCGAGGCACTGCGGCGTCGGGTGAGCCGCGAGCCGCAGCGGGCCGAGCCGCCCGCTCGACAACCTGAGCCTCCAAAGCCGCCTCGCACGCCCGCCCGCACCGCGAAGTCGCAACCCCAGTTCCAGTCGCGGCCGCCATCTCGAACGCCCCTCAGGTCCGAGGCCGAGACCGCTTCTGCCCCGATGCCCAGGGGCGAGCGACCGCCCGTGAAGCCAGCATCCAGCGGGACACGGGTCGGGCGACTTCGAGCGCTCGCTCACGACCGCGTTCGGGTTCGGGACGCGTTCCTGCTTCAGGAACTCCTTCGGCGACCGCTTTCCGAGCGTGGGCCTGGAGGACGAGAGTCGGAGCGGCCCGAGTAGTTCATGCCAAGGCTCCGGGCACGCCGTGCAAGTTCCCCCATCTTGACGGCACGATCGCCTGCGCTTCGATGCGATTTCGCGCCCGATGGCGGTGGATTCGTGAACTCGGTATCCTCCCCGACCTTGTTGACCGCGGCCTCGGCCGGCCTTCGAGACCCGACACGGATCCCGGAATGATCGACATCCGCAAACTCAAGGAACTCGTCAGGCTCATGGTGACGAGTGACCTCATCGAACTCGACCTTCGCGACGACAAGGAGCAGGTCACCATCCGGCGACCCTCTCCACATGCGGTGCCGCAGGTCGTGTCGGCACCGGTTGCTGCGGCCGCCCCGGCCGCACCGGCGGCAGCGGTCTCGGCACCCCCGCCCGCGGAAGCCGCAAGCGACGATCGACTCGCCATCGCGAGCCCGATGGTGGGCACGTTCTACTCTGCCTCCGGACCGGACAAGCCTCCCTTCATCAAGGTCGGCGATCCCGTCGGGCCGGACACCGTGGTCTGCCTCATCGAGGCGATGAAGGTGTTCAACGAAATCAAGGCCGAGTGCGCCGGCATCGTCGACGAGGTGCTTGTCGGCAATGGCAAGCCGGTCGAGTTCGGCCAGCCCCTCTTCCGGGTTCGCCCGCGAGGCTGAGTCCCACGCGCGGCGGCCCCGCGTCGCCGCAACGGAGCCGACATGTTCGGACGAGTCTTGATCGCCAATCGCGGGGAGATCGCCCTGCGGATCATTCGTGCCTGCCGCGAACTCGGTGTCGAACCGGTCTGCGTCTACTCCGAAGCGGACCGCGGAGCGCCATGGCTTCGGTACGCCGCGGAAAGCGTCTGCATCGGCAGCGGGCCCGCCACCGACAGCTATCTGCGCATCGACCGCATCATCTCCGCGGCCGAGATCACCAACGCCGACGCCATCCACCCCGGGTATGGGTTCCTCGCCGAGAACAGCCACTTCGCCGAGGTATGCCGAGACTGCCGCATCGAGTTCATCGGTCCGAGCCCGGAAGCGATGGCGCAGCTTGGCGACAAGATCGCCGGGCGGCGGTTGGCCAAGCAGGTGGGCCTGCCGACCTTCCCAGGTTCCGCGGAAGCCATCGACGACCCCGAGGAGGCGATCGCCATCGCCCGCGAGATCGGGTTTCCCGTGATCGTGAAGGCGGCGGCGGGCGGCGGCGGACGAGGCATGCGGATCGCCCGCAACGAGGAGTCGTTGCGAGCGGGACTCGAGAGCGCCCGCCAGGAGGCGACCGCAGCCTTCGGCAACGGCGCCGTCTACGTGGAGAAGTTCCTTGAGCGGGCCCGGCATCTCGAGATCCAGGTGCTTGGCGACAAGCACGGAAACGCCATCCACCTCTACGAACGCGACTGCACCAGCCAGCGACGGCATCAGAAGCTGATCGAGGAGGCGCCGGCGCCGAACATCGATCCGGCGAAGCGCGACCAGGTGGCGGAGTCGGCGGCGGCGCTGCTTCGAGCGGCGCGGTACTCCGGGGCCGCCACCGTCGAGTTCCTGATGGACGCTCGGCACGACTTCCACATGCTCGAGGTGAACACCCGCGTGCAGGTGGAGCATCCGGTCACCGAGCTCATCACCGGCGTCGACATCGTCAAGGAGATGATCCGGGTCGCGGCTGGCGAACCGCTTCCCTTCACGCAGTCCGACATCGCCATTCGCGGCCATGCCATCGAGTGCCGCATCAACGCCGAGGATCCCGATCGCAACTTCATGCCGCAGGCGGGCACCATCGAGACCTGCACGCCGCCCGGGGGGCCCGGCATCCGAGTCGACAGCCACGCCCGCCCCGGCTACCGGATCCCCCCCAACTACGACTCCATGATCGGCAAGCTGATCGCCCACGGACCCGATCGCACCTCGGCCATCGCCCGCCTCCGCCAAGCCTTGCGGGAGTTTGAGATCGGGCCCATGCGCACGACCATCCCGCTTCACCAGCGGCTGCTCGAGACCGCGTCCTTCGTGAACGCCGATTTCGACATCCACTACGTGGAGCGAATCCTCAAGGGCGACTGAGCGGTCGGCAGGTTGAGGGGTTTCGCCTCAAGGGGTCACTTCTCCGTGATCAGGAGATCGGCGTTGGCGATCTGAATGTCGCCAAGACGCACTGCCTTGATCGTCGAGCCAACGCTCACCCGGTAGAGGGCGTACAGGTCGTCGACGCCCGCTGAACTCAACGACGGGAACTCTGAAATCTTGGAGATTCCCTTGATGGGCTCGAGCACAACATCAACCTCGCCGTCGTTGCGGCGATCGTGGATGTACCCGAACGGCGCGAACGCACGACCCCCTGCGTCGACGAGGAGGAGCGAAGCGGTGTCGCCGGCTTCCTCGCGGAACTTGGAGTCCCAGATGTTCACAGGGCTCTTGCCGCGGCTGATGTTGAGCCGAACCACGCGGGTATCCTCCGGCTGGAGAATTCCCTTCACCTCAAGCCCCTTGCTGATCCGGAAGTTGTTTGATCGGGAGAAACTCCCTCGTCCCTCGATGAGGTAGCCCTCCGACTCCTTCATGCCCGGAATCTGGTTGGTGGAGAGCCGCAGCGGTTTCAGGCTGTTGGTGGCCTCGAGATCGCCTGCCGAGAGCGACTTGAGTTCGGGATCGAACGTCGGGACCGTGGTGCTGCCGCCCTGTCCCATCAGCTTCGCCATCACGCTCGCCGCGTCGGACATCTCAATGGCGGGAAGGGCGATGCGAAGACCCTTGACCTGAATGAAGCGCGGCGGTCGTCCTTGCTCGGGTGACCCGAACTCCTTGGCCGGGAACAGCATCCACGCGGTCATCTCTTGTTGGCCGGGGACGCTGGTGATGTAGTGGGAGGTGTCGTCGAATGGGAAGAGCCCGCTACCGCCTCCCTTGATCTCAGCGGTCCACGCGATCGGATGCTCGGTCGCAGCCTTCTGCCCATCGGCAGTGGTGCCGCCGATCAGACGAACCTGCGACGCGGAAAGGCGGAACTGCACGCCTTGGTCGTAGCCGGGTTGGCGGACCGTGATGCCGACTGCGTAGATCGCGTCGCGACCGCCAAGCGCCGCCGGCAGCGCCATCGTCGGGCTGTAGGCGAAACCGGTCACATCGATGGCGTCGGGTGCGATCGCGATGCGGCTGCGACCGGCGTTGGCGCCGTCCCGAGCCAGGCTCATCGAGACCTGATCGAGGTTGGGTTGGCGATTGGCGAGCGAGGCGCTCCCGGTCTCGGGTGCGAACGATCCTCCGCTCAGGGTCTCGAAGAACCGGGCGGTCAGGGTGTGCATGGGGATCCACAGCCCGTCCTTGACGTCGACGGGCTTCCCCTGGTTGGCACTGCTCCGCACCCACCCCTGATATCCCATGAAGGCCCGCTCGCTCTGCAGCAGGCCTCCGCCGAGCATCAGGATGCCCATGGTGATCAATCCAGCGGCGAGCCCGAGTGCTCCGCCGACCGCGTAGTTGACGAGTTGCGGGAAGTTGAGGTTGGCTGGCACCAGCTTGTCGGAGGCCATTCGGAAGATGAAGAGGAAGAGCGCGAAGGGGGCCAGCAGGCCGATGCCCCAAGCGAAGTTCGACAGGGCCCCCATCGAAAGCACTCGCACCGAGACCGGTTCCCAGATCGCGAAGGCAAGCACCCCCGCGGCGAGCACGCAGAGCAGGTGAAGCAACGCGCTGAAGGCACCTTGATTTGCCCACCAGTACGCGATGAGCAGGCCCAGTCCGACCAGCAGAAGATTCAGGACGACGATCATGCGCCGCTTGCCTCCTTCTTGGGTGCGGCCGCCCGCGACGGTGCGGGCTTGGCGGCGAACACGCGGACGAACTCCTCGAGACTGGTCTCGCCAGCGACGACCTTCGCCAACGCCGACTGCGGCAGCGTTGGAACCTTGTGCCGTCGGGCTTCCGCCACCGCCGCCTTGAGATCTCCGGCGAGCAGGTGCTGCCGTGCTTCCTCGGTGATGGGCATGACCTCGAAGACCGCGGTCTGTCCGAGGTAGCCGGTCGCCTGGCAGACCGGGCAATCCTCGATGCGATTGCGATTGATCTGGACCTTGCCGACCGGGCGGTGGATTCGACCCGCTGCCTTCTCGGGGATGCCCAGTTGCTTGAGCTGTTCCGCGGGGGGCTGGAAGGGCTGCTTGCAGTTGGGGCAGAGGGTGCGGATGAGTCGTTGGGTCATCACCGCCCGCAGCGGCCGCGAGGCGTGCTTCAGGTCGCCGACTCCACGGCACCACTCGGTGATCGCTTCGGCGATGCCGGGCTGGTTCATGAGCACGTACACCAGCGGCCCGTCGCGTCCCGGCGCCGCGGCTGTGGCGAGGGCATTCGGCTCGGTCGCGTCGCCGACGAGCACGATGTCGGGATCGCGTCTCAGGATCGACTGCAATTGCGTCGCAAAGGTGAGGCTCGGGTTGGTGGCATCCCACTGCACATGATCGATGCCGTCGAGGCGAAACTCGATCTTGCGCTCGAGCGTCTTGATGTTCGAGGTGAACGCGTCGTGGCGAGAGAGGAGCGCGTAGCCGCAGGTGGTGAGCCCTTGGCCGGAGGCCGAGGTCACCAGCACCACGCCATGGCGATCGTGGACCTCGGCGAGCGGGTCGAGCACCGCCCGCTGCACTTCGAGCAGGCCGAGCGATTCGTAGGGGCGAACGATGCGGGAACTGCGGTCGAAGTCGATGCGCAGGGTCTGGCCCGCCGAGGAGCCCGAGGTCGAGAGGTCGAGGTCGACGGTTCCGGTCGGCCCGTTGAGGCGGAACTTCGCCTCCTGAAGCCTGCGGCGATCCGCGGCATCGAGCCCGGCCTGGGTCTTGAGGTAGTCGATCATCGCCTGGGCCGCTTGTGGCTCGAGGGTCGCAAGGCTCGAACGAACGCCGTCGATCACGCAGGAGGCCGCGATGCCCGACCGAGTCGGGGCCACATCGAGTCGGCTGGCGCGGCGCTCGAGGGCGTTGGTGAGCAGATCCTCGATCTGCAGATGGACCTGCAGCAGGGGATCGTCCTTGCCGGGGACATCTCGGGTCGCGCCGTCAGGGCCGATGAAGGAGATCTGGGCCTTGGCGATTCCGCGCTGGGCTCGCTTGGCGGCCATGCGGGCCCGGAACTCGCCGCTGAACGGACGGAAGTGCCGCTCCTCGGGAATGCGTCCATCGCGGTAGCGCCAGTAGGCGAAGAGGGTTCCGCAGAGCAGCACCATCGCGACCGGCCATCCCGCCCAGAAGATGGGAATGAAGACCACCGCAGCGAGGGCGGCGATGCCCGCGCCGAGGAAGATGCTGTTCCAAAGGACGACGTTGAAGTGGAAGTAGCGGGTGTCGGCCTCAAGTTTCGACGAGACCACCCAGGCGTATGGCAGGATCGTCGCCAACAGCAGCACCGGCTTGACCACGCTCATGAGCATGGCGACGTCGGCCTGGGCGGCGAGGATCGCGGCGGACGGGAGTTCGATCACCGGGCGGTCCTCCGCGAAGGGTTCAGGAGATTCCCTTCAGTCTCATCTTGAGCTCTTCGGGCTTGGGCGTTGCCGAGAGCGCGACCTTGTGATGGATGTACTCCTGCTCGACCAGCCGCACCAGCGAACTGGTGAAGTCGACCATGCCCTCCTCTTGGCTCTCCTTGATCACCTCGAGAAGTTCGCCCTCGCGGCCTTCGAGGACGTACTTCTGCACGATCGGGGTGTTGATCAGGATCTCCAGCGCCGGGATGCGGGCGATGTTCTCGTGGAGGGTCGGCAGCAGTTTCTGATAGACGATCGCTCGGAGGTTGTAGGCCAGCAACTTGCGGATCTGGTCGCGTTCGCCCTCCGGGAAGAGGTCGTAGATGCGCCCGAAGGTCTGCCAGGCCGAACTCGCGTGGATGGTTCCGAACACCAGGTGGCCGGTCTCGGCGGCACGGATGGCGGCCTCGAAGGTCTCGTAGTCGCGCATTTCGCCCACCAGCACCACGTCGGGATTCTCGCGGACGAGCGCCCGGAGGGCGTCGTTGAAGTTGACGCAGTCGATCCCCACTTCGCGCTGGTTGATGATCGCCTTGTCGTCGTTGAAGATGTATTCGATCGGATCCTCGATGGTCACGATGTGGACCCGCTTGCGCTCGTTCACGTATTGGAGCATCGAGGCGATCGAGGTGCTCTTGCCGGACCCGGTCACTCCCGAGAAGAGGATCAGTCCCTGGGCGCTCATCGAGATGTCGCCGAGGATCTGAGGCAAGTAGAGATCCTCGAAGCGCTTGATGTTGGAGGTGATGAGGCGGGCCGCGAAGGAGGGCTTGCCGCGGGCCATGAAGAGGTTGACGCGGAAGCGGTTGCGGTCGTCGTAGTCGTAGGCGAAGTCGATCGATCCGCGGCGACGGAAGAAGTCGTACTGGGCGGGATCGAGGATGTCCTTGGCGATCTGGAACATCAGATCGATGGAGATGATCCCGGTCTGCAGCGGCTTGAGCACGCCCCGGTAGCGGACGCGGGGCGCCTGGTCGACTTTCAGGATCAGGTCGCTCGCCCCGAGGTCGATGCAGGAGTGCAGGTAGCTCCGCCAAGACTTGACGCCCTCGCCCTCGGTGGTGCCCCGTTCATGGCTGGCGAGGACGGTGAGTTCGTTCGAGTGCACGGTCGATCTGCTCCTGCCGAGTCGGCCCTGGCGACACCTCCCACGGTCGGCGCCGAGCCGGGAAGACTAGCAGATCCGCCCCTCTTCCCGAAGCGGTTCCCTGCCCGTCGGGGGGAGGTCGTTGACAGTCCGACGGCTGGGGCGGGATGATCCCCGGATGGAAGACAAGATCGTTCAAGACGGCATCACCTTCGACGACGTGCTGCTGATCCCGCGGGCGAGCGACGTCACCCCCGACAAGGTCGATACCTCCTCGCGGCTGACCCGATCGATCCGCATCAACATCCCCATCCTCTCGGCGCCGATGGACACCGTCACCGAGGCGGGCCTCGCCATCGCACTCGCGCAGGAGGGTGGGCTGGGGATCGTTCACCGAAACATGAAGCCGGGGCGGGAAGCCCGCGAGGTGGCGACGGTCAAGCGCAGCGAGAACGGCGTCATCGCAGACCCGGTGGTGCTCGCGCCCGAGGACACCGCGGCCCGGGCGATCGAGTTGATGCGCGAGCATCGCGTCAGCGGCTTTCCCGTCACCCACGATGGCGACCCTCGCGGACGCGTGGTGGGGGTGCTGACCACCCGCGACATGCGCTTTCTGCACGGTGATCCCGGCCTGACCCGCGTGGGCGAGATCATGACCGCCTCGGGACTCGTGACCGCGGCTCCCGAAACCACCCTCGCCGAGGCGGAGGGCATTCTCAACCGCGCTCGCGTCGAGAAGTTGCTGCTCGTCGATGGCGAGGGACGCCTCGCCGGCATGATCACCATGCGCGACATCGACAATCTCAAGCGGCACCCCGCGGCCTGCCGCGATGAGCGTGGGCGACTGCGGGTCGGCGGTGCGGTCGGAGTGCTGCAGCCCGAGCGGGTCGAGGCCTTGATCGAAGCCGAAGCCGACGTGCTGGTGGTGGACACTGCTCACGGACACAGTTCGAACGTGTTGGAGACCGTTCGCTGGATCAAGTCCCGCAGCAGCATCGAGGTGATCGCCGGAAACGTCGCCACCGCCGATGCCGCCCGAGCGCTCATCGACGCTGGTGCCGACGCCATCAAGGTGGGCATCGGACCCGGCTCGATCTGCACCACGCGGGTGGTGACCGGGGTCGGCATGCCGCAGATCACCGCCATCATGAACGCGGTCCGGGTCGCCGAGCCGGCGGGGGTGCCGGTCATCGCCGACGGCGGCATCCGCCAGAGCGGCGACATCGCCAAGGCGATCGCAGCCGGCGCCTCGACGGTGATGCTCGGCGGGCTCTTCGCCGGCCTCGACGAGAGTCCCGGCGAACTCGTCCTGCATCGCGGCCGCCGGTTCAAGTCCTATCGCGGCATGGGAAGCGAAGGCGCGATGGCGGCAGGTTCCGCCGATCGCTACGGGCAGGGGGGAACTCGCAAGTTCGTTCCCGAGGGCGTGGAGGGCCGGGTGCCCTACCGCGGTCCGCTGGCCGAATTCGTCTACCAGATGGTCGGCGGCCTGCGCAGCGCCATGGGCTACTGCGGCGCCAACTCGATCGACGAGTTCCGCAGCGTGGCCCGCTTCGTGCGCGTCACCGCGGCGAGCGTGATCGAGAGCCATCCGCACGACATCGTGATCACCCGCGAGAGCCCAAACTACACGGTCGCTGCGATCGAGGAGTGATCAAGGGCCGGCCGATGCCGCCGCGGGCGTGCCACACGCGACTGCGCCGCAGCGAGCGCATCTCGCGGTGCTCGCCCGACGCCGTGCACTGCACGAACGTCGCAACGCGGGAGCAAGACGAGCGTGAATCGCGCGGGGGCGTGCGGGAGCGGGCCGCGTCCATCGCTCTCGCTCCCCGCTCCGAAGCCAGCGCAGGACGCGGTTCGGGAGTGTTCAGCAGCCGCCGCCCTTCGAGAGTTCGTCAGCGAGCGCGGGACCAGCCGGGTCGCGAGGCGCCCCGAGAGGCGCCTCGCGTTCCGCGGCCATGCCGGTGACAGGAATCGAACCTGCACGCCCCTTCCGGGGCAACGGATTTTGAATCCGTCGCGTCTGCCAATTCCGCCACACCGGCGCGGACGGGGATGATCGGCTCAAGCGGGTCTCAGGACAAGTTCGCGCCCCAAGAACACCGCCCCCGCGGTCGGCGGGGGCGGTGGGAGATGGACACGACGGCTGCGGCGGGCCGGATCAGTTGAGCATCGAACCGGTGTCGGCATCCGAGACCGGGGCGGCGGCCTCGTTCTGCCGGACCACGTCGACGAGGGAGACCCCGTCGCTGACCCGCTGGGCGCCGAGAGCCTCGGCTTCCTCTGCCAGTTCCTCCAGCACTCCCTCCTGCTCCTCCTCGCTCATCGGCGCCTCGCCGTGCTTCAGCACCCCCAACTTGGTGTAGGCGCGGAAGCCGGTTCCGGCGGGGATGAGGTGGCCGAGCAGCACGTTCTCCTTGAGGCCCTCGAGCGTGTCGACCGCTCCCTTGAGCGCCGCCTCGGTGAGCACCTTGGTGGTCTCCTGGAAGCTGGCGCCGGAGAGGAACGAATCCGACTGCAGGCTGGCCTTGGTGATGCCCAAGAGCAGCGGCTTCGCCTGCGCCGGCTTGGGCTTCTCGGTCGAGGCGGGATCCTTGCCGGCGGCCTCGGCGCGTGCGTTGGCCTCCTTGATCGCGTTCTTCTCGACCAGTTCGCCCTTGCGGAACTCGGTGCCGCCGGGGTCCTTGACCTTGAGCATCGAGACGATGGCACGGTTGCGCTGCTGGAACTCGAACTTGTCGACAACGTCGTTGGGCAGCAGGGTGGTGTCGCCCGGCTTCAGCACCTTCACCTTGCCGAGCATCTGCCGCAGGATCACCTCGATGTGCTTGTCGCTGATCGGCACGCCCTGAGCGCGATAGACGTTCTGCACCTCGTCGAGCATGTAGAGGTAGAGCTGCTCCTCGCCCTTGATGCGGAGAATGTCGGCGGGAATCTGCGGTCCCTCGGTGAGGGCGTCGCCTTCCTCCACCCGGTCGCCGGTGTGGACGAGCAACTGCTTGCCCTGCGGGACATGGTGATCGTGCTCGCCTCCAGAGTCCGAGATCACCTTGATCGTCATCTTGCCCTTGCGCTTGTCGCTGTGCAGCTCGACGCGGCCGGAGATCTCGGCGAGCACGGTCGGATCCTTCGGAGTCCGCGCCTCGAAGATCTCGGTGACTCGCGGCAGTCCACCCACGATGTCCTGGGTTCGTCCGCCTTCCTTCGGCTGGCGGGCAAGCAGACCGCCAGCGACGATCGGCTGGCCCTCGGTCACCTCGATGCGGGCCTTGGCGGGGAGGTGGTGGAAGTCGAGGATGGTGCCGGACTCGTCCTCGATGGTGATCTGCGGGTGCTTCTCGCCGGTGTGGGGCGTCACCACCAACGCGGTTCGGCCGCCCTTCTGGTCCTCTCGGCGGCAGGTCTCGCCTTCGACCACGTCCTTGAACCGGACCAGGCCGGACTTCTCGGCGAGGATCGGGGTCATGAAGGCGTCCCACTGCACCATCGACTGTCCCTTGCGGACCGCTTCGCCCTCGCGGACGAGGATCGATGCGCCGTAGGGGACCTTGTGCTTCTCCAGCTCGCGGCCGTGGTCGTCGACCACCGCGATCTCTCCGTTGCGCTTGAGCGACTTGAGCTTCTCGGCGCCTTCCTCCTCGACGAGCACCGCGTTGCAGTCTCGCAGCACCACCTTGCCCACGTTGAGGGCGCGGATCTCGTTGTCGACGAGGCCCTGCGAGGCGGCACCGCCGGTGTGGAAGGTCCGCATGGTGAGCTGGGTGCCCGGCTCGCCGATCGACTGGGCCGCGATGATGCCGACCGCCATGCCTTCCTCGACCACCTCGCCGGTCGACATGTCCATGCCGTAGCACCGTGCGCAGACGCCGCGGGGGGTCTGGCAGGTGAGCGGACTGCGAACCTGCACCGAGGAGATGCCGAGGTCCTCGATCCGCCGGGCGATGTCCATGGTGATGAGGCCGTTCTCCTTGACGATCACCTGGTCGGTGCGGGGATCGATGATGGTCTGACGGCTGGTGCGGCCGTTGATCGACTGGTGCAACGGAACGTCGACCTCGTCGCCCTTGTAGATGGCTCGCTTGGGAACGCCGGCGGGGGTGCCGCAGTCGTCCTCGATCACCACCAGCGACTGCGCGACATCGCAGAGCCGGCGAGTGAGATAGCCGGAGTCTGCGGTCTTGAGCGCGGTGTCGGCCAGACCCTTGCGGGCGCCGTGCGTCGAGGAGAAGTACTCGAGCACGTTGAGGCCTTCGCGGAAGTTGGCGCGAATCGGGGTCTCGATGATCTCGCCGCTGGGCTTGGCCATGAGGCCGCGCATGCCGGCGAGCTGCTGCATCTGACTGGCGTTGCCGCGGGCGCCGGAGGTGATGAAGAGGTAGACCGGGTTGAGATAACGCCGGCCCTCCTTGGACTCGACCGGAACCTCGCCGCCGTCGGCGTCGCGACGATCCTCCTGCAGGGTGCGGGTGAGTTCCTTGGTGATCTGCTCGCGGCACTTCGCCCAGAGGTCGAGCAGCTGGTTGTGCCGCTCGCGCTCGGTGATGGCGCCGGACTCGTAGCTGCGCTCGACCCGATTCACCACCTTCTGGGTGTCGTCGAGCAGCTTCTGCTTCGCCGCGGGAATGCGGAGGTCGGTGATGCTGAAGGAAAGGCCCGAGGTCGTCGAGGCCTTGAAGCCCGCTTCCTTCATGGAGTCGAGCAGGGTGATGGTCGCGGGGCGACCGAGTCGCTCGTAGGTGTCGTCGATGACCCGTGCCGCGCCCTTCTTGCCCAAGGCGCAGTTGTAGTAGGGCATGCCGTCGGGCAGGATGTCGCTGAAGATCACCCGTCCCACCGTGGTGCGGATGCGGCGATTGCGGGGCATCGGCTCGGGCTGGCCGCGCTCCTTCGACACCACTTCGGAGAAGCGGGGCAGCCGCACCAGGATCGCCTCGTGCAGCGAGACGGTGCCGCGGTCGTAGGCGATCAGGGCCTCTTCGAGATCCTTGAAGCGGCGGAGCTGCTCGTCGGGGCGATCGTCGTCGAGCGCCCCCGCAGTGAGGAAGTAGACGCCCATCACGATGTCCTGGCTCGGGCTCACCACCGGGGTGCCGTTGGCAGGGCTGAAGATGTTGTGGGTCGACATCATCAGCACGTGGGCCTCGGCCTGCGCCTCCACCGAAAGCGGGAGGTGCACCGCCATCTGGTCGCCGTCGAAGTCGGCGTTGTAGCCGGTGCAGACGAGCGGATGGATCTTGATCGCGTTGCCTTCGACCAGGACCGGTTCGAAGGCCTGGATGCCCATGCGGTGCAGGGTGGGAGCGCGATTGAGCAGCACCGGATGGTTGCGGATCACCTGCTCGAGGATGTCCCAGACCTCCGGATCGCGCCGCTCGAGCATCCGCTTGGCGCTCTTGATGGTGTCGGCGTAGCCGTGCTCCTTGAGCTTGCGGATGATGAAGGGCTGGAAGAGCTCCAGCGCGATCTTCTTGGGCAGGCCGCACTGGTGCAGCTTGAGTTCCGGACCGACCACGATGACGGAGCGGGCCGAGTAGTCCACTCGCTTGCCGAGCAGGTTCTCGCGGAAGCGGCCCTGCTTGCCCTTGATCATGTCGGTGATCGACTTGAGCGGGCGGTTGCTCGAACCGGAGACCGGTCGGCGGCAGCGTCCGTTGTCGAAGAGGGCATCCACCGCCTGCTGCAGCATCCGCTTCTCGTTACGGACGATGACCTCGGGGGCGTTGAGGTCCATCAACTTCTTGAGGCGGTTGTTGCGGTTGATGATGCGTCGGTAGAGATCGTTGAGATCGCTGGTGGCGAAGTTGCCGCTCTCCAGCAGGACCAGCGGACGCAGATCCGGCGGGATCACCGGAACCACATCGAGCACCATCCACGCGGGGTCGTTCTCGCTCTGGCGAATCTGCTCCACGAGCCGAAGCCGCTGCGAGACCTTCTTCTGCGTCGCCTTGCTCTTGGTGGTCTCCAGCTCATCGCGGAGCTCGAAGGCCACCGAGGAGAGGTCGAGCTGGCCGAGCAGGACGCGGATCGCCTCAGCGCCGGTCATCGCCACGAAGGCGCTGCCGTGCTTGGCCACCGCTTCTCGGTACTCGTCCTCGGTGAGCACCTGCTGGTACTCGAGGTCGGTATCGCCGGGGAAGGTGACCACGTAGTCCTGGAAGTAGATGATCTTCTCGAGGTCGCTGACCTTCATGGCCAGCAAGGTGCCGAGGCGGCTCGGCATCGCCTTGAAGAACCAGATATGCACGATCGGCGCGGCCAGGTTGATGTGGCCCATTCGCTTGCGCCGCACGCGGGAGTGCGTGACCTTGACGCCGCAGCGGTCGCAGATGATGCCCTTGTACTTGGTGCCGCGGTACTTGCCGCAGGCGCACTCGTAGTCGCGTTCGGGGCCGAAGATCCGTTCGCAGAACAGACCATCGCGCTCGGGGCGATAGGTTCGGTAGTTGATCGTCTCGGGCTTCTTGACCTCTCCGAAGCTCCAGCTTCGGATGTCGTTGGGGCTCGCGAGGGTGATCTTCACCGATCCGTAGTCGTTGACGCGGTCGTAGACGTTGTCGTTCATCGTGGCGGCACTCCCGAGGGCGGGATGGTGGTTCAGTCGGACGCGGACGGGGCGGGATCAGAGCAGCGCCAGGGGCTCCTGCTGATCCTTCTCGGGCACGATGTTCATGCCGAGTCCCTTGATCTCGTGGCAGAGGACGTCGAACACGACCGGCATGCCGGCCTCGAGCACGTTGGTGCCCTTGACCATGCTGTCGTAGATCTTGGTGCGACCCTCGACGTCGTCGCTCTTGACGGTGAGCAGTTCCTGCAGCACGTAGGCGGCGCCGTAGGCCTCGAGCGCCCAGACCTCCATCTCGCCGAAGCGCTGGCCGCCGGTGCGGGCCTTGCCGCCGAGCGGCTGCTGGGTGATGAGGCTGTAGGGCCCGGTGGCGCGGGCGTGGATCTTGTCGTCCACGAGGTGGTGGAGCTTCAGCATGTACATGCAGCCCACCGTGGTGCGCTGCGAGAAGGCCTCGCCGGTGCGGCCGTCGTGGAGCTGCACCTTGCCGCCGTGCGGCATGATCGCGAGGATCTCCCGCGGACTGCCGGGATCCTTGCCATCGGCCTCGAAGGCCTCGAGGCGTCCGCGGACGTGCTCGTTGGCCTGGGAGATGGCGTCGAAGATCTCGGCCTCTGTCGCTCCGTCGAACACCGGGGTGACCGCCTGGAACCCGAGCACCTTGCCGGCCCACCCGAGGTGGGTCTCGAGAATCTGCCCGACGTTCATGCGGCTCGGCACGCCGAGGGGATTGAGGAGGATGTCGACGCTGGTGCCGTCTTCGAGGAAGGGCATGTCCTCCTCGGGCACGATGCGGGCGATGACGCCCTTGTTGCCGTGGCGGCCCGCCATCTTGTCGCCCACCGAGAGCTGCCGCTTGGTGGCGAGGTAGACCTTGACCATCTCGAGCACGCCCGAGGGCAGTTCATCGCCGCGCTTCATGTGGGCGGCCTTGCGCTGCTTCTCGTTGTCGAGGGCGACGATGCGGGGCCAGAACTGGCCGCGGAGGGTTTCCGCCTGCTCGCGGGCGTCCTTGGAGCCCTTGATCCACTTCTCGGAGAAGTTCTCGATCTGCTCGAGGATGACTTCGGGGATGTCGCTCGCACCGACCTTCTGCCGCGACGAGGGGTCGACCATGTCGGTGCCGACGGTCTCGTTGATGGCCGCGACCATCTGGCGGAACAGGGCGATCCGCTTGCGGTCCATCTCGTGCTCGTAGGCGTCCTGCTCCTTCTTGAGGGCCTTCTTCTGATCCTCGGTGAGGTGCATGCGGCGGCTGAAGCGCCGCGTGGCGATCACGATGCCCTCGGTGCCGGCGGGCACCTCGAGCGAGTCGTTCTTCACGTCCTCGCCGGCGCGGCCGAAGATGGCGTGGAGCAGCTTCTCCTCGGGGCTGAGCTCGGACTTGCTCTTGGGGCTGACCTTGCCGACGAGGATGTCGCCGGGGCCGACGCGGGCGCCGACGCGAATCACCCCGTGATCGTCGAGGTTGCGGAGCATCCGCTCGCTGACGTTGGGGATGTCGCGGGTGAACTCCTCGCGGCCGAGCTTGGTCTCGCGGATCTCCACATCGAAGCTCTCGATGTGGATCGAGGTGAAGACGTCGTCCTTCACCAGCTTCTCGTTGATGACGATCGCGTCCTCGAAGTTGTAGCCGTCGAAGGTGTTGAAGGCGACGAGGGCGTTCTTGCCCAGAGCCAACTCGCCCATGCGGGTGCTGGCGCCGTCGGCGAGGATCTGTCCGGTCTCGACCTTCTGATCGAGCCGCACCACCGGCTTCTGGTTCTGGCAGGTGCGCTCGTTGAGCCCCACGAACTTGCGGAGCTCGTACTCGTCGGCGTTGTCGATGATGATCCGCTGGCTGTCGACGTAGGTCACGGTGCCGCCGCGCCTGGCGCGGACGATCATGCCCGAGGACGAACCGACCACCTGCTCCATACCGGTCGCCACCAGCGGCGGGTCGACCTTGATGAGCGGCACCGCCTGCCGCTGCATGTTCGAGCCCATGAGGGCGCGGTTGGCGTCGTCATGCTCGAGGAAGGGGATCAGCGAGGCGGAGACGCCGACGATCTGCTTGGGGGAGATGTCGATGTACTCGACCTGCGCGGCGGGGGCCTGCGCGAGATCGCCGCTGACCCGCGCGAGCACCTGGCTCTCGCGAATGCGGCCGGAGGTGTCGAGCACGTCGGAGGTGGCGAGGACGCTCTGCAATTCCTCGTCCGCGCGGAGAGCCTTGACGGTGCCGGTGGCCTTGCCCTGCTTCACCTCGCGGTAGGGGGTGAGCAGGAAGCCGTAGTCGTCGATCTCTGAGTAGATCCCCAGCGACGCGATCAGGCCGATGTTGGTGCCTTCCGGCGTCTCGATCGGGCAGATGCGTCCGTAGTGGGAGATGTGGACGTCGCGAACGTCGAATCCCGCCCGCTTGCGGTTGAGCCCGCCGGGGCCGAGGGCGGAGAGGCGCCGCTCGTGGACGAGCATCGAGAGCGGGTTGGTCTGGTCGACCACCTGCGAGAGCTCGCTGCGGCCGAAGAAGAAGTCGATCGCGCTCGAGATGCTCTTGCTGTTGACCAGATCGGAGATCTTGGCGAGTTCGTCGGGATTCTTGATCGACATCTTCTCCTGCACGGTGCGCTTGAGCTTGAGGAAGCCCTTGCGCATCTCCTCGACCGCCAGTTCGTCGAGGGTGCGGAGCCGGCGATTGCCGAGGTGATCGATGTCGTCGACGTGGGCCTTGTTGCGCTTCGCCCGCAGATCGAGGATGTACCGCACCACCGCGCGGAAGTCCTCCGCCCGAAGGTGCATCACCGACTCGTCGCAGTGGTCGTAGCCCTCGGTGAGGTCGAACTTGCGGTTGATGCGGAAGCGGCCGACGCGGCCGAGCTTGTAGCGGTTCTCGTCAAAGAACTTCTCCTTGAAGAGCGACCGCGCCTTGTCGACCTGCGGAGGATTGCCGGGCCGCAGCTTGCCGTAGATCTTGAGCAGCGCCGCGTCGTACTCGGTGACCTCGGCGAGGAAGTCGAGCTTCTCCTCGGCGATGGTGTTGAGGATGAGCGGATCCTCGGGGTCGACAATGGCCCGGACGGTCTTGAGCTTGGCCGCCACGATCGCCTCGAGGGCGTCGCCGATCACGGCGCCGGGCCGGCAGAGCTCCTCGCCAGTGTCGCTGTCGACGATGTACTCCGCGGAGTAGTGCTCGGGGCGGAGCTTCTCGACGCGGACGTCCTCGACCTCGTAGAAGAGCTCGAGCAGGCGGTCGGTCGAACTGAACGACTCGTCGAGGGCCCGCAGGAACGTCGTCGCCGCGAGCTTGGTCGACTGGTCGATCCGCATCATCAGGCGGTCCTTCTTGTCGACCTCGAGCTCGATCCAGCTGCCGCGTTCGGGGATGATTCGCGCCGAGTGCAGGGGGCGGTCGCCCGAGCTCGAGGCGATCGAGAAGTCGACGCCTGGCGAGCGGTGCAACTGGCTGACGATCACCCGCTCGGCGCCGTTCACGATGAACTCGCCGCCGCCCATCATGATGGGAATCTCGCCGAGGTAGATGTCCTCCTGCATGATGTCCGACTGGCCCTCGCGGCGCAGCCGCACCGCGACCCGGAACGGAAGGCCGTAGGTCAGCCGCAGCTCGCGGCACTCGTCGGGGGTGTAGCGGGCCTCGTCGAGCGAGTAGTGGAGGTACTCGAGCTTCATCTTCCCGTCGTAGCTGTCGATCGGGAAGACCTCGCGCAGGAGGCTCTCGAGGCCGATGGTGCCGTCACGGTCGGCCTGCGCTCGGTCGAGCTGCAGGAACCGTCGGTAGGAAGCCTGCTGCACCCGAACGAGGTCGGGCACCGGCACGGCATCGCCACGCTTCGAGAAGTTCCTCGGCATCCGCGCGGAATTCGGGGTCGTCATCGTCTCTGGTTCCCTCGACGCAGACAGAGTCGACCGACCGCCCTCGGGCGGCCGGTTCGCCGTCGCGTCCTCAGTTCGATCGAATGGTCAAGGGTGAGCCGCCCGCCAAGCCCTGCAGAGTATCAATCCCCCCGACCGGAGGCAAGTGCCGCCGGGCGGGAAAGGGTCCATGGTGCACCGTCCGCCCAAGGGTCCGATCCCCTCCAGCCATCCGCGAAGGCCGGGCGGGAGGGGAAGCACCGAAGGGGGCTCGGGCGGACCGAAGCCCCCTCCGGCGTCTCGATCACTTGATGGCGACCTTGGCTCCGGCCTCCTCGAGGGCGGCCTTGAGCTTGTCGGCGTCCTCCTTGGAGACCTTCTCCTTGACCGCCTTGGGGGCGCCGTCGACGAGGTCCTTGGCCTCCTTGAGGCCGAGGCCGGTGGCCTCGCGGACCACCTTGATGACGCCGATCTTCTTGTCGCCGGCGCTCTCGAGGACCACGTCGAACTCGGTCTGCTCCTCGGCCGCCTCGCCACCGCCGCCGCCGCCGGCAGGGCCGGCCATCATCACCGCGCCGCCCGCGGCGGGCTCGATGCCGTAGGTGTCCTTCATGTAGTCCGCCAGGTCGACGGCGTCCTTGAGGGTGAGGCCGGCGATCTTGTCGCCAAGCTCGGTGATGGTGGCACTGAAGCTCTTGGTTTCGGTCTCGGACATGGTCGAACGACTCCGTTTCACAAGAAGGTCCCGAGAGGAGCCGCGCCTTCGCGGCTTTTCACCCCCGAGGGGGCCAGTCGGTTCCGTGGTTGACGATCGATGGGGCGGACCCGCGGCCCGCCTCGGTTCAGCCTGCGACTCGGGCGATGGCCTCGCCGCGCTCGAGTCGCTCCTGGATTTCCTTCACGATGCCGAGCACCCGGCGGCCGGGGCCGACCGCTGCGGCCACGAGATTGCGTCCCGGCGAAAGCAGCAGCGTGACCACCTTGGCCTGCGCCTCTTCGCGGGTGGGGAAGGTGCTGAGTCGGGTCACGCCGTCGGCGCCGGAGAAGAAGATGCCGTCGAGGCAGGCGGCCTTCAGTTCGAGCTGCTTGAGCTTCTTGGCTCGCTCGACCAGTTCGCGGGCGACCTCCACCACGCTGGCTCCGCCGTGCACCATCGCGGACGACCCCTTGAAGGCGGGATCGAGCACCTCGAGCGGCGTGCCCTTGAAGGCCTGCCGCGCGAGGGTGTTCTTGACGATGCTGACGCGGATCGACTTGGCGCGGAGTTCGTCGCGAAGACGGGTGGTGCCGCCGGCATCGAGGCCGCGAATCTCCACCACCACCGCCGCGCTCAACTCGCCGAAGCGGCGGCGGTACTCGCTGACGATCATTTCCTTGACGGGCTTGCTCATGGCTGGCTCGCGATCGGAGGCGCCGCGTCGGGCGGCGCTTCGGGAAGGTTCAGGCGGTGACCGGGACCGCTGGTCCCATCGTGGAGTGGATGACGCACTTCTTCATGTAGAGGCCCTTCGCCGCAGAGGGACGAATCCGCTCGATGGTGGCGAGGAAGTGCTTCAGGTTGGCGACGAGATGGTCGTCGGGGAAGCTCAGCTTGCCGACCACCGCGTGCACGTTGCCGCCGGCATCGCTGCGGTACTCCTGCTTGCCCGCGGAGTACTCGCGCACCGCGGAGACCACGTCGGCGGCGACGGTTCCGGCCTTCGGGCTCGGCATGAGTCCCTTGGGACCGAGCACCTTTCCGAGCTTGCTGACCACCCGCATCATGTCGGGGCTCGCCACCGCCACGTCGAAGTCCATCCAGCCGCCTTCGATCTTGGCCACCAACTCGTCGCTGCCGGCCTCGACCGCACCGGCCTCCTTCGCGGCCTCGATCTTGTCGGCGCCGCAGAAGCAGGCGACTCGCACGCTCTTGCCGATGCCGTGCGGCATGGCGATCGAGCCGCGAAGCGCCTGATCGGCCTGCTTGGGATCGATGCCGAGGTGGACGACCACGTTCACGGTCTCGTCGAACTTGGCCTTCTTGAACCGGCGCAGGGTGGGCACCGCCTCTTCGGGCGACACCGGATCAGTCGGGGTGATCGCGTCGTTGGCGGCTCGTCGCTTGCTGAGCTTCGGCATGTCAGGCCTCCACCTCGACGCCCATGGAACGAGCGGTGCCTGCGATGGTCCGCATGGCCGCCTCGAGACTGCCCGCGTTGAGGTCGGACATCTTCTCCTTCGCGATCGCCTCGACCTGCGACTTGGAGAGCTTGCCGATCTTGGGGCCGTTGGGGGTGCCGGATCCCTTCTCGATCTTGAGGGCGTCGAGGATCAGCACCGACGCCGGCGAGCTCTTGATCTCGAACTCGAAGGATCGGTCGTTGTAGACCGTGATCACGCAGCCGACCACCCGACCGTTGAGGGCCTTGGTGCGATCGTTGAACTGCTGAATGAACTGCCCGGGATTGACGCCGTTGGCGCCAAGGGCCGGTCCGATGGGCGGCGCGGGAGTCGCCTTGCCTCCCGGAGCCATGATCTTGAATTGCTTGGTGACCTGCTTGGCCATGAGCGAGAACCTCCCACCTCGAGTGTTCCCGTGTCGTCGGGGAACGGTCCGGACCGTGCCGGAAGCGCTCGAGGTCGTTCGAACGGTTCGAGTGAAGAATCGCCCACGATAGCAGGAACCCCCGGTACTTCAAGGGGGTCCGCCGCGAGCCGGCTGGAGCGGCGGATCAGGGGGCGTCGGGGGTCCAGGCCGCGAACAGGCCAGCAAGGTCGGTCCCGTCGACCACCAGATCTCCGTTGAGGTCGGCGGGGCATCCGTTGCAGGGCCCCCAGGAACCGATCATCAAGCCCAGATCGTGACCGTTCACGATGCCGTCGCCGTTCAGATCGGGGTTGGCAGGCCAACCCCCATGCGACCACGCCGAGGCGGGAATCACGGCCTTGGCCACCCCCGGGCCCTGCCAGCGGATGATCAGCCCCGCCCCGCCGTAGTTCTCGAAGAAGTCGGCGCGGATCGGGTGCTTGCCGGCGGCGAGGGCGATGTCGCCGCTTCGCTCGACCATGCCGTGGAGGCCGTCGTTGTCGGCGAGCAGGACGTCGTCGACCCAGATCCGCGAGCCGTCATCGCTCTCGATGAAGAGCCTCCAGACGCCGGTCGTGGGAATATCGATCCAGCCTTCCACCCGTGCCGCCACCAGGTCGGCGCGGCCGCTCTCGGCGAAGTTCCCGCCCGTCGAGGGGAACTCGATGATCGGTGGGAGTCCGACGAGATAGGGCGAAAGCGCGTCGAGGTCGGGAATCACCGAACTCTCGGGAATCGCGTAGTAGGCGATCTCGGCGGCGGGCTCGGCGCCGACGACCGGCGTGGCCGGCTGCGCCTCGATCACCTCGAGCTCGACGGTGCCGAAGGCGATCGATCCGAGTTCGTCGATGATCTGATACTGAAACGAATCGAGAATCGGCTCGGCG
>JAPOKA010000039.1 GCA_029977865.1 bacterium
GCCTCGGCCGGGGTCTTGGCTGGGGAGGGACGCGCGATCTCACGGGAGACCGTCACCGCCCTCCGGGGGCTGGGAATCGAGAGCGACGGTCGCAGCAAGGGGCTGACGCGGGCGATGGCCGACGGAGCCGACCTGATCCTGGCCATGACCGAGGCCCATGCCGAGGCGGCCCGGGAGTTGCTCGGCCCGAAGGCAGGCAAGAAGGTCCAGGTGCTCGACCCGCGGGGCGACCTCGACGACCCCATCGGTCAGGGTCAGGACCGCTACGATGCGCTGGCTCGCGAACTCCTGGTCCTGATTCCCGCCAGACTTCAGGAACTCCTCCGCCCATGAAGATCGCCGTTGGATGCGACCACCGAGGCCTGATGGCCGCCACGGCGCTGTTGGGTCACCTGCGGCCGGATGGCCACGAGGTCGAGTTGCACGGCGACACCGGCGGCCGCAGTTGCGACTACCCCGACAGCGCCTGGATCGTCTGCCAAGGCGTCAGTTGCGGCCACGTTGAACGGGGCATCCTGCTCTGCGGCACCGGGATCGGCATGTGCATCGCCGCCAACAAGATCCCCGGCATTCGCGCAGCCCTCGCCCCCGACGAACTGAGCGCTCGCCTGAGTCGATCCCACAACGACGCCAACGTGCTCTGCCTCTCCGCCGATCTGATCGGTCAGGCCCTCGTCAAGCGAATCGTCGAGGAATGGCTGCGGACCCCCTTCGAGGGCGGACGGCACCAGCGTCGGCTCGACAAGATCTCGATGATCGAGCGAGGCGTGAATCCGGCCGAACTCTCCGACGGCATGATCGACCTCGCGCCGGGCTCGTGATCGGCAACGCGGGGTTCGGCAACGTCGACGTGGGGCGTCTTGCCGGTGCGACGGGCCGACTCGCCCCATGATCGAGCCGCCCGGACGTTTCGGATCACACCTTGGGGGGCGGTGAAGGCTTGATCGACGTTGCGAGGGACAACGCCACGATCACCCGAGCCACGCCTCGATCGAGCCCCCCGATCGAGGCGAGATCTGCCCGGAGGTCACCGGCCATCAACTCGACCCTGCGGCGTGCGCGAGCAGAGTCTCACCGGCGGCGTGATCGAGTCCGAGACGAACGTGAAGGCTGGCCCGCGCCAAAGTCGCGAGCGAGTTCGAGCAGCAACCGCACCCCGAAGCCGGTGGGGCCGCTTCCGAAGAGATCATGTCCCTCGTCGTCGGAGACTCCGGCGATGTCGACATGGGCCCAGGGCATGGTCTTGTCGACGAAGAAGCTCAGGAACGCCGCGCCTTGGATGGGGTGGGCACCGCGCTTGGCGCCGCTGTTGACGATGTCGGCGATCTTGCTCCGCATCAGGCCGCGATGGTCCTCCCAGAGCGGAAGTCGCCAGACGCGATCGCCGGAGGCGTCCGCCGCGGATTCGAGCCGGCGAGCGAGATCCGGGGTCTCGCAGAAGTAGCCAGCGCAGTGGTTGCCCAGCGCCACCACCACGCCGCCGGTGAGCGTGGCCACGTCGACGATGGCGTCGGGCTTCACCTTCGCGCAAGCCCACGCGAGCGCATCCGCGAGTACGAGGCGACCCTCGGCGTCGGTGTTGGTCACCTCGCAGGTGACGCCGTTCATCATGGTGATCACGTCGTCGGGACGGAAGGCGTCGCCCGCCACCATGTTCTCGGCGGTCGGCAGCAGGGCGGTCACCCGGACCGGCAACTTCGCCTCTGCGATCGCGCGGATTGCACCAAGCACTGCGCATCCGCCGGATTTGTCGTACTTCATCCCCTTCATGCCGTTGTTCACCTTGAGGCTGTAGCCTCCGGTGTCGTAGGTGAGGGTCTTGCCGACGAAGGCGAGGTGCGGCGCCTTCGCGCCGCGGGTCGGCACGTAGTCGAGGATGATCAGGCAGGGCTTGTGCGCCGAGGCCATGCCGACCGTCGCGAGTCCGCCCATTCCGAGCCGCTTGGCTTCGGCGAAGTCGATCACCCGCGCCTTGAGCCGGTGGCTTCGGGCGAGCCGCCGCGCCTCCGCGGCGATCCACTGTGGATGCGCGATGTTTGGCGGCGTCGCCTGCAGGGTGCGGGAGAAGTTGACGCTCTCGCCGATCGCGAGGCCCTCTGCAAGTCCAGCGGCGAGGCCGCGGTCTGCGCTGGTGATCTTGAGTGGCCCGACGGTCCGGCTTCGGTCGGAGGCGGCCCCGGCGAATCCCTCGATGCGCCAGTTGCCGATGGCGATGCCCTCGCCGAGGGCTCGGCCGATCGCGGCGGGGGCGAGGCTCGCGGACGCCTTCGCCGGCGCTTCGATCGAGACTCCGTGGTGCCCCATCCGTTCCAGCTCCGCCACCAGCTTGACGCCGGCCTTGCGAAGGGATGCCGCGGAGAGCGAGGAGAGGTTGCCTACCCCAAGCAGCACGCCGCGTGCACCCACCGGCGTCACCTCACCCACGCTGCCGCGCACGCCGGGGATCTCGAGCGCCGCCCGCAGGGCCGCGTCGGGCTTTCCCGTGGCGGGCTTGAGATCACTGCCGACGAGCGAGACGGTGATGGGCTTGGAGGCGCCGCCGGTCGAGATCCGACTGAACATGAACTGACTCCTGATCGAGACGAAACCGCGAGTGTACCCGGTGAACGCGGTTTCCTCGCAGCATCGGAAGTTGAAGGTCTATCCTCTCGACCGATGCAGGCGAGCACCATCCTCATCGTGGGCGGCGGCCATGCTGGCGTGGAGGCGGCGCGAGCAGCCCGCGCCGCCGCGTGCGCGGAGACGCGAGTCGTGCTCCTGACCCACGACCCCTCGCGCATCGGGGTCATGAGCTGCAACCCGGCGATCGGCGGGCTGGCGAAGGGTCAGATGGTGCGCGAGATCGATGCGCTCGGCGGAGTCATGGGCCTCGCCGCCGACGCATCGGGAATCTCCTTTCGAGTGCTCAACGCAAGTCGCGGCGCCGCGGTGCGGGGGCCGCGGGCGCAGTGCGACAAGGACCACTACGCGGCAGAGGCGCAGCGCCGCGTGCTCGAGGCCGGCATCGAGGTGTGGGCGGGCTCGCTCGACGATCTCGAGGTGGTCGGCGAGCCGGGGCGACCGGATGCGATGGTGACCTTCGCGTTGCTCTCGGCGGGAAGCGGACCGGTCGAAGCCGATCGAACGGCGGCGGAAGCGAACCAGGTTCCCGGTGGGGCGGCACGGCCGGTGTTCGCGGCCGCGTCACGATCGAACGCCGACCCGGTTCGCATGCCGGTGGCGGCGGTGGTCCTCACCACGGGGACGTTCATGCGGGCGCTCATGCATACCGGTGGCAATCGGGTGCCGGGAGGGAGAGTCGGCGAGGCGGCCGCCAATCCCATCGCCGCGAGCCTGCGAAGGCTCGGCTTCGAACTGGGACGGCTCAAGACCGGGACCCCGCCGCGACTGCGACGCGACTCGATCGACTTCGCCGCCCTGCGGCCGCAGCGCGGCGACGAGAGTCCGCAGTCCTTCTCCGATCGATCTCCCCACGAGCTGCCGCAGGGCCGCTTTCCGCATCAGCCCCAGATCGAGTGCTGGGAGACCTCGACCACGCCGGCGATGCATGAACTCATCCGCGCCAACCTGCACCTCGCCCCGATGTACTCCGGTGCCATCGAGGCCGAGTGCGGTCCGCGCTACTGCCCCTCGATCGAGGACAAGGTCGTTCGCTTCGCGGATCGAGATCGCCACCACGTCTTCCTCGAACCCGAGACGCTGCACGGCTCGCGCATCTACTGCAACGGGATCAGCACCAGCCTCCCGACGGAGCTCCAGGAGGTGCTGGTGCGGCAGATGCCCGGATGCGGGCGAGCCGAGATCGTGCAGCCGGGCTACGCGGTCGAGTACGACATGGTGTGGCCGCATCAGATCGACGCGACGACGATGACCAAGCGGGTCGCGGGGCTCTTCCTCGCGGGGCAGATCAACGGCACCAGCGGCTACGAGGAAGCCGCGGGGCAGGGGCTGCTGGCCGGGCTCAATGCGGCGAGGTTCGTTCGCGGCGATGAGTTGGTGCGGCTCGGTCGCGAAGCGAGCTATCTCGGCGTGATGATGGACGACCTCACCACGCGGACGCCGCGCGAGCCCTATCGCATGTTCACGAGCCGCGCCGAGCATCGGCTGCGGCTTCGCGCCGATAACGCCGACGATCGACTCACCGCCGCGGGCGTGGCCTGGGGGATCGTCGATGCCGCTGCTGCGGCGGACTTCGAGAAGCGGCGGCAGGCGCGGGAAGGGGTCCGAGGACTCCTGCAGCGCACGCGTCACGAGGGGCGCTCGCTGTGGGAGTGGCTTCGCACTCCGGAGGTCGACAGCACCTGGATCGAATCAAGGCTCTCGACTTCGGTTCCTCGCGAGGTGCTCGAGCGGCTCGTGATCGAGGCCCTTTACGACGGCTATCTCGCACGTCAACAGCATGCGATTCGCCGGGCGGAAGCGGAGGCTTCGGTTTCGATTCCCGCCGACTTCGATCCGGGCGCGGTCAAGGGGCTGCGGGCCGAGGCGATCGAGGTGCTGCGGCGATTCCGTCCCGCGACCTTGGGGCATGCCGGTCGCCTTGCGGGGGTGAGTCCCGCCGATGTCGCCTTGGTGGCGGTCAACCTCCAGCGGCATCGAGCCCTGCGACGAGTGTGAGCGTGGCCGCCTCGCCTGTTCGTCGATTCGGGCGTATCCTTCGCGACCTTCAGGCCCCTTCGTCTAGCCAGGTCCAGGACACCACCCTTTCAAGGTGAGAACACGGGTTCGAATCCCGTAGGGGTCATTCGATCGCGACCGCGGACTCCGCGGTTGCGGGGCACGAACACTCTGGTTTCGGGGGACGAGGCGAACGCTCGCCGCGGCGAGCGGGCAGGGGATCCGTCCTGTGGATCGCGGGAGGGATCACGCCGGAACTTCGCAATCGATGCGAGCACGCTCGGAGCCGAGTCAAGGCCTTTCTCGCCGGACCGAGCAGCACCCCGGGAACGCCGAAGGTCCGCCGAGGCAGGGCCTCAAGCGGACCTTCAAGCAAGTCGGGGTGACAGGAATTGAACCTGCGGCCTCTTGCTCCCGAAGCAAGCGCTCTACCAAGCTGAGCTACACCCCGCGATCGAGTTCCGCTTGGGCGGCGAGTCTGCGCCGGCGGAGAAGTCAGGCAGTGGGCGGTGAGGGATTCGAACCCCCGAAGGCGTATGCCATCAGATTTACAGTCTGACCCCGTTGGCCACTTGGGTAACCGCCCTTTGGGCATCGAGTTGTCTCTGCGGGCGGTCCCGCGCGAAGCGGCGAGTCTAGCCGCGACCAAGGTTCTCCTCAACGCACCGAAATCCGGTGGGGGTGGGAGGGGTAGATCGGCTAGCCGCCGGCGGGAATCGAACCCGCAACCTCCAGATTACAAATCAGGTGCTCTGCCAATTGAGCTACGGCGGCGATCATGCGGGCGGGGAGGGTAGCCCATCTCAGCGGGTGGCGGCGTCGGGCCGGCTGCCGGCGGAGGGGGGCTTCGCTGGAGTCGCTCGGGCTTGCGGCGGCGGGTCCTTCAGGGCCAAAGCGATCCGGGTGTCGGTGTTGTAGAAGATCATCGCCGAGACCCGCTTGCCTTCCACCGACGCGACGAGCCCGACCTCCGGGGAGATGAACCGCAGGTTGGTGTCCTTGACCGAGGCCGGGCCGACCTTGCCGTCGTAGTCGAGGCGAAGCATGAGACAGTCGAACTCGCCCGCCGGCGTCTTCACTCGCCACGTGCCGCGATTGCGGGCGACCACGTTCATGGTGCCCTCGTGTTCGAGGTCGCCGGGGTCGTGGAGGTCCCAGACCTTGACCTTCATCTGATAGGGATCGGGTACTCCCTGGTGGGGCACCCGCATCTCGCCAGGAGTGAAGGTGACGAGGACCGCCTGCTCGAGGTCGAGTTGGGTCTCCGCGACGATGGAGCCCTTGGCGTCGAGGAAGAGGTACATCACCGAGCGGCCGGGAAGGGTGACCGCCACCGGGGGCACATCCGAGTTCGGCCAGTGGGCCGGCGCTCTGCCCACCGCCTTGACGGATCGATGCAGGGAGCCGCCGGTGCCGGGGCCGTGCAGCACCAGAAACTCCGTCTCCTTCGCCGCGACGGTGGCGCGGAGGATCTCGTCGAGGTCCATCTCGACATCGATCGGAGTCAGCGAGACCGCGTCGCCGAAGAGCGCCACCAGCGCCGCTTCGTCCGCGTCGAGCGGCTGCGGCGGCGCGGCGAAGGTGGCGGAACCCACGGCGATCGCTGCTGCGGCCGCAGGTGAGATGTGGGATCGCCGCACGGGATGCTCCTCTCTTCGGGTAAGGTCGGGTGTGAAGGCCGACCATCGTCGCGGAAGCGGCGGCACCGAGCACGCCACGCCTCGCGAGAGGTCCATTCGGCCCGCTCGCTCGATCCACTCGATGATTCCCCGGCGATCTGCTCGCCGCCTCACGGTCGACCGACCCCGCTGCGAGCGACGAACTCAGGCGCGAGGATCCCCAAGAACGAGCCATGCAACGACTTCCGAGCATCCTCTTCGCCCTCGCAGTGCTCCCGTTTCTGGCCTTTGCGGCGTTCGGGTTCCTGGCCAGCTTCGAGCCCCTGCCGGGTGCGCTGGCGTGGCGGCTCGGGTACGGTGCGGCGGTGGTGCTGCTCGCGGCGCTCGAACTGGCGCTTGTTCGCAGGGCGATCGTCGGGCCTTCTCGTCCGCCGGATTCTCAGTGACCGCGACCTCTGCGGCGCTCGGCAGATCGAAGATCCTCATGCCTCGCGACGAACCTCGCTTTCAACCGCCTGACCTCGACGAGTCCGCAGTGGCCGGCCGGCCGAGTTCTGCCTGCGAACTCTCGGAGGAAATGCGTGGCCGCCTGAAGGTGGTCCAGGTCATCCATGCGGCGCTCGTCGCTGGCGCCGCGTTCTTCCTGTTGGTGGTCTTCTGGCTCGAGGGATCGACGACCACCGCGCCCGGTTCGAGCCTGGAGGTGGTGGCTTGGCTGGTGCCGCTTGCCGTCGGAGTCTCGGCGCTGATCGCTGTTCGATTCGTCCGCGCCGCCGCACTCCGGTCGGCGCGGCTCGATCCGCGGCAGGCTCCCGATCGCTTCATGCAGACCTCGATCGTGGTCGGCGCCCTCAGCGAAGGCCCGGTGCTTCTGGCCGGGGTGATGGGACTCATCGCGCACTCGCCCTGGCCGCTCCTCGTCGGCGCGGCCCTCTTGCTCGTCCTCTGCCTGCAGGCGCCTACTGCGGCCCGCGCGGCGGCGTTCACCGCGCAGGCTTTCTGACTTCGCCGCTGAGATCACTTCTCATGACCACCAATCCCAATGCCATCCCCATCGGTCCGGGCAACTTCTGCTGGCACGAACTGCACGCGGGCGACCTCGAAGCCGCGTGTGCGTTCCACGCGGCGCTCTTCGGCTGGAGGGTCGAGGTGCTCGAGATGCCCGATCCGCCGTACCGGCTGTTCATGCGCGGCGAACAGGCGGTGGGTGGGGCGATTGCAGCGGCAGCCGGGCGACCGCCGGGGATGCCGGCCTCGTGGCGCTCGTACGTCGCGGTCGAGGATGTCGCGGCCGCGGCCTCCCGGGCGGCGGCGCTCGGAGGCGAGGTTCGGGTTCCGCCCACCACCACGCCCGGCGGGACTTTCGCGCTGGCGATCGATCCGGGCGGCGCAGAGATCGGGCTCTTCAAGGGCGGCGATGGCGTCAATCCGACCGGCGTGGGTGCGGTGATGCACAACGAACTGCTCGCGCCAGACCTCCCGACCTCGCGGCGGTTCTACGAAGGGCTCTTCGACTGGACCTCGAGCGAGCACGACATGGGTTCGCTCTACGTGGTCTTCCATGGCCCGGGCGACGGCAGCGGCCCGGGTCCCATGCGGGCGGGCGCGATGGCGCCGCCGCCCGACGCCAAGCTCGATCGCAACATGTGGCTGCCCTACGTGCAGGTCGAGTCCTGCGACGCGATCGCAACGCGGGTGG
Organism: bacterium; assembly: GCA_029977865.1. Taxonomy (GTDB): domain Bacteria; phylum Planctomycetota; class Phycisphaerae; order Phycisphaerales; family SM1A02; genus VGXO01. The sequence continues at coordinate 7,936 of JAPOKA010000039.1, forward strand.
GCGAACTCGGCGGAAGGGTCGCGCTGCCGCCGACCGACATTCCGACGGTGGGACGCATCTGCGTCTTCACCGATCCTCAGTGGGCGACGCTGGCGGTCTGGACGCCGGCGAGCTGAGCTTCGTTTTCGACTCAGGGTGCAGCCGGTGTGACCACCACTTCGGCCGCGTAGAGGCCCTTGGGATCGCCACGCTCGGCGAGCGTCGCCGCGAGATTGGCGATCGTCCGGGGCAGGCGTCCGCGGAAGAGCTCGCGCTCGCCCTGAACGACCACCACCTCTTCGTCGAGGTCGAGCATCGCGTCGTCGAGGCGGATTCGCAACGCGCCTTGCGGCGCCCACTCGTCGATCGAGATCGTCTGCCCCGAGCGAGAAGCGACCATGCGGGCGCGGGCTGCGGGTTCGCTCACGGCGAGCCAGTAGAAGCGGGGGTGCACCACGTCATCCTGCAGCCAGACCACCTTCTCGGGGCGGGAATTGCGGGTGTGGCCTGCCATCCACGGCACCGCGGCGGCGTCTTCCTTGTCCATCCAGTGGCCCTTGCCGGGAACGATGTGAACCTCGTGGGGATACCCGCCGGGGTCGTTCTTCGCGAGCGTGTCGAGACTCTCGCCGAAGGCGCGAGCGACACCGTTGCGGTTGTACGAGCCGTCCTCGGCGCCCATCCACAGCGCGAAGGGAAGATTGCGCAGGCCGTCGGGCTTGGTCTCGTTGGGATGGCCCGCCATCATCGCCACCGCCGCGAAGCGATCGGCCATCCTCGGCGCCAGCTGGTACACGCCGTCGCCGCCCGCGGAGTAACCCATCAGATAGACCCGGTCCGGATCGACACCTTCGACGACGACGAGATCCGCGATGAGGCGATCGAAGAACCGATCGATGTGGGCCTGATGCCAGAGATTCCAGGTGTCGGTCGGGACTCGAGGCGCGAGGTAGACGCCTTCGTCGGGGCGGTAGAGCCGCTTCTGGTTCTCCCACTGGCTGGTGTTCACCTCGGCGGGCGCACCACCGCCGCCGTGCATCGAGATGAACAGGCTGCGGCCGCTCTTGGGGCTCTCGCCGTAGGTCTGGTACCAGACCGGCATGCTGAGACCGTCGATCTCGACGACACCGCGACGAAGGTCGGAGAGATGCTCGCGGCGGACCATGGCCTCGTGTGCGGCGACGAGCACCATGCTCGCACGAAGAACGTCCTCCTCGGTGAGCGGCACGCGCGCCCAATCGCCCGCGGTCGCCGCGGCGAGCCCGCCACTGCGAACGGCTCGCGCCATCGCATTGAGCGCGGCCCGCGAGGCCTTCGGGTCGACGGCGACGGTCGGGCTCGCAAGCTCCGGGGTTTCGTCCGGAATGCCGGCGACGAGAAGCTCGACGAGCATCGCCTCTCCGGCAAGCCTGCCCTCGATCGGCGAACCACCCTCGGCTTCCACCACGAACGCCGTTCCCACCGGGAGCGTCGCGGTGAGATGGTCGTTGGCGTCGAATCGCTCGTCCTTGGAGAGTCCTTCGAAGAGGGTCTCGCCGCTGTCGGAAGTCACCCGCACCGGTACGGCGACCCTCTGATCTCCGTTGGCGACGCGAATCCGCACGCGGCCGTGGCCCTCCGGCAGCGGCGTGGCGGCCGCGAGATAGCGCTCGGTGACGTCGATCGCTCGCGAAGGCGACGGCTCGCCGTCGAAGGACATCGGGAAGGCGAGCGGCGAGTCTCCCCAGGAGACCGCGTAGATCCCGTGCTCGGGATCGCCCGCTACCGCGGTGCGGGCCCGCTCGGTGAACCACGCCTCGTCGAGCCGATCGCCGCTTGGTTCTGCGGCGCCGGTGAAGCGCCATCGCTCGCCGTCCCAGATCTCGACCCAGGAGTGGTTGCCGCTGCGATCGGTCCACATCGGCACGCCGACGAAACGCGCTGGCACGCCCACGCTGCGGCAGGCGTCGATCAAGAGGATCGAGAGCCCGCTGCAGGAGGCGAGACCCTGCTCGATCGACTCTGCCGGGCTCTGGTCGGCTCGCTTGCGCTTGGTCGAGTACTTGACGCCGGTCTTGGGAAAGACCTGCTGGTTCAGGCGAATCGCGGCCTCGGCGGGAGTCGTGGCGTCCGCGACGATCGGTGCGGCGAGCTCGCGCATCGGATCGCGCCACGCATCGCGACGTTCGCTCACGCAGGCATAAGGCAGGATCGCGTCGAGGAAAACCTCGCGCGGGACCATCGACTGCCACGGCGCGTCCTGCCACGCGCGGAACGCCTCGTCGACATGTTCGAGGAGGAACGAGGCGGACACCTCGTTCCGGTCTCGTTCGGGCATTCGCGCGACGAGCCACTCCATCGCGAAACGCTGCTCGGCGGGGACTTCCGCAAGAGCACGTTCGAGCTCCGATTGCGAGGTCTGCTCCGCACCAGCGGCGACGGATTGAACCGAACCAGGCGAGGGTTGGCTCAGGGTTGCAATCGGCGTCGAGAGGGTGAGAAGCAGTGCGGCAGGGACAGCGGCGAGATGGATCATGCCTCTACTTATCCCGCGAGCAGGCGGCCTCGTCCACCGCGAGGGGGCGGATCGATCTCGGTGGACGCCGTTGCCGCTCCGAGACGACGCGGATTCTCGGGGGCGTTGACTCGAGTTCCGCAACCTCAGTCGTCGAGTCCGAGCCAGTCGAAGAGCGCCCGCACCTGCGGGAACCGCGGCGGTGGCTCGCCCTCGCCCGGTGGCGTCAGGATGACCGACATCGTCTCGCCCATGCGAAGCGGCCGCCGCGGCTCGCTCTCGATGACGATTCGCACCGGGAATCGCTGCGCGAGGCGCACCCAGTCGAGCGTCGGCGAGACGTCCGGCAGCACGCCGACGGTCGCGCCATCCTGCTGATAAAGCGCCCAACCGATCCCTTGCACCACGCCCGCGAGCCGTTCGCCCGCCTCGGAGAGACGGTAGATCTCGACCGTCGCGCCGACGTCGAAGTAGGGCAGGTCGGTCTCCTTGAAGTTCGCCATCACGTACCAGACGGTGCGGTCGACGATCGCGAAGACCTGCTGCCCTTCGTTGGCGTACTCGCCGACGGCGATGTTGAGGTTGGTGATGTAGCCGTCGATGGGGCTCTTCACGAAGCAGTAGTCGAGGAAGAGCCTCGCATCGGCGACGGCGACCTCGGCCGCCTCGCGGCGTGCATTGATCTCGCCGATCTGACCGAGGGTGGCGATCGAAGTCGCGAGCTCGGCTTCCGACTTGGCGAGCAGCGCCTCGGCCGCGGCCACTGCGGCGGCGGTGGCTTCGGCGTCCGAGCGGGCCTTGTCGACGGCGTCGGGGGTGACGAAGCGATCAGCGAGCAGCGGCTCGACCCGCTCGAAGTACTTCTTCGCGTAGTCGGCGTCGGCGCTGGCCTTGACGAGCTGCGCCTCCGCGGCGGTCACCGATCGCCGCGCAGCCTCGACCTGGGCCTCGAGCGAGGCGATCTCGAGATCGACCAGAGCTAGGCGGGCCTCGGCGGAGGCGAGGGCGACCTCGTAGGGCTGCGGATCGACGACGAAGAGCAGGTCGCCCTTCGAGACCGGCTGGTTGTCGACGATCGGCAGATCGACGATCGGCCCGGAGACGTGGGCGGCGATCCCGATCAGGTTGGCCCGCGCGTAGGCGTCGTCGGTGCGGGGACGGATCTCGAGTTCGTTGGCGAGGATGAGCACGCTGGTGAGGCCGCCGACCATGAGGCCGATCCCGATGGTGCGACCGAGGATTCGCCGCAGCAGGGAATCGGCCCCGGAGCGGGACGAGTCCTGCTGCGAAAGCACCCGTGCCGAGGCGGTCTCGTTCGGGGCGGACGCGGTGGTGTCGCTCGTCGGGGGTGGGGCGGCCATCGCGCGTTCAGGTGGTGAAGAAGACGAGCCACAGCGAGATCGAACACATCAGATAGCAGCCGAGATACGCGAGGCCCTTCCATCCAAGCTGCTCATCGAGCCCGGTCTTGACCAGCAGCCAACGAATGAGCAGTGTGGCGAGCATGCCGCCGACGGCCGCCGCGAGCCATCCTGGGAAGAAGGCACCGTCGAGGTCGTAGATCGGATCGCAACCGCCGAGCACCGCGGCGGTCGCGGCGCTCGCCAACGCTGCGATCCACCTGCGAGATCCGGTCTTGCGGCACCGCGGAGTCATCGGCGGCGGATGGTACATTCGCGGCGTTCGGCGCAGGTGGGCAGGACGGATCCCGTTCCCGATGATCAACCCTCGTCGTCGTCGCGTGCGTTCCTGCCGCGTGCTGCTTGCGCTCGCTGCGGCGGGACTCTCGGCGTGCCACGATCGCCCATTTGCCGCTCTCGATCCGGACTCCCTCGCCTCGAGCGACGCGGGTTCTCCGTGGGAGGTGAGCGGAGAGGCCCGCGGGCACCTCACCACCGGCGTCGCCGCGGTCTCCATGCTCGAACCGGCGCCGCCGGGGGTCGACCTCGGCGGCCGGCCGCAATCGCTGCTGCGGCTCGTCGAGACGGCGCTCGCCCATCGTCCGCAGACCCGAGCCGCGTGGGAAGAGGCGCGTCGCGCGGCCGCCGAGTACGGGATCGTGCAGGGGGCGTGGCTCCCGACGCTCGGACTCGAGGCGGACTTCTACTACGCCCGCGAGATCTACCCGGCGACCGGCGAGGCGTTCTTCGTCGAGCAGGTCGCGTTCATTCCCCAGTTGGCGCTCAACTATCTCCTGCTCGACTTCGGTCGCCGCGAGGCCGATGACGACCGCGCACGTGCGGCGTTGTGGGCGGCCAACCTCACCTTCAATCGGGCCCTGCAGCAGGCGATCCGCGACGTGCAGGTCGCCTACTACCAGCTCGATTCGGCGATCGCGCTGCAACTCGCGGCAACGCGAAACGTCGAACTCGCAGAGACGGTGACGGCGATGGTCGAACAGCGCCTCGAGACCGGCCTCGCCACCATGCCCGAACTCCTGCTTGCGAGACAGGACCTCGCCCAGGCCCGATTCGACCTCGAGGCGACGGTTGCAGGCGTCTTCAACGCGAAGAGTTCGCTGCTCACCGCGTGCGGCCTTCCCGCGACGCTGCCGATCGAGATCGAGCCGATTCGCGAGGAGGAACTGCCCGAAGCCCTCGCCTACCGCGTCGAGGATGTGGTCGACGAGGCGCTGGTCGGCCGACCGGACCTGGCCGCGGCAGTGGGGCGGCTCCGGGCCGCCGAGGCGGTGATTCGTCGCGCGAATGCGGAGTTCATGCCCACCGTGACCGCCTCGGGCAGCGTGGGTGTGGTGGCCACGACGTTCCAGACCGACACCAGCGTCGGACAGACCTTTCCGTGGGACACCGGGGTGCCCGCGACCTGGTCGGTCGGGCTCTCGGGAGAGTGGCTCCTGTTCGACGGCTTCGAACGCTCTAACGCGGTTCGGGCCGCGCGGGCCGCCCGCAATGCCGCGGAGGCGGAGTTGCGACAGCTTCGGCTCGAGGCGATCGGCGAGACGTGGGACTCGTACTTCCAGGTGCAGGCAGCGGGCAAGCAGTACGACTACGCGCTGGCGTTGCTTGCCAGCAGCGAAGAGGCCTTCGCGGCGGTCGAACGTGCCTACGCCAACGGCCTGGCCACCATCACCGAGCTGGTGCAGTCCGAGCGCGATCTGCAGGAAGCGCGCTCGACACTGGTCGCTTCGCGAGCGGGGCTGCTGGTGGCCTCGGCGGAGTTGTCGCTTGCGGCGGGAGTCGATCTGGGAACGTTCGCGAGTCCCAGTTCGCCTGCGCCCGGACTGGCGAGCCGCCGGTGAATGCCGTCGCCGGAGCGGCGTCCGTCGCCTCGAAGGGTCCGCGGCCGCGCTCGCGCGAAGGTTCCTTCGGCTGGGCGGTCGATGCGTTTGCGGCCTCGCTGCGGCGCTGGCCAGACGCCCTGCCCGGGGCCTGCGTGTTCGTCGCCGCAGCGGTGCTGGTGGTCACGCTCGTCCATCTCTTCGAGTTGCCGGGCGGCGTGCTGCCGGCCTTGCCGGTGCTGGCCTTGCCCATGGTGCCGCATTCGCTGCGGTTGCTGCTGCAGCGGCTGGCCGCGGTCGCGATCGCCTGCGCCGCTTCCGCGGTGGCGGGAGAGCTGGTGCAGCAGTTGCCGTGGCTGCTGCTGCCGCTGGTTGCGACCATCACCTTCGTCGGCTTCTATTCCTTTGCCCGCGGCCTCGACTTCTTCATCTTCATGATCGGGGTTGGTTGTCCGGCGCTGTTCTTCTGGAATGCCGCGGCCGGCGGCGATGTCGCGACCATGGTGTGGACCGCGGCGCAGCAGCTCTTCGTCGGTGTGCTCGCCGCGGGCCTGCTTGGAATGGCCTTTCTTCGCGGCCGCGAAGAAGCGATGCTTCGTGACCGCCTCGCGGGCGGCTTCGAGTCTTTGGCGGCCACGCTGCGACTCCCGCCAAGCGACGAGCGGCATGTGGGGGCGGAATGGTCGATTCAGCGCAGCGGAGAGACAGAGCGACTGCTGGCGCGGCTGCGGGTTCGGCTTGGACCGTGCGTGGCCTACGACAATTTCGGCATTCTCGCTGCGGCGATGCGGGCGGTGCTGGGGTGGAACCGTCTGCGGCGGGTGGTGCGCGTGTTGCCGCATCCGCCAGGTTCGCTCGAGACGATTTCCGGCCTCACCGAGGAGGTGCGAGGCAAGATCGCCTTGCAATGCGACGCGCTATCGGCAGCGATTCGCGCGGGGCGCCCCGCCGCCTTCATCGATCTCGAGCCGGTGTTCGCGCACTTCGAGCGGCGGTGTCGCGAAGCGCTGGCCACGACGGGCCCGACCCTTTCCGGCGCGGGCAGGACGCGGCTCGAGACCTACTCCGCGCTCTACCGCATGCTGCAGTCGGTGATGCGAGTCGCCGTCGAAGCCACCGGCCGCCGGGCGGTCGCGATTCCTGACACGGTGCCGCTGCCCTCCCACGACCGCGACTTGGGAGGCAACCTCCCGGCCTTGATCGCGGAACTGCTGCGAGCGCCGAATCGCTGGGTGGGGCTCTTCGCCGCCAAGGCCACCCTCGGAACCCTGATCGCCTTCTCCTTCGCGGCGATCTATCCAGCATGGGGCGGCGCCGAGGTGCTGGTGCTGATGTCACTGCTGCTCTCGAGCCTCAGCATGGGTGGCATCAATGCCGCATTCTCCATGCGGCTCGTGGGCTTGATCGCCGCCTTGTTCGTGGCGCTGTTGACGATCGTGGTGGCGCTTCCCAATGCCCAGGATCCGTGGGTCTACGCCGCGGTTCTGGCGGCGGCGCTCTTCCCGGGAGCGATCGCCATGCAGAGCCCGGCGGCGGCACCGATCGGCTTGAGCTTCGCGATGAGCGTCTTCTTCGCGCTCACCGCCAGCGACTCGCTGTCGGTCAGCCTCGCGCCGATCCAGGATCGCTTCACCAGCGTCTTCGGAGCCACCGTGATCTCCTGGGCGGTCTTCGTGCTGGTGCGGCCGGTCTACGCCCGCGATCGCCTCAACGCGGGGCTCGCGGCGACCCTTCGCGCCCTTCGCGACTCCATGCTCCTCGAGCCGCTGTCCGCTGGTGCGACGGCGGCGACAAGGCGAGCCTCGAGGAAGCGCGAGGAATCGCTGCAGCAGATCGCGCGAGCGGAACTGGCGACCTTCGACCGCATTGTCGGTGATGCCACGGTGGAGTTGGCGATGAGCCGCGAGCGGGTTGAGATTCTCGGGGCGGTGCGGTCCTCGCTCGAGGAGGCGCTCCTTGCCGCATTCACGCTGATGCGTCTGCGCGAAGCGCAGGCCATGGCGTTGGCGGACGCTCCGAACGGACCAGCCGTCGACGCGGCGGTGCGAAGGGCCGCGGCGCTGCTCGGCGAACTCGCCGATTCACTCGAGGGCCGGGGCGAACTGGAGTCGATGTTCGCGAGAGTGGAGCCGGAGGAGCTTGCCAGCGCCCGCGCAAGCATCGCAGCGGACGAAGGCCGGTCGGGGATCGACTCGATGGACCTCGCCGCGGCGATCGTCTCGATGATCGAGGTGCTCGATCTCGAGACCCGAACGCTCTTGGGCGAGCTCGTCCGTCGCGAACGACAGCTCGAGGGCGAGCGGCGGTTCGCGGTCGGTGGCGTCGCCTGCTGAGAGGCTCGCTTCTCCGGATTGGGCGTGCCTTCGACATCCTGCCGCCAACTCGAGGCAAGATCGCGGCCGAGCGGCGTCGATGCGATGGCTTCGCGAGCCGATCGAAGCCGGGGGCGGCCTTCGATCCGGTCAATCACCGTGAAACTGCGGATGCGACGCTGGCATCGCTGCCGCCCGGGGCGTACTTTGAATCCGCAGGCTCCTTCGTGGGGGCGACGGGGAATCCGGTCCGAGACCTTTGGCGGAGATCGATGATGACGAGTTCGCGTTCGGTTCGCCGCGTTGCGGCGGTGGGCTTGGTGACGGTGCTGGCGACGGGTTCCGCGAGTTCCGGTCAGGGGACGTTCAACGATCTCGGCCCGTCGCTCTACGCCTCCGGTGCGAGCGAGAACGGTGAACTGGTGGTCGGCACGAGCCCGACCGAGTACTTCTACTGGACCGAGGCCACCGGACTGGTGATGGTCGGCGGCACCGCCGCAGGCAACGGCGTCGGCGGCCAGGCGAAGGTCTCCAACGACGGCTCGCGGATGGTGGGCACGGTGTTCAATCCGATCTCCGGGCTCTACGAGATGGGGATCTGCCTGCTCGACGAGGTGGCCACCTGGGTTCCGCTCGGTGGAATCGGTTCATCCTCGGGCAGCGAGACCAGTTCGGGCTGGGGCATCTCCGGAGATGGTTCCACTGCGGTCGGCCTCGGTTGGATCTCGGCGGGCGGCGCCCATGCGATCCGCTCGGTCGATCTCGCGCCGCCGGTCGATCTGGGCTCGACGGTGACTGGTCGAAGCACCCGGGCCAATGGTTGCGATGAAGACGGCTCGGTGGTGGTGGGGTGGCAGGATTCGAAGACCGGGTTCCGGCAGGGCGCGGTCTGGGTCGACGGCGTGCAGACGCTCATCACCCTCGCCTCGAGCGGCTCCATGCTCGGCGAAGCCTCCGGCTGCTCGGCGGATGGCACCTGGGCGGTCGGCAACGGCGTGAGTTCGAACGGCTGGAACGCCTGGCGGTGGAGCAGTGCCACCGGCGGAGTCAACATCGCCTCGCCCCCGACGCCGGGCTGGCGCGGTGCCTCGGTGGCGATCAGCGCCGACGGCAACACCATCGTGGGCTTCTATCGACCCTTCCCGGGACCGGCGAGCTTCGGCCGCGGCTTCATCTGGACCGCCGAGGGCGGCCAGCAGGATCTCACCGACCTCGCCATCGCTTCCGGAATCGAGATCCCCACCGGCGTGACTCTCGCCCTGCCGCTTGGAATCTCCGCAGACGGCAGCACGGTCGTGGGTCAAGGCCGCGGGCCGAGCGGCACCTTCGGATTCAGGGTGCAGTTTGCGGTCGAGTGCCCGGCGGATCTCAGCGGCGACGGCACCGTCGGCGGCGAGGATCTGACCATCCTGCTCGCAGCTTGGGGCACCACCAATCCCAAGGTCGATCTCACCGGTGACGGGACCGTCGGCGGCGATGACCTCGCGGTGCTTCTGGCCGCGTGGGGCGGTTGCTGATCGGCACTCGCCGGCGCGAGATCCACCCGAGGTCGTTGCGGCCGGGTTCCGCTGACGTTCGTCGATGTTGGCTCGAGCGGTCCGGGATCTCCGGTCGCCGCTGAAAAAACCGGCGTGGGAACGCAAGGCGTGGCCTTGCGGCCCGTTGGAGCAGGATGAGCATGCAAGCCGGCAGCCGTCGACGGAATTCGGTGTCATGCGACCGGTTCCCGAGTCGGCCCGCGCGAAGGTGGGCTCGCGTCGGGAGTAGCCTCCCGCTCCTCATGGCGATGTCCGCCGCCGGCCAATGGACTCCCTGTGACGGCACGGCCGGCCTCAACTTGCAGGCTGCCTACGAGATCCCCGGGGTCGTGCTGCTCGGCGGCGCCACCGGCGTGTACCGGTCCGACGACGGCGGTGCGAGCTTCGTGCCCTCGAACTCGGGAAACGATCCGGTCGGCCCGACCCGAGGCTTCACCGACGAAGGCGTCCATCTCTACGACTGCACCAGTCAAGGCGTCCACCGCAGCAGCGACGGGGGAGTGACGTGGACGCCACGCAGCCAGGGCTTGACCACGCTTCTGGGCCACAACATCCTCGCCGTCGACGGGAAGCTGTTCCTCGTCGGGCCCGCCGGCGTGTTTCGCTCGCTCGATCAGGCCGAGCACTGGTCGCCGGCTGGTCTGGCCGGCCTCGACGTCCGCTGCATCGCCGCGATCGGGTCGACGCTGTTCGTGGGCACCAACGGTTGGGGCATCTTCAAGAGCGAGGACTGGGGCGGTCGCTGGGTGCCTGCCAACAACGGCCTCACCGCGAGCACCTTCCGCGCGATCGAGGCCAAGGATGGCACCCTCTTCGCAGGGGGTCCGATCGGGACCGGAGTGTTCCGCTCGACGGATCTTGGAGCGAGTTGGGCCTTGCTGGCGGGCGGGTTGCCGCCATCGACCGTGCGGGGCTTCGCCAGCGATGAGCGGTTGATCGTCGCGGCGGCCTTCGGGCAGGGGGTGTTCTGCTCCTTCGATGACGGTGGGCATTGGAGAGCCCTCGACCGCGGCCTCGGCGATCTGGCCGTCTTCGACCTCGCGATTCACGAGGGTGCCATCTACGCCGCGACCAACACCCAAGGGTGTTTCCGCTTTCCGATCGCGCTGCTGAGCGACCTCAACGATGACGGCTGCGTCGACGCTGCCGACCTCACCTCGATCTTGCAGTCATGGGGCGACTGCGGGCAGTGCGCTGCGGACCTCAACGGCGACGGGCTCGTCGACGCGGTCGACCTCGGGCAGGTGCTCTCCGATTGGGGCGCCTGCGGTCGGTGATCGCCGCGGCGGAGGAGCCGATCGCGCTCGCGGAGAACGAACAGAAAGCCCCGAAGTCGCGCGAGCGAGTTCGGGGCATCGAGTGGCCGCGATGAGCGGCGCCACGAGGCTGATCGAGTTCGGCTGAGCCGTTCAGAACGGAATGTCGTCGTCTCCGCCGTTGCCGCCAGAGTTCCCGCCGGTATGGATCGGCTCGCGCTGGGGAGCGCGGCCGCCGCCGCCTCCACCGCTGCCGCCGGAACCCTTGGAATCGACGAACTGGAAGTTCTCCACCACCACCCGGAGCTTCGATCGCTTGTTGCCGCTCTGGTCCTGCCACGAGTCAAGCTTGAGACGACCCTCGACGAAGACCGGTCGCCCCTTCGCGAGGTACTGGGCCATGACCTCTGCGGTACGGCCCCACGCCTCGCAGTCGACGAAGGTCGTCTCCTCGCGGTCGTTGCCGTCGCGGTCCTTGAAGCGGCGGTTGACCGCGAGGCCGATCTCGGCCACCGACTGGTTGCCAGCGGTCTGCTTCAGTTCGATGTCCCGCGTGAGGTTTCCCATCAGCAGGACCTTGTTGTAGTTCGCCATGGTGAGACTCCTTTCCTGAGAGGCCGGGCCCTCGGCCGCCGGCGGCGTGGGAGGCACCAGCATCCCTGCGCTTGCGGTCGGGGGATGGTAGCGGCGGACGGGGGACACTCCCGAACAGGAGCCGAACTTCCGGCACAAAAACTCCCCGCCCGGGGGCGGGGAGCGACAGGGTGTGGTCAGTCCGGGGGACTCACTTGCCGCCGTCGTCGTCGCCAGCCGCTGCAGGCTCAACGCTCGCGGCCTCCGACTCCGCCATGGCCCGCTCCTGCCGCAGGGCGATCTCGTCTGCGAGCTGCTGCTGGCCTTCGAGGTTCTGCATCTGCTCGGGAAGCATGTGCTCTGCGTTGAGCACGAGGCTTCGAAGCATCCGCTCCGAGAGGTTGCAGTCGCGCTCGATGCGGGCGATGCCCGAGGTCGGGGCTCGGAAGTAGGCCAGCAGGTAGAGGCCGCGCTTGTTGCCGGCGATGTCGTAGGCGAGCCGCCGCTCGTCCCACTTGACCAGGCTGATGATCTCGGCACCGCTGCGGGCGAGGATCTCGCGCACATGATCGACGGCGCCACCGAGGTCGGCGGAGGCGGACTGGGGGAAGAGGAACATGCCCTCGTAGGCGCGGGTGCGGGCGGTGGTGGCGTTCTCGCTCATGGTGTGGGTCCTGAATGACTCTTGAGGTTCGGTTCTGGTGGTGGTTCGGATGGACGATGGGAGTCGCGTGCGGCCTAGGCCGAGGCGGCGGGTGGTTCGCTGCGGCGAACGGGACGTGATGACGGCGGCTCGGAGGCCGATGCGGATTCGGAGCGATTGAAGCGGTTCATGGCGGCTGCGAGTCCCTCGGTCACCCAACAGGCCGCAGCCTCGGCGGCGAGGGCGACCCCCGCGTCGACGAGCGGTCGCTGCTCGGGCCGAGGCCGTCCGAGGACGTAGCTCGACCAGTCCTGTTCGCCGGGACCGTCGATGCCCACGCGGCAACGGGCGTAGTTGCTGTGCCCGAGGGCCCGCTGGATGTCGTTGAGTCCCTGATGGCCCCCGGAGCCGCCTTCACCGCGAAGCCGGATCGCACCGCAGGGAATCGACATGTCGTCGATCACGACAAGGAGATCCGTCGACGGATCGAGCTTGTGGAATCGCAGCGCCTCGCCGGTCGCAAGGCCCGACCGGTTCATGTAGGTCAACGGCTTGAGCAGGAGCACCCGCTCGTCGCCGATCGCGACTTCCTCGAGCAGGCCTTGGAACTTCGCCCGGGCATCGCGCCCGCCGCTTCCGTGGCGGGCGCTCAGCGCATCGATCACCTCGAACCCGGCGTTGTGCCGAGTGCCGCGGTATTCGAGTCCGGGATTGCCGAGGCCGACGAGGAGCTTCATGACTGGAATGGCGGCGGGCTCAGGCCCCCTCGCCCTCCTTCTCCTTGCGGGCCGTCAGCACCTCGGGGGTTGCGGTGGCGGCGGGCGCCTCGGCGGCTTCACCCTCGGCGGTCTCGGAGACGAACTCGAGGTGGGCGACGAGGGCCTCCTTGGCGGTCGCCGCAACACAGCCGGCCGGCAGCGGCAGCTCGCCGACGTGCAGGGCGTCGCCGGGCATCTTGGTGAGGTCGACGCGGATCGACTCGGGAATGTCGCGCACCTTGCAGCGGACCGAGATCTCGTTGAGGACGTGGGTCAGCACCACGCCCGACTTGGCCGCCGCGGCTGGTGCCCCGGCGAACTGCAGGTGCACCAGCACTTCGACCTCTTCGTCGAGGTCGACGCGGGCGAGGTCGATGTGGATCACGTTGTCGCCGAGATGGCCGAACTGCAGGTCCTTGACCAGGCAGGTCTCCTGGCCGGACGGGGTCGCGACCTGGAAGACGTGAATGCCCTGATGCAGGAAGTGCAGGGCTTCCTTGGCATCGAGACTCACCGAGACCGGATCCTGTCCGTGGCCGTAGATGACCGCGGGGATCCGGCCGGTGGCCCGGACCCGCTTGGCGTAGCGCGAGCCGAGTCGGTCGCGGAGGTGGGCCTCGAGGGTGGGGGTTTCGTGACTCATGGTTTCGGACTCCTCTCCGGGCCGTCTGCCCGGCATGTCATGGGACGGATTCAGCGCTTGGTTCCGACGCCGGTTCGGAACATCGCCGAGACCGACTGGTCGTGATGGATTCGATGGATCGCCTCGCCGAGCAGTCCGGCGACGCTCAGGACCTCGAGCCGCTCCCCCAACGCCGCGAGGCGATCGCCGGGAGGGATGGTGTCGGTGACCACCGCGTGATCGATCGGCGCCTCCGCGAGCCGCTGCGGCGCCAACCCCGCCATCACCGCATGGGTGCAGGCGATGTGGACTTCCTTGGCTCCCCGCTCCCGCACGAGCTTCGCCGCCTCGCAGACGGTGCCGCCGGTGGCGATCATGTCGTCGAACATGAGCACGTTGCGGCCGGCCACCTCGCCGATCAGGCTCTTCAGCACCACTTCCGCACCGCTGCGGCGGCGCTTGTCGATGATCGCCAGCTCGCAGCCGAGGGCGTTGGCGTACATGTTCGCGACCTTCACGTTGCCGACGTCCGGCGAGACCACCACGCAGTCGCCGAGGCTCTCGCGGATCGATTCGAAGTGCTTGAGCACCACCGGCGCCGCGGTGAGGTGATCGACCGGCAGATCGAAGAAGCCCTGGATCTGCGCCGCATGGAGATCCATGCACAGCACGCGATCGGCGCCTGCCTCGGCGATGAGGTTGGCGACGAGCTTGGCGGTGATCGGCACCCGGCCTTCGTCCTTGCGGTCCTGGCGGGCGTAGCCGAAGTAGGGGATCACCGCGGTGATGCGCCGCGCCGAGGCGCGGCGAAGGCAGTCGAGGAAGATCAGGAGTTCGACGAGGTTGGAGTTCACCGGTTCGCAGGTCGACTGCACCACGTAGCAGTCGCGGCCGCGGACATCCTCGTGCAGCCGCACCAGCAGTTCCCCGTCGGGGAAGCGATCGAGCGACGACTGCCCGATGGGCAGGTCGAGGTGCTCGCACATCGCCTCGGTGAGGGCGGGGTTCGAGGACCCGGGGAAGATCTTGAGGTGCTCCCGATCGGATGCGCTCATCGCGTCGCCTCCCGCATCCTCGCGCGAAGGATTCGATCGACCTCGGCGAGCTGCGCCGGATCGTTCACGGAGAGCACCTCCTCGGGCGGCACCGCGGCCACCACTTCGACGGCGGGGCCGGCGAGCTGCCCCGAGCGTTCGTCCTCGAGCAGCAGGGCGAATGCGTCGGTGAGGTAGATCTCGCCCTTGGCATTGCCGCGGCCGACCCGCGGAAGAGCCGCGGCGAGGGCGGCACCGCGAAAGGCGTAGACGCTCGGATTGATCTCGTCGATCGCCCGCTCCGCGTCGCTCGCGTCGGAGTGCTCGACGATCGCGCGGAAGCGCCCGGACTCGTCGCGGGCGATGCGGCCGTAGCCGGTGGGATCGGCGACCTTGCTCGTCGCGAGGGTCGCGGCAGCGCCGCTGCCGCTGTGGGCGTCGAGCAGTGCCGCGAGGGTTCGGCCGCGCACGAGCGGGCCGTCGCCGCACAGCACCACGATGTCGCGGGATCGTTCCGCTTCGCTGAGTTCCGTGAGCCCGCACATCACCGCGTGCCCGGTGCCGAGCTGCTCCGCCTGGATCGCGAAGCGAACGTCGCGCTCCGCGGCATCGGGGAAGGCCTCGCGGACAAGATCGGCGCCGTGGCCCACCACCAGCACGATCGGCGAGGCGCCGATCTCGTGCAGCGCCTCGACGACATGTCGAACCATCGGTTCGCCGGCGGCGGGATGGAGGACCTTCGGCAGGTCGCTCTTCATGCGGGTGCCCTTGCCGGCGGCGAGCACGATGGCGACGGGCGGCGCACTCATCGAGGCACCTCCCGTCCCGAGCTTGCAAGGCGACGCGCGTTCACTGGCCCGCCTAGATTCGAACTAGGACTCCTTGGACCAAAACCAAGTGTGCTACCGTTACACCACGGGCCACGAAGGCGCGTCGCCGCGACGTCGGCGGCGCAGCAATCGCCGGGACGAGCACGGAAGAACAGAGGTCGGGGGAAGAGGTTCACGGAGACTCGGACTCGCACGCGAGACTGCACGCGCGGGCCGGGTCCGGCGTCGTGGCCGGCACCGTGACCGCGGCTGGAGAGGGCGGAAGCACCCGTCGCCGCGACGGACACCTCATGCGGGGCCACGCGACGCGTGTCCCCGACGGCCCTGAGGGAAGCCGAGCAGTGTACCGGGTGCCGGAGCGGCTTCAAGGCATGGATCTGGCCGGTCTCGCCGCGGAGCCGCCTCACCTTCGGAGGGGGGTCGGATCTGGGGCCGCCTTGCGGGTCCGCAGCCTACCCTGCGTCTTCGCCGCCTCGAAGCCAAGGGGTGGAAAGTCCTCCTCCTCGACCCAGCCCGGAGCTCCGTCATGAGTGTCGCCGATTCCGCTCGCGCTTCTCGACTTTCCCCCTCCGTCGACTGGCTCGAGTCGGTCGATCCCGCCACCGGCACGGTGGTGGGCCGGGTGGAGGTCACTCCGGTCGACCAGATACCGGTGCGGGTCGCTGCGGCGCAGCGTGCGGCTCGAGCGTGGGGAGCGGTGGCGATCGCCGAACGGGTCCGCATTCTGCGCGAAGCGGCGCCGGCCCTCGCCGCGGCCGTCGAGACCATCGGCACCCTCGCTTCACGGGAGATGGGCAAGCCGCTTCCCGAAGGTCGCGGCGAAGCCAAGCATGCCGCCTCGGTGTTCGCCGCGGATGTCGAGTCGATCGGCCGCAGCCTCGCGCCGACGATCGTCGAGGACGAGCGAACCCGCAGCACCATGCGCTTCGATCCGCTCGGGGTCGCCGCGGTGATCACTCCGTGGAACTTCCCGGTGTCGATGCCGCAGGAGTCGGTGCTGCCGGCACTGGTGGCCGGCAATGCGGTGGTGCTCAAGCCCTCCGAAGAGACGCCGCTCACCGCCGACGCGTGGGCGGCCCCGATCATCGCAGCCTTGACCGCGGCGGGCCATCCCGAGGTGCTGCAGGTCGTGCACGGCGACGAGCGACAGGGCAGAGCGCTGGTGCGTTCCGAGGTGCAACTGGTCGTCTTCACCGGCAGCCGCGCCGCCGGCGCAGACATCCTCGAGGCCGCCGGGCCCGGCCTCAAGCGGGTCATCCTCGAACTCGGCGGGAAGGATCCTCTGATCGTTCTCGAAGATGCCGATCTCGAGGCGGCGTCCACCTTCGCCACCCGCAACTGCTTCCGCAACGCCGGGCAGGTCTGCGTCGGAACCGAACGGATCTACGTGGCGAAGCCGGTGGCGGCTCGCTTCACCGAACTGCTCGTCGAGAAGGCCCGAGCCCTGAAGCAGGGGCCCTGTGACGAGGCAGGGGTCCAGGTGGGCCCGATGGTGCATGGCCGTCAGAAGGCGATGGTGCTGAGACAGGTCGAGGATGCCGTGAAGCGGGGCGCGGCCCTGCTGCTCGGCGGTGCCGGCTCTGCGGGGGACCACGGGAACTACGTGCCGCCGACGGTGCTCGCGAACCTCGACCACTCGATGCCGATCATGCGCGAGGAGACCTTCGGGCCGGTCGCGTGCGTGATGACGGTTGCGGGCGACGACGAGGCGGTCGAGTGCGCTAACGACAGTCCCTACGGACTTGGCGGTGCGGTCTTCGGAAGTCCCGATCGGGCCGAAGCGGTTGCGGCGCGGCTCGCCACGGCGATGGTCGGGATCAACCGCAGTTGCGGCGGCGCGGAGGGCACGCCCTGGGTGGGGGCGAGGCACTCCGGCTACGGCTACCGCGGCGGTGTCGAGGGCGATCGTCAGTTCGCTCAGGTTCGGGTGATCAGCCGGTCGAAGCCGCCGACCGCCTGAGCGCCGCCGCCGAGTTCTTCGAAGCCCGGCGCCGCGAATTCGTCGCCGCGGATCGGCTCATGACGGTCGCGGTTCGATCTGTGCGGCCTCTGCGGCCGCGCCTCGACCGCCGTCTCGATTCGGG
>JAPOKA010000003.1:0-34569 GCA_029977865.1 bacterium
GAGGTCGTCCTGCGAACGCTGCGTCTCGAAGCCGACGCAGCCGCGAATCGACGCGACGCCACAGCGCTTGCCGACATCGCCAGTTCCATCAGCGGTCGCGGTTGGGGTCGGAAGCTTCCGAGCGACTTGAGCGAGGGAATCGCGAAGGCCCGCGCCTTGCTCGAGCGCGCGGCGTCGCAACGCGAGGCCCAGGCGGTCGCCGCCGAGGTCCACCTCGCCTTCGCGGCGATGGACCGCGCGGCGCTTGAGCGACTTGAAGGGCGATGGAAGTCGCTGCGAGCCGTCGCGCAGGAGCGCGAGGCGAGCGACGCCGCGTTCCGTTGGCTCGAGGCGACCCGGGCGAGCGAAGCGACCGATCTCGAGGCGGCACGACTCGTCGCCGAACTCGAGCGGGTGCTCGATTCCGGCGGCGATCTGACGCAGGCACGATCGCTCGCCCGCAACCTCGATCGGCTCGGACGCACTTCGCCTGCCCGGATCACCTCACGACTCCATGCCCTCGAGGCGCGAGCCGAGGACGATCGCCGGCGGCGACGGCGTCAGCGAGCGTTGATCGCCGCCGTGGTGGTCATCGTGGTCGGGGGCGGCAGTGCGTGGTTCGCGATGCGACTGCTCGCCGAACGGCACGCCCTCGAACAGGCCGAACGCCTCGGCGAACTCGTCGAGCAGAACGAATTCGCCGCGGCCGCGACGCTTCTCCAGGAACTCGACGCTGCCAACACGGCGGAGGACCCGCTGTGGCCGTCCGCCCGAGCCCGCTACGAGTCGATCGTGTCCGATGCCTCGATCGCCATCGGCGAACATGACGCGGCCGAGGCGGCTGCGCTTGAACTCGTTGCCGGCATCGACGCCGTGCTCGCCGAGACCGCTGGCGAGGGTCTTGCCGAGTCGAGCCGCGGCCTTCTGGAGCGCTCGCTCCGGCAGATCGACGCCCTCGACCCGGACCTCGGAATTCCCGGCCGCGACGAGCGGCAGCGAGAGCTCCGGGCTCGAATCACCGAACTCGACACCCGCCGCGCCGCGGCGGCGCGAGCGCAGCTGGGCGAGTTCGGTCGCCGTGCCGATGCGATCGCCACCCCCGACCCCGGAGCCGACGCCGACCAACTCGAGGCGACGCGGCTTGCGATCGCGAGTCTCGCTGGGGAGATTCGCGGCGTCTCCGAGTCGATCGCAGTCTCTGCATCCGAGGAAGCTGCGGCGAAGGCGATGCTTGACCGGCTCGCAGCCCGCGAGAACACGCTCTCGATGCGGCTCGAGGGACTTGCCGACCTCGAGCGGCTGCAGCGCGAACTGGCCGCCGAGTCGCTCGACGAGTCGCGATATCTCGCCGGCTACCGGCGACTTCTCGCCGACCATGGTGCGGTGCTCGCGGCTCGCGGGGTCCTGACCACCTACGAAGCCGGACTCGCCGCCGCCGAAGCGGGAGTTGCCGTCCGACACTGGCGCGAGACCGCGTCACGCTCGATCCGCGCCGCTTCCGAGGTCGGATCGTTCCATCCCGAGACCCGACAGGAGGCGCGAGCCATGAACGCCGCGGTCGGCTCGCACCTCTCGCTCTTCCCCGGCAGCCCCCACGCCGACGAGGCGCGGCGCTTCCGAAGCTATCTCGACCGGATCGACGCGCTTCCGGAGGGAGCCGCGGGCGAGCGAGCGGCGGTGACCACCGGTCTTCTCGACAGCGGATTCCTCGACCTGTTGCGGGTGCCGCTTGCCAACGGTGGATTCGTCTATCGCCGCAGCGGCGGCCGCAACGCCTTCGACAACGCCGTCTCCAACCGCGGCGAACTCTCGGTCCCGGCCGGGCGGCTGCTGCCGCGGACCGGTGTCGAGTCGACGCCGGCCGGAGTCGCCGAGGAGACTTCGGCGTCGAAGCTCCTGCGCGAATGGCTGCCTCGGATCGAGTCCGCAAACGCGGAGTCGGTGCGGGTGCAGCTGCTCGGCCTGATCGAGGCGACCAATCGCCTCCGCGAAGAGGACCCTCGCTTGCAGTTGGCCTTCCTCCAAGTGCTATGGCGGCTGCACGATCGCCTGCCCGGACCCAATGCCGGCGTTGCCAAGCGCTGGCTCGAGGATCTCGACGCCGGTCGAATCGGCGGAACCGGTGGCGACTTCCTCGAGCGTGCGCCGGAAGGACGCGACTCCATCGCGGACTCCCGGCGGCTCGATCGTCTCGCGATGTCCGAGGCTCCCGATGCGGAACGTCTCGCCGCTGCCGATCGCGACTGGTGGAACGAGCTCGCGGCGGGGTTGGCGCCGCTCGCGGCAAGCGGCACCCTCGTTCCCGCCGGACCCGATGGTCCGCTGCGTCGCGCGGAGGGCGGCGGCACCTTCGTCATCCTGGTCGATCGCGGCGGTGTCGCAGTGATGGTCCCGGTCGTCTTCGACGGCGACATCGCCTCCTTCGCCGGGGCCGCGCCGCCGCCGGCTCCGGTCCAGTGCTTCCAACGATGAAGTTCGCGGAGAACCCGATGCAGACCGCACCCGATCGCCACGTTTCCGGCTCCGCCTCCCGGCAGGGGTTCGTGCTGCGGTACCGCAGCGTCGACCCCGAGGCGCGGCTGGGCCTTCCCAGTGGTCGCTTCACCAACGCCAGCGGTGCCGCAAGCCTGGTGGTGGCGCTGGTGGGGCTGGCGGTGGTCTACGGCCTCGCATTCTCTCTCCGCGAACGGCCGGGCTTCTCGATGGCCTGGACCTATCTCACCGCGTTCGCGGGCATTCCGATTCCCATGGCGTTCCTCTCCGCCTGGGCGATCGCCATCCTCTCGCTCAAGGCCCTCAAGGTTCGGGCGCAGCGCACCGCGCTGCGACTGCGGTTCCTCCCCGAGGACCCGGCCTTCAACGTCTCCAGCTCGACCGCCGAGCGGGTGATCGAAGCGGTCGAGACGAGCGTCGAGGAGCCGGAGCGGTTCATGTTCCTCAGTCGGGTGCTTCGGGCACTCAAGAGCGTCCGCAACGTCGGCCGCGTCGCCGACGTCGACGAGATGCTCGCCACCCGCGCCGAACAGGACGAGAACCTCGTGGAGGGCGGCTACACCCTGGTGCGCGGATTCGTCTGGGCGATCCCGGTGCTTGGGTTCATCGGAACCATTGTCGGCCTCACCGCTGCGATCGGACGTTTCGGCGGAGTGCTCGGGCAACCCGGACTTCCGCTTGAATCGATCACCGCACAACTCACCGATGTGATCGCCGGTCTCGACACCGCATTCGTCACCACCGGCGAAGGCCTGGTGGCGGCCCTCGCGATCCACCTTCTTCAGGTCTTCGTGCGCCGCCAGGACGAGTCGTTCCTCGACGAGGTTCGCGAGGCGTGCACCGCCGAGATCGTGGCGCGGGTCCGGCTGCTCGCACCGTCGGAGGCCTGATCCAGCATGGCCCGCGGCAGACGCGACAGCCCGGTCTCGTTCTTCTCCTTCCAGGATGTGATGGTCTGCACCATCGGCCTCACCCTGCTCATCACCCTGCTGCTCATCCTCCAGATCGGCACGAGTGTCGCCGAAGCCGCGGCGCGTCTTGATCCGAGTCCGGTCGATGCGACACCCGAGGTCGAGGCGAGGGCCGAGCAGGCCGAGCGGCTGCGGCGCCGACTCGCAGAGCTCGAGGCTCGCGAAGCGCTCGATCCCAACCAGGAGCTCGCCCGCATCCGAGCCCGCCTGCGCGAACTCGACGGTGAACTTCGCCGCCTTCGCGGCGAGATGGGTGTCGCCGACGAGGAGCTCGCCGCGGCGCTGCGCTCGGGTTCGCTCGACGCCGACGAGGCGATCGCCGAAGCGCTGCTCGCGCGGCGCGATCGGCTCAAGGAGGATCTCGCCGCCGTCGAGGTCCGCCGCCGCATCGTCTACCTCGTGGCGAACGACGAGCCCCATCCGCCCACGGTGGCCGAACTCTCCGGTGGCCGTTCGATCGTCTCCTTCGATCAGGAGCGCGAGGCGCCGATTGCGCTGGCCGCACCGACGCCGCAAGCGGAGGCCCGGCGCATCCTCGAGGTCTTCACCAGCCGCGGCGACTGGCGCGAGCGGACGCTGCTGGTCGTGTTGAAGCCCTCGGGCACCGCGACCTACCGGGCCCTGCTCGAGGCGATCGCCGCGGATCCAGCCTACGCGGAGGTGGTGCTCGGGCTCGATCTCATCGGTGAAGACCGCTGGACCTCCGACGCCTTTCCCACCCCGCGTCGCCGCGACGAGAGCGCCCCTCCCGGAGGCGCGCCATGAGACGCCACGAAGAGGACGGAGACGGCCTCGACCTGCTGCTCGATGCGATCTGCAACATCTTCGGGCTGTTCATCTTCGTGGCGATGCTGGTGGCCCTGATCGTTTCGGTCCGCGGCACCGAGGCGATGCCCGAAGCGGCGCCGGCACCGCCCGACCCGCGGCTCGAGGCGAGCGCCGTCGAGATCGCAGAGCTCGAGGCTCGCATCGCCGCCTTCGATCCCGATGCCTTCGAGGCGGAGGATCGGGCCATCCAAGGGGCGCGGCAGGCCCTCGCCGATGCCGAGACCGAACTGCTTCGACGAGAGGCTGGGCTGGAGATCCTGCGCAGTCGCCTCGATGAGGAAGCTCGCCGCGACTCCGAACGGGCGGAGGATCGGCCCCGCCTCGAGGCGGAGATCCGTCGCATCGAAGAAGAGATCGCGAGCGTGCGGGAGACGCGGGACATCACGGTGCGCACGCCGCGGCGTCGTGAACTCGCCGGTCGCATTCCCGCGCAGCTGGTGCTGTGGCACGGCCGCGCCTATCTCCTCAACGACTGGTCGGTGCCGGATGCCCATCCCTGCGAGAGCTGGACCGAGTGGAACGACCAGGCCGTCGACGCCGCTCGCAGCGAGACGGTGATCCACTACTGCTGGCGGGCCGGTGGCCAGCACATCGACCGCACCGCCTATCTGCGGCCAGAGGGAGGCGTGGAGGTGCCCGACGGTGGATCGATCACCCTCGAACGGCTCGGCGCCTGGCGGCAGGCACTCGCGGGACTCGATCCGTCGCGGCATGTGATCTCGATCAAGGCCGACCCCGACTCCTTCGCGGCCTTCCCCTCGGTCCGCGCCGCACTTGCCCGGCGGGGCTTCCTCTACGACGTCGCGCCGGTGCGCATCGAACCCGCGACCGGGATGTACCAGGACACCATTCTCGAAGGCCGAACCACCGCCCAGTGACGCGCTTCGGCGACTACTGCGGAACGAAGCGGTACTGCCCGCCATGGTCGGCGGCGATCTCGCGGAGCATCGGTTCGCTCGCGCTCTCGCCGAAGGCGTAGGTGTGGATCACCGTCCGCACCCGGCCCGAGTTGAGGTCACGAAGCCTCCCCGCGGTGGTCACCGGAATCAGGCCGTCGGTCATGAAGTGGATCTCGTCCGGAACCGGAGCGAGGCGCCTGAAGGCATGCTCGAGCGCCGAGACCGGTTCGGTGCCGCCCTGGGCCTCGATGCCTGCGAGCTTGGCGATGAACTTTCGCTTGAGGCTCGGAGAGGCACGCGTCCATCGATCTTCGAGCACCAGCGTCGAGCCGCTGAAAAAGAGCACGTAGAAGAGCCGGTCCGCAGGCAGTGCGTTGATGCTTCGTGCCAGTTCCGTCAGGGCCGCCTCGAGCCGCGGCCCCGCCATCGAACCGGAGACGTCGACCACGAAGCAGATGTGGCGGCCCACGATGCTGGTGCCGAAGAAGTCGACCGCCGCGGGTGGATCGGCGTCCTGGATCACCTCCGACGAGGCGGCGAATCCGCCTCGGTCGATCGACTCGCTGGCGGCCGTGGTCCCGCGCGACACCGACTCGAACGCGTCGCGATCGATGCGGGTGAATCGGCGATCTCCGATCTGCAGCACGCCATCGGCAAGCAGCCACCGCCGCGTCATCGCGATCGGCTCGACCGGCGGCACCACCTCGACCCCGTCGATGGTGAAGGGCTCCTTCAGGAAGAGATGGGGAAGCTTCTCGTCGACTCGAAGCTCGAGATCGCCGTTGGGCATCACCTCGACGCGGAACTCGCCTGCCGCCACGTACGCGCCGTTGGCGAAGACGCGATAGAGCTTGAGGGTCTCCTGCTCGGGATCGATGGCGATCACCTGGCGCTCGTAGCCGCCCGGGGCAAAGTCGGCGCCGTTGCGGGCGAGGTTGATCTGCTCCCACGCTCCCCGCAGCGCCCACCGTGGATCGTCGGGCAGAGTCGGTTCGACTCGGTCACGCAGGCTTCGAAGCTCGATCGGTGCCGCATCGACCTCTGGCATCGCGATCAGTTCGCGGCGAACCGTTCGGCTCGAGGCGTCTTCGGAGGCCAATGCGTCGCCTTGCTCGCGGTCGGATGCTTGGGCATCACCTTCACCAGACGATTGCTCGGTGCCGCTGCCCGTGGTGATCGGTGGATCGCTCGAAGGGGAATCTGGGGCGGTCTGGTCGCTCGACGACGGACCGGACAACGAACCCGACTGCGTCGCCTTGGCAGGCTCGTCCACGTGCTGCGCAGCTGAATCCAAGTCCGACTCGATCGAGACCGCGTCACCGAGCGGTGAAGTCTCTGCGTCTGCATCGACGGACTCCAACGAAGCCTGTGGACGATCTGCACCGGGGTCTGAATCGTGGACAGGTGCATCGATCGACTCGGTGGCGCCGGCAACCTCCGAAGCCTCGAGCGACGCTGGCGGTTGGCTGTCGGCGGTGTCCGGTCCTTCCTTCTCGACCTCGAGCGGGAAGTCCTGCACCTCAGGGGTGTCATCGAGGAACCGATCGGATGGCGTCGATTCGGCCGACTCTGCAGAGTGCGCGACGCCGAGACTTCCCTCGGGGGCCGGTGGTGCTTCGGGATCCGGCCGACCATCGCCGCGGCCACCGTCGTTGGCGCCTGCGTTGCCACCGGCGGTGCTGGTCGCATCACGGCGCCGATCTCCGCCACCGGTCGCTCCAGAAGCCTCGGCGCCTCCCTGTTCGGCACTTCCTTCCATCGCTTCCGGTTCGATCCACTGCGGAGGCGGACCGCCGGCTGCGTTGGTCGGACTCGCAGCACCGGAATCGCTCGTGCTTCCCGAAGGCTGGATGTAGTCGTCACTCGACTCCCGCACCGTGCCCTGCTCACCGATGCCGCCAGCGGTTCCTGATCCACCCGCTGGAGTCGCGACGCCGCCGGCAGCGCCTTGTGCGGACCCTGAGGCCGCGGTGTCGCTGCCGGAGCCACTCTCGCCTTGCTCGCCCTCGCCGGATTGGGCGTCGCCTGCCGCTTGCGAATCACCGCCGCCAGCACCGCCGCCGGAACCAGATTGCCCCGAGCCTGCATCGGACCCGCAGGGTTCGGAAGCGCTGCTCGAGGATGCTCCGGTTTCGCCCGATGGCGAATCACTCGCCGATCCCGTGTCGCCATCCTGCGAACCGCTCTGTGCGCCGCGATCGGCTCCGGCGCGGGCGGTCTCGATCGCCGATTGTGTTGCGGCAGCACCCGAAGCGCCGTTTGAACCGGTTGCTCCGTCGCCAGATTCACCTGGCGATCCGCCGCTCGCATTGCCGGCGGACTCGCTGGATTGCGCGTCGCCGCCCGAGCTGCCTTCGCCATCGCCTGCCGAGCCACCACGCGACGATTCGCTGCCGCCTGAACCATTGCCGCCCGCGTTCGATCCGCTCGAGCCGCCATGGCGCGAGCCATTCGACGAGGCAGTGGAGGCGACGACGCGATCGGATGCGCTTGCAGAATCCGGATCGTTCTCATCCGATCCCATCTCGGGATCGGTCGGGTGGGCTTCAAGCTGCTGCCGCGGACCGCGGCGGAGGTTCGCCCGCCCGATTCGCGCCGAGACGATCTCGTCGTCGGAGGCTTCCGGCGCTGCGCTCTGCTCGCTCTTGCAGGAGGGAACAAGCAGCGTGGCGGTGAACCACATCGACAAGAACAGGCACACCTTGAACCCCGAGGCCCTCCGGAGCCGCTGCGGCGAGCGCGGATGAAGTTCAACTGCCCGCCGTGACCGCGAAGGAGTCATGGAGTTGAGTCCGAGGACTGACTCACTTCGGTTCGATCGGAGAGGGTGGTTCCACCCGGAGCGTTGTATCGATCCTCCTCCCACACCACACCAAGGAGCGCCGGCTGCAGCAGCAGCCACGCCTCGATCTCCTCGAGGTCACCACGATCGATCCCACTGGTGCCGGAATCCTGAGCCACCACAGCGTCTTCGCGGAGCCGACCGCGGAGCCGATCGATCGCCTCGCGAAGATTCTCCTGGGTCGGCCGATCCGAAGCGAGGATCCACAGCGAATCCCGACGCATCCGCATCAACGCCTGTCGCGACTCCGAACGCGGAGAGATCTTCGCAGCCGTGGACTCGATCGACGACAACGCGAACTGCCAGAGTTCGAGCCGGCACAGGAGTTCGCGCCAGCGATCCCATTCCGCGAGCAGAGATCCATCGACCGGCGATCGCGTCCGCATCTGTTGCAGGACCTCTCTGCGACGCTCCGCGTCGACCTGATCCAGACCGATCGCGGACACGACTGCGATGTAGTCCATGACCGCCTGATCCAAGCGGCTGCGATCGTCGAGACGCTCCGCAGCCTCGATCCTTGAGATCGTCGCGACCAGCCGCTCGGCGAGCACACGGCAGGTCTCGCATGGATCCGCCACGACCGCACCGGCGACCGTCGCGGACGAATCTTCGTCAACCCTCGTTTCGCCATCAGCAGGAGCGGTCGCAACAGCAGGATCTCCCTCTGCCGCGGTGGCACGATCCTCGCCTTCGCCTTGAGCCGACGGCGCACTCGATGGCGGAGACTCCGTGCCTGGATCGGTCGACGATGGTCGATCCCGTGGGTCGGCGGTGGCGAGTGCCTCGCCCGAGACGCTCGGGGGATCCGGATGGGGAACCTCCACCGCGATCACCACCGATTCGGCGAAGGCGGTCGCGGTCACCGATCCCGATGCGACCTCGACCTCCTCGACGAGCACGAACGCCTCGTCGGCGCTTCGATCGGAGATGTCGATGGGGTCGGTCGGAGAATCGGCAGCGACCACCGGTACCCGATCGGTTCCGGACTCGCCGGTGTCGTCGGCGGCGGGCCAGAAGGCGATCGACAGCAAGAGCAACGCCACCGCTGCAATGGGAACAAGGACCCACGAGCGCCGGCGAGTCCGTCCGGTCGGTTGTTCGGCATGCCCCGCCATCATCCGCTGTGCTGCGACCCGCGCGAGGTTCGGGGTGTCGACTGATTCGGCAACCGGACCCAGCTCGCCGAGCCTGAGTCGAATGGTCCTTCGTCGAGCGCCGACGCGTCCGGAGGGGGCCATGGTGCAGAGGTCGATCGGACCTGCCGTCGAAAGCAGTCGGAGTCCCCAACGACAGCGTTCCAAGTCTGCGGTCCCGAGCCTCGCGACCAGCGACGAAAGCGCATCGGATCCGATCGCCTCCGGTTCGATCACCACCAGTGCGCGAGCCTCCGGTTCCAACATCGCCAATCCATCCTCGACGCGTGCTCGAGGATCGACCACCGCATCCGCCCACGCCTCGAGCAGCGCAGCCTCGTGATTCGTCGGGGCGGGCGAGTTCGGCGCGTCTGGGAGTTCCGCAAGCGCGATCTCACGTGCAGCGCCACGGCGGAAGGCCTGCTCGTCCCAGAGTCCCGGCAGCTGCAGCATGCAGCCCACGCCAGCCCGGAAGAGCGTCACCGCATCGGGCCCGCTGACGAGGATCGTCCTGAGCTCGAGGGTCGATCGCCCCGCCTCGTCCTTGCGGCCCTCGAACAGGCGAGTGACGGCGATCCGACCACCGACGAGCGGTCGCCCGAAGGCGCTCGGATTGGATTCGAGCGACTCGAGGAAGTCGCGGTCGGTGGTCTGCCCGAAGCCGAAGCCGGTCAGCTCGGATTCCTCCGCGTCGCTCACATCGCGGCTCTTCGCAAGGGTTCGATATCCCTCGCTCGAACCGAAGAGATGGGTACCGACGCGGATGGTGCTCACGGTGCGAGCACTCCGGAGATTCCCAGTGCCCAAGCGATGCCAAGTCCAACCGCAATGCCAACCAGCACCAGCACCGCCATGAGACCCAGAAACCGCCAGGGAACCGGTGCGGCCGCCGCTTCCTCGATGCTCGGAGGTCTCTGCGCTCGCGGCGGCTGCGGCAGTGGTGCCGGCGTCTCTGGAATCGAGCGGAGGCAGTGTTCGAGCGGCTCGAGGAGCCCCAGTGCCGGCGTGGCCGGATCGGGTCGAGGTGTCCCGATTGCATCAGGACGGGTCCGCACTGCCACACATCCGAAGACCCGAACCCGGTGCAGCGCCCGCAGGAGCGGGAAGAGATGGGTCTTCACGAAGCCCACGAGCCCGCCGCACTCGCGGACCACGCGGCCGTAGGCGTCGAGCTTGGTGAGGACCAAGGCGATCGGGATCGCCCCGC
The DNA here is from genome assembly GCA_029977865.1 of bacterium. Classification (GTDB taxonomy): domain Bacteria; phylum Planctomycetota; class Phycisphaerae; order Phycisphaerales; family SM1A02; genus VGXO01. Next base: position 10,353 of record JAPOKA010000003.1, read on the forward strand.
CACCCGGAGCCCGGCGAATCCGCCGCACCGCCGCGGTCATGCCGAACTCGTCCTCGGCGATCTGCTCCGGCGTCCCGTGCAAGGCGAGTCCGGGATCGACGAGCAGGATCACCGCCGCAGCGCGATCAAGATGCTCGAGCAGCTCGTCGGTGTCGGGATCGGAGATTCCCTCGAGAAACGCTCGCTTGAAGACCTCGCCGGAGTAGTCGAGCGAGATCAGCGATCGGTGGCGGCCATCGAAGGCGATCTCGAGGGGGATCCTGGTGCTCGAACCGGTCGCCGGTGGCCAGACCCGCTCGGAGAGCACTCGGATGGTCTCCATGAAGAAGAGGTGGTCGTTGCCATCGACGGCGCGAATGTGGATGTTCCCCGTCGAGCGCCACAACTGCTCGTAGAGCCGGGCAAGGAAGATGGTCTTGCCGGCCTTGCGACGGCCGAGCACCACGATCCGATCCCGCACCGCCGGCGAGACTGCGGAAGCGCGCTCGCGAACCGGGGCGGGCTTCGCGTCGATCGCGGCACGCAGATCCGGAACCGGCCCCGGCTCGGCGGGCGGCATCTCGATGAACCCGGCATCGAGGGCGCTGGCGCTCGCGGGATGATCGTCCTCCTCCGGACGAGTCTCCTCCGCCGGTTCGTCCCAGTCTTCGGCGACGGTCTTGGTCTGGTCGTGGTCCGCGGTGCCGCTCATCGTTCGGGGCTCCTCGCCGAGTTCGCGGGGCCGTGCGGTTCGCTTGGCGTCAGTCCTTGGCGTCTTGCCTCCCGGAAACGGCATCACGAGCCTAGCCACCTGCGATGAACGCTTCAACGGCCGGCGGTCACACCGCGGCGATCACCTTGAGTTCGACCGCAATCGGCGTCGGCAGGCTGCCCACCTCGATGGTGGTGCGGGTGGGGTTGGGCTTCCCCTCGCCGGCGAAGTGCTCGCCGTAGATGCGGTTGAAGGTCGCGAAGTCGCGCTTCATGTCGGTCAGGAAGGCGGTGACGTCGACGATGCTTCCAAAGGGCACCCCCGCGTCCTCCATCACGGTGCGGACGTTCTCGATGCACGCCCGGCACTGGACCTCGAAGTCGTAGCACTCGATCGACCCGTCGGCGGCGAGCGTCACCCCGGGGATCTCCTTGCGGCCGCGGACCCGCGGTCCGATTCCGGAGAGAAACAGCAGCCCGCCGACCCGCTTGGCGTGGGGGAAGGGTCCCACCGGCTCCGGGGCACGGCTCGAGTGGACATCGCTCATTCGCGGAGGGTAGCCGACGCGGTCGTCGTCGACGCTGCGCCGAGCCGCCGCCGCTCGCGTGGTTTGCGTTCGCGGCTACCCTCGCCGCCATGAGCGGACTAGAGAGCTTCTCCCTCGCCGGACGCACTGCGCTCGTCGGCGGAGCCACCCAGGGCATCGGCAAGGCGATCGCGCTCGAGTTCGCGCGACTTGGTGCGAGCGTGATCGCGATGGGACGCAATCCCGACGGACTCGCACGGACCCTCGATGAACTCGCTGCGATCACCGACGGCGACCACCGAGAACACGCATCCCTCGTCGTCGATCTCGACGACTGGAAGGGACTCGAGTCGACGGTGCACGCCTTCCTCGCCAACCGCGGCCCGGTCGAGATCCTCGTCCACAACGGCGGCGGTCCCGCGGCGGGTCCGGCCATCGAGGCGGCACCGGAGCACTTCGCTCGCGCGTTCGAGCACCATCTGCTGTGCGGGCAGATCCTGGTGCAGGCGGCGGCGCCGGGCATGCGCGAGCGCGGCTACGGCCGCATCGTCAACGTGATCTCGACCTCGGTGGTCACGCCGATCCGCGGCCTGGGCGTCTCCAACACCATCCGCGGTGCGGTCGCCAACTGGGCACGGACCCTCGCGGTCGAACTGGCTCCGCACGCGATCACCGTGAACAGCATTCTCCCCGGCTTCACGCGAACCGCCCGGCTCGAGGCCCTGTTCACCGGCCGGGCCAGTCGAGCAGGCGCAAGCGTGGGGGAAGTCGAGCAGGACGCCATGAAGGGAGTGCCCATGCGCCGCTTCGCCGACCCCGCGGAGATCGCTCGGGTGGCGGCGTTCCTGGCCTCGCCCGCCGCGAGCTACCTGACCGGCGTCAACCTGCCGGTCGATGGCGGTCGGTTGGCTCTGGGGTAGTCGCCGGTCTTCGCGCCACGTCCAACATGGCGACGCTTCTGCGGCGAGCGGCTCCGCGCGACTCGCCGCGGAGTTTCGTTTTCGCCGAAATCAATGGCGACTCGCCTTCGTTGCGAGCGGTCATCCCTTCGCGAGGCCACCCATGAACACCACCTTTCGCACCGGACTCTTCGCCGTCGTCACGATGCTGCTCGCATCGACCTCTGCGTTCTCGCAGGAACCTGGCAATCGCCCCGGCGGAGACCCGCCCGCGGGTCCGCCCGGTCCAGGCTTCGGACCTGACAGCACCGAGCGAGCCGTGGTCGAACAGTTCGACGCAGACGGCAACGGCCGGCTCACCGGCGACGAGCTCGCTGCGGCACGGGAGTTCCTCAAGGAGAATCCGACTCCGCGACGTGGTCCCGGCGGACGAGGCGGTCGAGGTCCCGGTGGACCCGGCGGGCCTGGTGGTCCTGGTGGACCCGGCGGGCCGGGTGGCATGCGAGCCGAGACCGGACCAGGACCCAAGGTCGCCAAGGATCAGGTCGAGCTTCATCCTGATCGCGACCTCTTCGATCCGACCGTGGTTCGAACCATCTTCATCGACTTCGAGACGCCCGCCTGGGAGGAGGAACTCGAACTCTTCCACGGCACCGACGTCGATGTGCCGGCGACCATGACCGTCGATGGACGGGTGATCGAGGGTGTGGGCGTCCACTTCCGCGGCGCGTCGAGCTACATGATGGTGCCCCGGGGAACCAAGCGCTCGCTCGCCATCGCCCTCGACCACAGCGATCCCGACGCTTCGCTCGGAGGGCAGAACACCCTCAACCTTCTCAACGCCAACGGCGATGCTTCGATGCTCTCCTCGGCGCTCTACTCCAGACTCGCGTCGACGCACCTGGCTGCGCCTCGCGCCAACCATGTGCATCTGGTGGTGAATGGCGAGAGCTGGGGGGTCTATGTGAACGCCGAGCAGTTCAATCGCGCATTCCTCCGCCAGCACTGGCCGCAGTTCAACGGCGAGGGCGCCCGCTGGAAGGTGAAGGGTTCGCCACGCGGCACCGGCGGCCTCGACTTCCGCGGCGAAGAGTTCGACGCCTATCGCGAGCGCTACGAACTCAAGACCAAGGACCGCACCAAGGATTGGGAGGCCCTCGTTGAACTCTGTCGCACCCTTTCCGAGACGCCCGAGGATCAGCTCGTCGCGGCCCTGCGGCCCATGCTCGACCTCGACGAGGCGATGTGGTTTCTCGCCCTCGACATGGCCACCTCGAACACCGACGGCTACTGGGTTCGCTCGAGCGACTACTCGCTCTACCGCGATCCCGATGGCGTCTTCCATCTGCTCCCGCACGACATGAACGAGTGCTTCATGATCGAGCATCGCGGACCGCGTGGCCGCGGCATGCGCGGCCGCGGCGATCAGGGTCCCGGGATCGGCGGACCGGATGGACCGCCGCCGGGATTCGATGGACCGGGCGGGCCGCCACCCGAGGGTCGTCGTGGCGGTCCGCCGCGCGATGTTGGCGGCAGAGGTGAAGCTCCCGAGGGCCGGCGACCCGGACCGCCGGCAGAAGGTCCCGGCCGCGGCCGGCCGCCCGGACCGGGTGGACCCGGTGGCGGTGCCGAGTCGCTGGTCGAACTCGATCCGATGGTCGCCCTCGACGATCCGACCAAGCCGCTCCGCAGCCGCCTGCTGGTGGTGCCTGAACTTCGAGCGAAGTACCTCGAGAACCTCCGGACCATCGCCGCCGCGATGGAGTGGGAGCGGATCGGTCCATTCCTCGCCGAGCAGCGGACCTTGCTCGAACCGCTTGTCGCGGCGGATACCCGCAAGGCGGTCTCGACCGACGCCTTTCTCCGTGCGACGTCACTGAAGGACGACGGCGAACTCCGCCGATTCTTGGAGGGCCGGTCGAAGTTCCTCGCCGAGCAGGTCGAAGTCCTGCAAGCGCCGGCAGCCGACCCGGAGTCCTAGTTCCCCTCGGAATTCCCGCGTGCCTGAGTTCATCTCCACCGCATTCGCCAACGACGCAGAACTCAGCGTCACCCAGGCCTTGATGCGGCTGGTGGTCGCGCTGGGTCTGGGGTGCTGCGTCGCGGGCATCTACCGGCTCACGCGTGGCAAGGACGCTGATCGCCGCCTGCTTGCGACCCTCGTCCTGCTGACCCTGCTGCTCTCGGTCACCACCATCGTCATCGGGAACAACGTGGCCCGGGCCTTCAGCATCGTCGGGGCGCTCTCGATCGTCCGCTTCCGAACCGTGGTCGAGGACACCCGCGACACCGCCTTCGTGATCTGTGCGGTGGCGATGGGGCTCGCGGTGGGTGCGGGCTATCTCGCGGTGCCGTTGATGTCGCTGCCGCTCATCGCCTTTGCTGCGAAGCTCTTCAGCATTCCGCAGCCGGCGGTCGAGCGGGGCGGGCCATCCTTTACCCTCAATGTCCGCGTCACACCGGAGTTCGCCAACCGTGACCTGCTGCAGAGCCGGATCTGCGAGTTTGCGGCCGCGCCGCTGCTGATGGCGATCGAGCGGGTTCGAGCCGGCGCCGAGATCGAGCGCTCCTACCGCATCGATCTCGAGAACGAGTCGGATGCCGATCGAATCATCGATCGCATCTCCCCGATCGAAGGCGTGGTGGGCGTGGAAGTCGTCCGGCGCCGGAACTAGCGCACGCGACGGCAGACGCGGACGCCGATGCGGAACCGCTTCGACAGGCGAATCGATGATCTCGACCGCTAGGGTGGCTGCATGGCGACCCGGCGGCTCGCACCCGATCACGCGGCCGCGCTTCGGGCTTCTCTCGACGGTGTCGATGAGCCCAAGGACCGGCTTCGCTCGCTTCCGGTCCTTCCCCTGATCGCCGCAAGTGCGTGGCTTGGTTGCGCCATGACTGCGGTTGCGGCGGATGAACTCCCGGTCGAGCCGCTCGAGAGCGCTTCCCGCCTGCTCCTGGTCGCTGCAACTGTCGTGGCATGGGGGTCGATCCGCCGATCGCGCCGAGGGCGATTGAGTCGGCCGCCATCGTTGGTTGGGGTGCTCGTCGCGGTGGTGTTGCTCGCCTGCGGCCACACCGCTCGAGCGCTCGCGCATGACCGCAGCCTGCTCGCATCGATCACCTCGATCGCAGCACGAGACGGCATCGAGGAACCGAGACCGGTCGAGGTCATCGGCACGGTTGCGACCACGCCGCGGATCTCGCCGCTCGGAGATCGGCTGCACGCCTTCTTTCGCCAGCCGCGGGCGACCTTCATCGAGCTCGACCTCGAGTCGATCGGCCCGCCCCGCGAAGCCAGGCTCGGCGGCCGCGACAAGCCCATCGCGATGTCTGGACGAATGCGAGTCCGCATCGAAGGCTCGCAGGCCGCATGGCCGGTCGGCGAGCGACTCCGGGCAACCGGCCTGCTGCTTCCACCGCTCGCCCGCGGCAATCCCGGCGAACCACCACCGCGGCTCGCCTCGCTTGAACCGTTGGATCTCGGCACCCTGCTCGTCCGTGATCGCAGGCTCGGTCGCGCCTTGGTGGTCGATGGCAACCACGGGCCCATCTTCGGTCTTGCTGGATTTCGCGAGGAGGTTCGGCAGCGGGTCGGTGCCACGCTCGCGAGGATGATCGACAGCTCCGGCCCCGAGCGTGCGGCGAGGCTCGACCTGCTCGAGGCGCTCCTGATCGGCGACCGCCGCGGCGAGGCGATCCGCTCGCTTCGGGGTGCCTTCGTCGCCGCCGGACTTGCCCACTTCCTCGCGATCTCCGGCTTCCATCTTGCGGTGCTGGCTGCTGTGGCCGCGGCACTGGCACGCATCCTCGGAGTTCGGCCCTCGCGGCGGGCACTGGTCGCGATCGCTGCCATGGCTGTCTACGCCGCTGCGCTGCCCACCGCACCACCGGTGCTTCGGGCAACCCTTGCTGCAGCACTCCTTGCGATGGGGATGGTCTTCTCGAGACGGTGGGATCCTCGCGCCGCCACCGCGCTCGCCGCACTGGTGATCTTGTCAGCGGCACCGGGTGAAGCGGTGCGACCGGCGTTTCAGCTCTCCTTCGCGGCGGTCTTCTCGCTGCAAACGCTCGCGCCGCGGCTTCGCGGCCGATGGTTCGGCGAGCCGGACCGCCTGGGCCGATCGAGGCGATCGATCCTTCGCTCGCGTGCCGCCGATGCGGTCGCGGCGAGTGTCGCAGCCTGGGCGATCACCACGCCGATCGCACTCTGCCACTTCGGCCACGCGGCCCTCTTTGGCGTACCCGCCACCATCCTCGCCACCCCGCTCATCGCAGCGACGATCGCACTTGCCACGGTGGCGGTTCCCGTGGCGATCCTGTTTCCGGTCACCGCAGCATGGACCGGACCCTTCCTCGGTCTTGCCGCGGCAGCGATGATCGAATTCGCAGAAGCGGTGGCGAGCCTCGACTTCGCGACGGTGTCGATCCCCGCCCCGGGACCGATCGCGACCGTGGTCCTTCTCGCTGCGGTCTCGTTGTGGCTGATGCTGCCGCGTGGCTTCACGCTCGCTGCGGCGCGGGGACTTGCCATCGGTGCCATCGCCGCGCTGCTCGCTCCATCGACGGCGGCGGGGACCACCGCGACCTTTCTCGCAGTCGGCGACGGCACCGCGATCGTGATCGCCCGTCATGGTCGCGGAGTGCTCGTCGACTGCGGCAGCATCGGCGATCGCTCGCTCGGTGCCAGCACCCTGCCGCGGGCTCTCGATGCACTCGGTGTGAGGCGGCTCGATGCGGTGGTGGTCAGCCATCCGAACCTCGACCACTTCTCGGGTCTGCTCGAGGTGGCGGAGTCTCATCCAGAGGCGAGTCTCGTCGTCGGTGAGGCGTTCATCGACGCCGCAGACCTTCGCCCGCACGGACCGGAACGAGCGGTCATCGAATCGCTCGCTCAACAGGATCGGAAGCCGTCGGTGGTCGCCGCCGGCGACCGACTCGACCTTCTGGGCTTGAACTGGTCCTGCCTTCATCCACCACCAACGCGGCGCTACGAGCACGCCAACGATGCTTCGCTGGTCTGGCGAATCGAGGCTGGCGACTCCATGCACACCTCGCCGCGTGATCGCCGGCCCTTGCTGGTCACCACCGGCGATCTCCAGGCGGAGGGACTTCGCTCCTGTGCGGCGGCGATCGTTGCTGCGAACCCCAGGGTCGCCGAGGTGCCCCACCATGGAAGCGCCACCATCGAGACCGCCGAGCTCCTCGCTCGGCTCCCGGGCACACGGTGGGTCCAGTCCACCGGACCACGACGCCTCCGCAGCGATCGACTCGCCACCCTCCTTGCCATCCAAGGCGTCGGTGAACTCCGCATCGATCGCACCATCACCGCCCGCGATGGTGCGGTCAGTGTGTCGCTCGATCCGTCGAGTCCGCCGGTGTTGCGGACCTGGAAGGGCAAGCCTTGAGGTCCGATCGATCGGGTTCGATTCAGGGCCGCGGCGTGATCAACAGTGGCGAGGCGAGGTGCAGTCGATCCTGCACCGCTCCGTGCCGGCCCTGCTCGAGTTCGAGAACCAGCTCGCCGGTGGCGATGACGACCGCGATCGGGATCCGCGGCGAGTCCTGGTCGAAATGGTGCTGCAGCAGAACCCGATCGCCATCGCGAAGGGTCATGGTGAAGTCGCCGAACCGCCGCATCGAGTCCGGCAGCGAAGCCACCGTCGAGAGCACTGCTCCCTTGGGAACACGCCAGGCGATTCGGGCCGGACCGGAGATCTCGACGTCGGCGATCCCGAGATCGGGAAGGCGATCACGGTCGATCGCCGGTGGTGGAATCCACGGTCGCTGCGAATCCGGCATCGCACCCGATCGCGGTTCGATCGCTGCGAGGCCGACAGAGCGGTCGGGCGCCAGGGCGATCGACTCGAGTTCGCGCAGCAACAGGGTGGTCTCGCTCGCAACGGCACCATCACCACGGGTTCCCGCCCTGCGAATCGAGAGCATCGCCGATTCGCTTCCCTCCGCGAGCGAGACCGAGGTCGCATCGAGCACGGTGCCGTCGAAGGCCCGCACCCGAATCCGACCCGGAGGCGCGGCCGTGGCGAGCAGGTCGATTCGGTCGACCAGTTCGAGAGGAACCACCCGCTCGTTGCCGTCGGGACCCTCGACCACGCAGTCGGTGGTGAGTTCGAGCACCAGCCCCTCGAGCAGATCGCCGTTCTGCAGTCGCACCCGATCGCCATCGCTCCGATCGGCTGCCGAGGCCTCTGCGGTGGACGCGCCGCGGCCAGCCAGATCAAGCGCCTGCATCGACTCGAGATCGATCTCGATCGCACCGAGCCATGGGTGAATCCACCGCAGCGAGCCCTCGCCGCGATCGGGACGACCGGGAAAACGCTCACCGTTTCGCAGCATCAGCATCGGCCCGCTCGGGTTCGCGGCCGCCACCGGGGCGATCCAGCGCACTCCAGCCACCCGCGCAAGCGCTTGGGACTCTTGCCGCGACGAGTGCGTGCGCCGCCACTGGAGGTCGTCGCGATCGATCCAGACCTCCTTGGCCTCGAGCCGCACGCCGTCGATGAAGACGATCTCGACCCGTCGCGGCGGGCCCACCTCGCCGACGAGTCGGCCCACGCCACGGACGCCGAAGTTCTCCTCTTCCGCCGCCGGTGCGGTCGAGGCGGCGAAGAGCAGGGCCAGCACCAGGGTGATCGCGGTGCTCATCGCTGGAAGATCGGCAGGTATCGCTTGGGCATCTGCAGCACGATCAGCGCCATCGCGGTCGCGTAGGCGCTGCCCTGCTGCTGATCGATCCAGCCGCCGGTCGCGGTCTGCTGTTCGAGAAGGTCCTGCCGGATCGCCGGCCACCAGCGGCTCCACCAGTCACCGCCCGCGAGGTACATCGCCTGCACCGCGTAGTAGTGGCCGTAGTAGTAGTGCGCCTGGGTCATGGCCGACCCGCCCGATGGCATCGCCTGGCGGACCAGATACTCAAGACCACGGTCGATCGACTCGTCGCCGTACTGCCCGGCGTAGAAGAGCGTGGCCACGCCGGCCGCCGATCGCGGCCACCCGCTCCCACCGGCCGAACGCATGTACTTGAAGCCGCCGTCCTGGTTCTGGCACTCCTTCACGTAGCGAACCGCGCGTTCGATGGTGCTCGCGGGCACCTTGATGCCCGCATTGCGGGCCGAGCGCAGCGCCATCACCTGGCAGATCGTCACCGAGACGTCTGCGTCGTAGGGAACCGGGTTGTAGCGCCAGCCGCCCTCGTCGTTCTGGCTGTTGACGATCAGTTCGACCGCCCGCTCGAGGGCGTCGCGCACCCGCGCGTCCTCGGGGGTCATGCCGTAGACCTCGCCGAGAAACAACGTCGCGAACCCGTGGCCGTACATCGGCCCGTGCCCACCGTCACCGGCGATGAGTCCGGTCTCGGTGACCTTGGAGAGAATGTGCTCAAGCGCCCGCCGCACCACCTCGCCGTAGCGGCCGCGACCGGGCATGTGGCCATCGCCAAGGAAGGCGATGCCGCAAAGCGAGGCGATGCCGACGTTGTCGACGAATCGGCCTCGACCAAAGGATCCGTCCTCGTTCTGCATCGACGCCAACTGCTCGAGACCACGCGCGACCGCATCGTCGAGGCGATCGGTGATCTCCGCGGCCGCGGGCAGATTCTCGGCGCCTCGCGGCGGCGCCTCGGGCGCTGCCGGTGGCGCGGGCGGCGTCGGTTCTTCCTGGAGCGGACCCGCTGCAGCGATGGTCCCGCCAAGCAGAATCATCGCGGCGACCAGCTTCCCGGCAGTGCTGCGCAGCCGCGATGGGGAGGTGCACTCGATCACGGTCGCTGCTCCTCGGCGAGGCGGCGGTAGTACTGCTCGGTGAGCCGGCGATAGATCGACGAGACGCGATCGCGGCTTCCCTGCCGAACCAGCTCGCGAACCCGCTCAGGAAGCGCTCCCCACTCCACGCGACCCTCCTCGAGCAGTCGGCCAAGCTCGGCCTGCTCGAACGAAGGCGGTTCCGCGTTGGATCCCTCGCTCGCGGCGCCGTCGCGGCGGCGCTCGCCCGATCCGGACGACTCGCCCGACTGCTGGCTCGGCGAAGACTGCTGCGAGGATTGAGAGGAGCTCGACGAACTCGATGATCGCGACTGTTGGCGCTGCCGCGCTGCGCTGTCGATCAACGTCTGCAGCCTGCGGATGACCTCTTCCTGCACCCGCTGCAGCCCCAGGCCGAGCTCGCCCGAGTGCTCTTCCGCCTCGCGCAGCAGCGACTCGCTCATCTCCATGCCCGCGATCGCCTCGCGGAAGTCGTCTGCGATCGGACGCTCGCGAAGCCGCTCGTCGAGCCTGCGGGCCGCCTCCGCGGCCGCTGCATCGGTCTGTGGATCGCTTCCCGGTGCGTCTTCCTCGATGCCGAGCAGGTCGTCGAGGGTCGGTGCAGCCGGCCGCGGTGGATCGCCATCGCCACGCGGCGGTGCATCCTTCGCGCCGACCTGCCTCGATCCGAACAAGCCCGACGCTCCGACCGGTGCCGGTCCCTGCGGATCGGCTTCTCCCTCGGGCGGACCTCCACCCTGCTCCTGTTCGAGCTTCTCGAGAAGCGCCTCTCCCAACGCGCGGATCTCCTGCTGCATGGCGGCAAGGTCGGCCACCGCTTCACGCCTCGACGCAGGATCGACGAGACCCGCGAGCGATGCCTCGTCGATCTCGCGGGTGCCGCGGTAGACCTGTTCCTGCAGGCTTCGCAGCAGTCTCAGTTCTGCGATCGGTGGGATCGCACCCTCCTCTGGCCCGCCTTGCGAACTCCCAGACCCCGACGAGGCCGACCCCTCACCGCCGGCGAACATCTCGTCGTCCTCGGCGAGCGACTCCAATGCTTCGGCCATCGATCGAAGGGTGATCGCGATGCGCTGTTGTCGCGAGGTGACCGCGTTGCCGGCCTCGCCGGAACGCAGTTCGCTCACCACCTCGCTGCTCCAGGCGTCAACCCACGTGTGACCGCGCTGGAACACCGCGGCACCCTCGAGCATCTCGCCACGGCTCGCCAGCGCCACCGCCGCTTCACCCAGAGTCTCCTGCTCGCCGGCACTGCGTCGGGTCTCGACAAGCCGCCGCCGCGCCGCGACCTCGCCGGAGAGGATGCGCTTGGCAAGTGCGGTGGTCTCCTCCGCCAACTGCTCCTGTCGATCCGCCAACTCGTGGTAGGCCGCCGCGAGCTCCTCGCGGGCCTGACGCTGCGCGTCGCGTTCCGCGTCCTCGCCGATGCGTCGAGCCTGCTCGAGCGCTTCCCGCAGCAGGCTGCTCGAGCGCTCCATGGCGGCCTGGGAATCCCCCACCATGACCGGATCCGACCGCAGCGCCACCACCGCCTCGATCTGGACGTCCCCGGCCCGCTCGAGGAGCCGAGCGACCGGTTCGGCATCGTCGCCACCTGAAGCCGCCAGCGCTTCGGTCGAACGGGTGTTGCGTTCGATCGCGATGACGCGACTCGACCGCACCTCGAGCGAGGCCTTCGGCCAGGGCGGGCCCGCGACGGCGAGACTGCGCAAGGCGAATGACTCCTCCTCGCTCTGGGCAAGCAGCGCCTCGATCGACTCGACCAGTTCGGTCATGAGCCGCTTCAAGGTCTCGGTGCGGACCTTTCGGGTGTCCTCGAGCCGATCCCGCATCCGCTGCAGGGCCTGCTGGGATTCCTGCTGCGCCTGCTGCGCCGCATCGGTTCGATTCTGTTCAAGCGACTCCTCGGCCTCGCGCATCGACTGCTCGAGCCCGGACTGCCGCGCAGCTTCCGCGGCCTGGCGAAGGCTCTCCGCCTGGGCGGCGTCGCGTTCCTCGACGCGATCGGCGCGTTCGGAGAGTTCGTCGAGCAACTGCTCCGCCGACGCCGACGCGGCGGCCTGCCGACGCGCGAGTTCCCGCAACGCCGCCTGCTGCTCGGCCGAGAGTTCCTCCACCGAACGGCCGGCGCTCTCGCGGCCGAAGTCCTCGGTCTCGCGCTCGATCGAGGCGACCTCTTCGGCGAGGGACTCGATCTCGCGGAGAAGCGACCAGGTGTCCTCGTCCTGCTCGAGCATGGCGACCATCGACTGGATCTCGCGTCGCACCTCGTTGGAGGCCTGCTGCCACGACTCGCGGTCAGCCGCCGATTCGGACGCTTCCTCCGTGCCCGACTCGGGATCCGGTCCGCGAAGGTCCTGTTCGGCGCGGCGCGATGCTTCAGCGGCCGATTCGGCGCGCGACCGCGCTCGACTCGTCACCTCCGCCTCGCGGCCATCGTCGACGCGATTTCGCTCGAGCCGGTCCTCGAGCGCCGCGACCGCCTCCTCGAGGGAACCGATGCGGCCGGTGATCGCAGCCTGCTCCGCCGCGGTCGGGGCCTCGGCTCGCTCCCGAAGCCGCGCCTGCTCCTCGTCGACGCGAATCGCCGCCCGCCGCAGCGCCGCGAGTTCGTCGCGCACCTGCCGCGAGAACTCCTCGGCACCGACCACCCGCAACCGCCGCGGCGAGGACCGCACCGGATCGTGATCCGCGAAGGCGTCGGTCGCGATCGCGGTCACCTCGATGGTGTCGCCTGCCGCAGCACCGAGCGACTCGAGGCTCAGCGTCGACTCGAAGGTCCGCCGCGGTCCGGACTCCTCCGCCGAGACGACCTGGAGTTGCGGCAGACCGTCACCGCGGACGGCTTCGATCGCGACGGTGCGGACCGAGACGTCGTCGCGAGCTTCCGCGACCAACGCCAGCACCGCCGTCGACAGCACGCTCTCGTCGCGGGCCGGATCGAGCACCGAGACCGAGGGAGGTTCATCCGCAACGACCTCGATCCTGAAGGTGGCGCCTTCGGTCGACTCGAGACCGAACTGGTCGCGAAGGCGGGGCTCGATCAGCACCGGAGCCTGCAGGGTCCAGCTCAGCATCCAGCGAGCGGCATCATCCGGATCGACCGAGATCTCCGCATCGCCGGGAAGTCCGGGGAAGGTCTCGGCCAGCCACGCCGACCGCGCCGGCATGGCGGGAATCTCCAGTTCCTTGACGAGATCAAGCGCGAGGGTGGCGGAACTTCCCGCCAACATGGCGCCGGGCACGGTGCCGCGGCGATCGGTGCCCGGACCAAGCTCGAATCGCTGCGGCACACGATCGCCGGAGGCGTAGTCGGGCGGTTCGACGAGAAGCGACGCCGATCGGATCTCCGGCGGATCCTCGAGACGCACCACCACCTGCTCGGTCTCGTGGTCGCGGGTCCGCAGCGAGAAGCGGATCGAGTCGGCATCGGTCGCCACCGGCCGCTCGAAGCGACGACCGCTCTGACGGGTGAGGATGAGTTCCTCGGTGGGCAGTCGCTCGCCATCGCGCACCCGCTCGATCTCGGCGACGACCCGCTCCGATTCGGGATCGCCCTTGACCAGCGATCCCGCCAGGATGAGCGGGCGACCGCGCGGCGCGACCTCCGTCACCACCAGGTTGGTCACCTCGGTTCGAGCCGGCCATCGCGTCGAAGTCCACGGCATGAAGGTTCGCACCACGCCGATGCGGCTCTCGACGGGAAAGAACGCGACGAGTCCCGCCAGGGTCGCAAGCAGGGCGAAGCTCGACAGCGCGAACATCCGGAGCCGTCGCGTCTCGATCTGAAGCGCGAGCGAGGCGGGATCGACGGTGTCGGCGATCGCGGTGATCGCGGCAGTGCGGCCAGGTCCACCTTGGCGAGTCAGATGCAGGTCGACCGCAGCCGCCAGCCGGCCCGACCAGGTTCGGGTCGTGCGCTCGAGCCTCAAGGCGATGTCGAGGGGACCCGGGCGAAAGCGGAATGCCGGCAGCACCCAGCGCCGTGCGGCGGTCCAGGCTGCACACCCGAGTGCCACGAGGATCATCCACCGGATCGCCGCCGGCCAACGGAAGACCGCGTCGGTGGCGATCACCAGCGGCACCGCCACGCCGGCTGCGGTCGCGAAGACCAACGCCGCCTCCGCCATCACCGCTCCGCGAACCCGCACGCCGATCGATTCGAGTCGCTGCACCAGCCTCGCCATCGCGGTGGTGGTGGCCTCGCTCATCGAAGGTCTGGCTTGGGGTCGGGGTTCGATCATGGCGTCCGCTGCTTGATTCTCGGCGATTCTTGCCGCGATGCCACTGCCGGTCGCGAACGAGCATCCGGATTGATCGCGGATCGGGTTTCGTTCGCGTCGATCAGGCGAACTTGAGAAGCCGCCTGCCCACCCACTCGACGCCCAACAGCACCACCGCAAGGCCCAGCGCCAGGGGGCTTGCCCAGATGGGCTCGCGAATGGGAATCGGAACGATCACCGACCGGTCCGGGATCCGCTCCGGCAGCGATCGCAGTCCCTCCGCGGTCGGTTCCACCATGCCCCCGCCGGTCGCGGATGCGATCTCGCTCAGGGTCGCATGGTCCGATTCCGGACGTCGCCATTCATCATCGGGCCGGACCACCTCGACCTCTGCGAAGACCCGACCGCCTGCGAGGCGAACCAGATCCGGCTCGGTGAGTTCGATGCGGTGCAGTCCGGTCACAGATGGTTCCCAGGCGGCTGCATGCAGACCCACCGCGGTTCGCGGCAGGCTGCGTTCGCCCTCGGACTCGCCGTTTCGTTCGATCTTCACCGCGGCAGCAGGCAGGTCGATCTCGATCGCCCGCGCATCGGAGAGTTCCAGTTCGATGGTGGCCCGCTCGCCCATCGCGATGCGGCCCGGAGAGACCCGCAGAGAGATCGCCTCGCCGCTCGAGGCGATGGCGTCGCGACCGAGCAGCCGCAGCAGCGGAATCCAGAACCGCTCCTGCAGGGTCTCGCCGCGTCCGTACCGCCAGCGCCAGGTCTCGTCGGTGGCGAGGTAGACGACCTGACCTGCGCCATAGCGCATCCGCACCAGCAGCGGATCGCCCTCAATGGTCTCGGCGATCGTCTCCGCCGCCGGCTTCAAGCGCTCGGGATCGATCTCCTGCGCCCAGCGCAGTTTCGCCCAACGCGCCTCTGGATCGGAGACCTCGATCGGCCAGCCACTGGTCTCGTCGGCGGCCGACGGCCCGCCAAGCAGACCCTCTCGCGCCGCCAACAGGCTTGGTCGCATCGACACGTCGCGATCGATGGTCGGCAGCGAAAGCGGGCCGGAGAATGGAAGCATCTCCTCGAGCGGTGTGCCGGCCCAGGCCCGAGGCGCGTAGCGCGGACCGGCCAGCAACAGCAGACCCGCCCCGCGACTCGAGACCAGTTCACGCAGCATCTCCAACTGCTCGGGCGAGAAGAACCCCGCCGGCACATCGCCCAGCACCACGAGGTCGTAGGCCGCGAACTCCTCGGGGCTTCGCGGCAGGCGAGCCAGCGGCAGATTGCCTTCCTGGGCGAAGTCGCGATCGGCCGAGAGCAGCATCACCGAGCTCTCGATCGAGTCCTCGCGCACGAGGAGGTTCTTGAGGTAGCGATACTCCCAGCGCGGATAGCCGTCGATGTAGAGAACTCGCAGCGGGCGATCGATCAGCCCGATCTCGAAACCCCGGCGATCGTTGGCGGCAAGCAGGTCCGCCTCGCCTGCATCGACCTCGACCCGCCACCGCCGCGAGCCCGCCTCGTCGGAACGGGTGGTCAGCACCACCGCCTCGCCGATCCTGCTCGGATCGATCGTCCGGCTCGCGAGTTCGTCCGAAGTCGCCTCGTCGACGAGCCTGACCTCGACCGGACCGCGCGGCGGCGCTCCGGAGGAGGCGAGGGTGACGAGAATCGGGATCTCGTCGTCGACGAAGGCCTGGGTCGGCGCTTCGACCTCTGCGATGGCGAGGTCGCCGAGCGGCTCCGCGGAACCAAGGGGAATCGCGAAGACCGCCGCGCCGGAGTCCTCGAGGCGACGCAGCAGTCCGCGATCGATCGCATCCGCGCTGCGGCCGTCGCTCGCCACCACGATCGCGGCGAGCGGACGTCCCTCCGCGGCATCGAGGGCAGCGCCGAGGGCGCGGGCAAGTCGGGTCCTGGTTCCGGTCGGTTCGCCCAAGGACGCCTCGGGAACGGTCGCATCGACCGGCAACGGAAACGCGTCTGCGTGGAAGCCGAGCCAGAAGAGGTCGTGGCCGCCGCCGATCTCCGCAATCGACTCCACCGACTGCGAAAGGGCCGTTCGCAGTTGCGCCTCGCGGGTCTCGCGCACACCGCTCGCATCCGCGATCGCATCGGTGACGAGCAGGCTCTCGCTTCGATCGATCAGAAGCGCCACCCGATCCCGCTCGACCCGCTCGCGCGGCAAGACCAGTTCAGGCGCAGCCAGCAGCACCACCAGCAGCATGAGGAAGCATCCGCGGATCGAGGCGAGTGCCGCCCGCGCCGCCACCGGACCGCTGAGGCGGCGGTAGGCAAGCCAAGCGAGCGTGGCTGAGGCCGCGATCGCCAGGGCCCATCCCCAGGGCGGCAGCGGATGCTCGAAGCCCAGCTGGACTCCCTCCGACGCGGCAGGAATGGAGTCGACACCCAACAACGATCGCCAGAAGCCGCTCATGAGCGTCGTCCCATGCGGATCGAGGTGTAGGTCTCGAGGAAGGCGGGTGCCTCGCCGCTGTCGCGGCGGGCCTCCCGTGCCGAGCGGCTGAAGCGTCGCGCCAACAGCAGTTCGAGTAGCGCCAGACCGATCACCGAGAGCAGGGCCAGGCGCGAGAGGTCCGAATCGACGCCGCGGCCAGCGAGCCGTTCGATCACCGCTCCACGCGGAACGAACTCGATCGCACCGAGCGAACCGAGGCGCTCCGCAGCCACCGCGGACGCGGTGGGGATGGTGGAGGCAGCACCCGGATCGATGTTGGCGGCGAGCAGCGCGATCGGCCGCCCTGCCTCGTCGAGCGCTCGATGGGCGCCGACCTCGCTGATCGGCCGCTCCAGCACGGAACCGGACCCCGACGACTCGATGATCGATCCAGACGGCGTCTCTACCGCGACTGCCGGAGCACGCAGCGTCGGGTACTCGCCGATCGCAAGCCGCCGCGCCGACTCGGCCTGGGCAAGGCCGCTGCGCAACAGTTCCTGCACCAACGGCACCATCAAGGGCCGAATCGGAAGATCGGTCCATTCCAGATCGATCGCGGTGGTCAGAAGCGCCAGCACGCCGCCCGATGTCGGGTCGCTCGCAGCCACCAGCAGCGGCGCTCCTCGTCCGGCGCCATCGTCGGCCGAAGTGGCCAGCAGGATCTCCTCGGCTGGCGGTGGCGTCGCGAAGTCGAGCCGCCGGAGAATCGAGACCGGCGCGGTCAGTTCGGCCGCCTCGCCCGCCACCGCCGGAAGCCAGCGGGGATCGATGCTGGCCGGGTCGATCGATTCCGGATCGCGCTCGGGATCGTCGTCGAGACGAACCACCTCGCGGCGGAGGTTCCAGTTGGATTCGAGCGGACCCAGCGCCGCGAGCCGGTCGAGCCAGGCATGCGACTCCAACCCGGCCGGCGGTTCGATGACCACCAGGCCTCCACGATCGAGCAACTGGCCAATCGCCTCCCAACTCTCGTTGCCGACCCGATCCGGACGCGAGAGCGTCAAGGCATCGACATCGCGGAGGGCGCGAGCATCGAGCAGCCCGGGCTCGACCCGCACCGTTTCGATCGGCGACTCGCGCGATGGCGCCAAGGCTCGTTCCATCCACCCCGCGCGACCTCCACCATCAGCGCTCACCGCCACCAGGATGCGCGGCCGCACATCGAGCGTGGCATGGCGACGATCGTCGGCGGTCTGCCCGTCGGGATCGACGGCTGCAACCAACTCGAGGTTCCGCGGTCCGCCGTCCATCAAGCTCGGCAGCGTGACCGGCACCTCGATCTCGCGCTCCGCCGAGCCGACTTCCCAATCGACGAGTCGCTCGACCGGCACCGCCAGCGCCGGTCCCGAGACGGTGAGCCTCGACGCGGACGCCGCCAGCGATCCCTCTCGTTGCAACCGGACCCGGACTCCGGCCTCCGCGGTGCCGCCAGGCGCGCGGACCACCTCGATGTCTGCGATGCGGACGTTCTCGATCGAGCCTGAACTCGGCTCGAGGAAGAGGACGGATTCGCGATCACCATCCGAACCGATGGTTCCGCCATCGCCGGTCGGTTGCTCGCGTCGATTCTCCGCCGCCGAGTCGCCATCGAGGCCGTCGAGCGATCCGCGGCGAAGCGAACTCATCACCACCACCGGCGCCGCACCGTCGGATCGATCGCGATTCGCCTGCACCAGACCGAGGGCACCGGCGAGATCGCTGCCGGCAAGACTCGGCTGGCACTCCATCAATCGTCCCCGCACTCCGGCTCGATCGCTCGACATCGCCGCGAGCACGCGCGGTGGCCGCGAGGCCAGGACGACTCCCACCGATCCCGAGTCCATGCCGTCGATCAGGCTCGCCGCTTCCTGCTGCAACCGCTCGAACTCGCTTGCGCCTCCCGCCTCCGACTCGCACCGCGAAGCCACACCGTCGTCGAGCACGATCCAGATCCGCTCCGGACCGCCACCTGCACCTCCACCAAGAAATGGCTGCGCCACCGCACACCCAAGTGCCGCGATCAGCGCCATCCGCACCGCGAGCAGGAGAAGCTGCTCAAGCTGCAGTTGACGGCGGCGGCGGCGAATCGCCTGCGCCAGCAGTTCCATCGCTCCCCACTCGAACGGTCGGCGGCGGCGACGCCACAGCAGGTGGATCGCCAGCGGCACCGCCATGGCGGCGAGCCCGGCGACCGCAAGCATCGGGGACGCGAAGATCAGGAGGATGGTGGTCGCCACGGTCATGGAGGGTTGGTTCCGCTCATGAAGAGCGTCCTCCTCGAAGCAGGGCGTTTCGCCTCGCCAGCAGCGCCGCCAGCGCCGGACCCACCGAGTCGTGGGTGTCCATCACCAGGTGATCGAAGCCGAAGCTTCGGGCCGCGTGATGAACCGCCTCGAGGTGATCGCGCAGCGCCGAGAGGTAGTCGCGGCGGATCGCTCGCGGATCGGCCTCGATCGCCGGCTCGCCCTCGAGCCCCACGAAGGGCGCCGACTCGTCGAGCGAGAATCGCAACTCCTGACGATCGAGGGTCTGCAGCAGCATCACATCGAGATGACGGTGGCGGCAGATCGCCAACGCCTGCCGCAACGGCTCGACCGGCCCGAGCAGATCCGACACCACCGCCACCAGCAGGCGACCTGGATTCTGCGCCAGCGCGAACTCGAGGCTCGTGGGCAGGTCCGCCACGCCGCCGAGCGGCTCGCCGGCGAGAACCTTGACGATCGAACGCCACTGGTCGCGCGACGAACTTCTCCGCAGGCTCGCGCCGATCCCTGTGGCGAAGGTCGCCAGACCGACCCGATCACGCTGCTGCAGGCACAGGTAGGCCAGTGCCGCTGCGGTGGCGACGGCGTGGTCGAACTTGGTCCAGCGGCGCCGCGATCCCGAGGCGGTGGTGCCGCCCCACCCCTGCTTCACCTCGAGGGACCCGTAGGACATCGATCCCGACGAATCCACCAGGATCAGCACGTCGAGGGTGGTCTCCTGGCGGAACCGCTTGATGGTGAGGCGATCGGTGCGTGCGAAGACCTTCCAGTCCAGGTGCCGCAGGTCGTCGCCGGGGACGTAGCCGCGATGCTCGGCGAACTCGACCGCCGGACCCTGGTAGGGCGAGCGGTGCATGCCGCTGGTGACGCCCTCGGCGATCATGCGGGCGCGAAGATCGAAGGAGGCAAGTTGCCCGATCGTCTCTGGCGCGAGGTACTGCTCGGCGCGGAGCCGGTCGGCGAGGTCCATGGCCACCTTTCAGCGCGTCGCCGCGTCGAGCATTCGCGCGGTCTCGCCGCGTTCCACCGAGATCTCGTCGAGGATCGATCGAATGATGTCGTCGGCCCCCACGCCGTCGGCCTCTGCGTTGAAGTTGGTGATGATGCGGTGGCGAAGGACCGGCAAGGCGATGGCGCGGATGTGTTCGGGCGTCACCTGGAGGTCGCCGGAGATCGCCGCCTTGGCCTTGGCGGCAAGCACGAGAAACTGGCTCGCCCGCGGACCGGCGCCCCAACGCAGGTACTCCCTCACCTTGGCGGGCTTGGGGTCGTCGTCGTCGATGCGGGTCGCGCGGACCACCCGCAGCGCGTAGCGGGCGACGTGGTCGGCGACCGGGACCTGTCGCACCGCCTCCTGCAGTCGCAGGCAGTCCTCGCCGCCGAGGATCCGTTGCGGCACCGGCGCGGTGCCCTCGGTGGTGCGGCGGACGATCTCGAGCTCCTCCTCCTCGCTCGGATACCCGATGCGGATGTCGAGCATGAAGCGGTCGAGCTGCGCTTCCGGCAGCGGGTAGGTCCCCTCCTGCTCGATGGGGTTCTGGGTCGCGAGGACGAAGAAGGGACTCGGCAGGCGGTGCTGCACTCCGCCGACGGTGACCTGTCGCTCCTGCATCGCCTCGAGCAGCGCCGCCTGGGTCTTGGGAGGCGTGCGATTGATCTCGTCGGCGAGGATGACGTTGGAGAAGATCGGGCCGCGAACGAAGCGCAGCTCGCGGGCGCCCGTCGACTTGTCCTCTTCGATCACCTCGGTGCCGGTCATGTCCGAGGGCATGAGGTCGGGTGTGAACTGGATGCGCGAGAAGCCCAGGCTCAGGCTGCGGGCGATGGTCGAGATGAGCAGGGTCTTGGCGAGTCCGGGGACACCCTCGACCACCGCATGCCCGCCGCAGAACATCGCCAGCAGCACCTGTTCGAGCACGTCGTCCTGACCGACGATCACCTTGTGGACCTCGTCGCGGATCCGCGCCGCGGTGAGTCGGACTTCGGTGATCGCCTCCGACCCGGAGAAGGCTGGCTGGGAATTCCCGGGCTCGGGCATGGGCACCTCGCGTTGCGGCGATCGGGAGTCGCCCAATCGCGACCCCTCGACGCACCGTGCTGGACTGCGGCGAGTATAGAAGCGCCCGCGCCATCACCCCCGAACCGAGCCTTCGACCGCGCATGCCCGAGTCACCCGAAGTCGAATGCCTGCGACGATCGCTCGAGCGCGATCTGTTGTCGGCGCGGGTGGTCGCGGTGCGGGTCTTCCGTAGAGATGTGCTCAGAGCGATCGGCTTCGATCGAGGTCGCGACCGCGAGCAGCGTCGGCCGCTCCTGGGGGCGTCGATCGGTGGTCTCGAACGACACGGCAAGGAACTGGCGATTCTCGAAGCCGGCCCGGACGGTCGGGTGTTGCGGGTTCGCCTGGGAATGACCGGCGGCCTCCGCCTCGACCCGATCGTGCCCGGTCGAGCCTTGGCCCGGCTTCCGCATGAGCATGTCCGCTGGACCCTCGAGGGAGCCTCCGGCCGGCTGGCGTTGCGGCACGTCGACCCCCGCAGATTCGGCGATCTCGTGGTCTTCGCAGGTCCCGAGACCTACCGCCACGACCGCGGCCGGCTCGGGATCGACGGGATCACCGCCTCCCCGCGGGCCATGGCCACGCGACTTGGCAGCGATCTCGCCCGCTCGCGGCGATCCCTCAAGGCGGCCCTGCTCGACCAGGGAGTGGTCGCCGGCCTCGGGAACATCTACGTCGACGAGGCCCTCTTTGTGGCTCGCCTCGATCCGCAGCGGGCTTGCCGCACCGTCGGCACCGGCGAGTGGCAAACCCTCGCACGATCGATTCGGGCGGTCCTCCGACAGGCCGTCGAGGCTGGCGGTTCGACCCTCCGCGACTACCGGGATGCCCGTGGCATGGCCGGGTCGGCCCAGCGAGCCCACCAGGCCTATGGGCGGGCTGGCATGCCTTGCCTCCGCTGCGGAGCGACCCTCCAATCAACCCTGATCGCAGGCCGAACCACGGTCTGGTGTTGCAGTTGTCAACATTGACTCCACAGACCCCGCTCGAAGGCATCGCACACAGGATGCAGAAGTTACCCACAACGTCTCGATCACCGTGTTGGCCACCCGGCGATTGCTGCTGAGAAGGAGAGTTCTCTTTCTAGATCCTTCTTAGAAGAAGCCCTGACGGGTTGTGGGTAACCGCATACGAAGGATCGCAAGACCCAATGAACAAGGGCTTTGCGCCTACGGGAGTGGGTTGGAAAGATGTCTGTTGGCTGTCATTGCTGAACACTGATCCTGATGCCTGCGGTCGAGGGTGGGGCCAATGCGGCACCGGGAGGTCCAGCGAGGGTCCGCAGACCGGGATCGGACGCAGGAATCCCACGGGAATCGACCGCTTATCCACATGAACCCGATAGTGCCCGTCGGGGTCGGGGGCCCAAGTGCTTGGGGTGGTTTGCCAACGGGATTGGACCGCAGGGCTAGCTGGCTTGTGGGGCCGGTTCGCGGGAGAGATCCGATTCGAGCCGCTCGACATCGCCGGAGAGTCGCTGGTCGACCCGGCACCTGGCATCGATGGTGCGGATCGCGTGCATCACCGTGGTGTGGTCGCGGCCGCCGAAGTACCCGCCGATCTCCTCGAGGCTGAAGCGGGTGTGCTTGCGGGCGAGCCACATGCAGATCTGCCGCGGCAGGGCGATCGACTTGTGGCGACGCTTGGAGAGCAGGTCGGTCAGCTTGACGTCGTAGAACCGGGTCACCGCCTCGACAATGTTCTGGATGTTGGGCTGTCCGGCCGGCCGGTTATCCCCGGCATCGGCGGCGATGGCGGCCTTGGCCAGCTCGAGGGAGATCGGGGCATCCATGGCCGCGGCCAGCCCGCGGACCCGGGTCAGGGCGCCCTCGAGTTCGCGGATGTTGGAGTCGATGCGGGCGGCGATGTACGCCGGCACGTCCTCGGGAACCTCGAGGCCGAGCACCTTCGCCTTGGTCTTGAGGATCGACACCCGGGTCTCGAAGCAGGGCCGGTCGACCCGGGCGACGAGTCCGCAGTTGAAGCGGCTGGTGAGTCGCTCCTCGAGATCGGGAATGTCGCTCGGCGCAGCATCGGAGGAGAGCACCACCTGTCGGCCCGCCTGATAGAGGGCGTTGAAGGTGTGGAAGAACTCCTCCTGGCTCTGCTCGCGCTTGGAGAGGAAGTGGATGTCGTCGATGACGAGGATGTCGACGTTGCGGAATCGGTGGCGGAAGTCGCTCATTCGCCCCGCCTTGACCGACTCGTGGAAGGCGTCGGTGAAGCTCCCGCAGGAGAGGTAGCAGATGCGGGTGGTGGGAGCGTTGCGCAGGATGGTCTGGGTGATCGCCTGCAGCAGGTGGGTCTTGCCGAGGCCGACCCCGCCATGGATGAAGTAGGGGTTGTAGGCCCGCCCGGGCTTGTCCGCGACCGCCACCGCGGCGGCGTGGGCGAGACGGTTGCCCGGCCCGACCACGAAGGTGTCGAAGGTGTAGTCGGGCGAGAGCAGCATCTGCTCGTCGAAGCGTGGGAGCGGGTCGTTTCCGTTGGACTGCACCGGCTGCGGTGCCGCGACGAACTCCTCCTCGGTGCCGACGAACCGGAACGCCAGCAGCCTTCCCGAGACCTGCTGGGCGGCCTCGGTGAACTGCCGCAGGCAGCACCGCTGCAGGTACCGCAGCTGCACCGGCTCGCGAACGAGCATGCGGACCACCCCGCCCTCGATGTCGAGCGGCTCGATCTCGTCGAACCAGTGCCGGCACATGTCGGCGTGGTTCCGGCGCAGGTAGTCGAGGAGGTTCGACTTGAATGAGGACTCGAGCCGCGGCATCCGCGTCTCCACGGGGAAGAGAGGACCACCCACACGGTGTCCGCTGGGTTCGCCCCTCCTTGGGCGAGAGTGGGAACGATTCGGGACGGGATCTCGCGGAAACCGAAGGGCGTCGATCCGAACCGGGGTCGCGAATCTACGAAGCGTTCCCGGTGGCGTCAACGATCATCCCGCCGCTTCCTCGACGACGGCCTCGGACGGCGTATCCGCCGGTTGGGGATTCGCCTCAGTCAACTGCTGCTCGTGTCGGCGGCGATTGGCGCGGTGATCCATCAGCACCAGGAGCCGCTCGCGATGGGCACCGCCATCGATGGCGTCGAGCCGCTCACGGATGAGTCCGAGCGGACTTCGTCGGGAGAGATGCACCACCACCACCGCCTCGGCGGTCCAGGTCCGAACCAGTTGCGCCAGATCCTCGACATGGAGATGGCGGCCGATCTTGGCTCGGCCGCGATGGTCCGCATCGAAGAAGGTGCACTCGCTGATCACCACCTTCGCGTTGGTGAACTCGGGTCGGAACAGGAACGGACCCATCTCGGTGTCGCCGGTGTAGGCGACCATGGGGATCTCCAG
>JAPOKA010000003.1:34667-82551 GCA_029977865.1 bacterium
GAGATCGGGTGATGGGAACCCCGCGGGACTTGAGTTCGACCAGGCGGTCCTGGGGAAGGTCGAGGTACTCCTCCTTCAGCTTGCTGCGACGCTCGATCACCGCCCATCCCATGCTCGGGCTGGTGTGGCTCACCTCGATCGCACGCAGGTGGAGGTTGGGTCGAACCGCGACCTCCTCGCCGTCCTCGAGTCCGATGATCTCGAAGGGCGTCTGTTGCCGCTCGAGGTCGACCCAGCTCGCGAGCATTCGTCGCAGCGGACCCTCGAGCTTCTTGTGGCAGGCGATTCGACCGGGGCCGAGCTTCTGAAAGTGGCGCTGACTCAGCCAGTACGGGATCGCCGCCACGTGATCCATGTGCCCGTGACTCAGTGCGACCATCGGCGACGGCAGCACCATTCGCGGGCACATGCCCATGTCGAAGCAGACGTCGAGTTCCGGCACCTGCACCACCGTGCCTTCGCCGGCGATGCTGAATCCCTGCACGCGGTACGGCGGGATGTAGAGGAACCCGGGTTGGGTTTCCCGGGCGGGGACCTTCGGCACCATGCGGATCTCCTCGGGCAGGGCTCTCGCCCGGCCGGGGCTCAGGACGCGGCGAGCGTATGGATCCGGCGATCGGCGGTCAATGCGGCGCGGACGGCGAGAGGTTCTCGGATCGATCGCGCAGTCGGCGCGAAGTCGAACTCGGATCGGGCCGATGGCCCGGACATGAGCCAGCCCCAACCCGAGATCTCCTCACGCGGGCCTGCCGCCGCTCGGTTCCCGGACGATCCGGAGATGGCCGAGCTCGCGGAGATCTTCCTTGGTCAGTTGCCGGTTCGGATCGACGCCATGCGTCACGCCTGGCAGGAAGGCGATCTGACGGCGCTTCGCTTCGGCGCGCACCAGCTCCGCGGGGCAGCCGGCGGCTACGGGTTTCCCGAGGTCGGGGTGGCGGCGGGATCTCTCGAGGATCTCCTGAGGGTCGTGGGGCAGGACCGCGAGCGGATCGAGTCGGCGCTCGCGGAGGTCGAGCGATGTTGGCGGTCCGTGGCGGCATGAACGGGGGCACCGCGCGATGCTGGACCGATCCGAACACGATCTCGAACGGGTGCCGAAGGTCCTCGCGATCGACGACTGCACGCTGGTGCATGGTCTGCTGAAGCACCACCTCCGTCTCGAGGGCGTCGATCTCCACATCGCCTCGACCGCCCGCGAAGGCGTCGCGATGGCCGAGCGGATCGGCCCCGACGTGATCCTGCTCGACATCGAACTCGAGAGCGGCAACGACTCGACCAACGGCTTCGAGGTGCTGGCCTCGATCAAGGAGTCGTCGACGACCTCGGAGTCGGCGGTGATCTTCCTGTCCGCGAGCGAGTCGACCGCCGATCGGGTGCGGGCACTCGATCTCGGAGCGGTCGACTTCATCAAGAAGCCCTTCGACGCGGCGGAACTCTGCGCCCGGGTGCGTTCGGCGGTGCGGTTGCGGCGGATGATGCGGATGCTTGCCCAGAAGGCGAGCCTCGACGGACTCACCGGATTGTGGAACCGCGCCCACTTCGATCGGCGGCTCGCCGAAGAGGTCTCGGAGAGCCGTCGCTACGGTCGGCCGCTGACCTTGGTGCTTGCGGACATCGACCACTTCAAGCGCATCAACGATCGCTTCGGCCATCCGGTCGGCGATGCGGTGATCAGCCGATTCGCGAGCATCCTCGCCACCGGACGGGCAAGCGACATCCCCTGCCGCTACGGCGGCGAGGAGTTCGGGTTGATCCTGCCGGGAATCGACGCGCAGTCGGCGCTGGAGGTGGCGGAGCGGATTCGGCGACGACTCGGCGAAGAGCGCTGGGCCTGCCGGGAAGCGCTTCGGGTCACCGCATCCTTCGGCATCGCCGACCTCGTCTCGGCGGAGCGAGCGGTTCCCGACCGTCATGGATCGGAGGCGCTCGTGGCCGCGGCCGACGAGGCGCTCTACCGCGCCAAGGCCGCCGGACGCGATCGGGTCTACTGCCTCGCCGGCGACACGCCCCCGCGCCGAATCGCCTGAACTCCAACGCTGTCGCGGCGGCTATCGTCCGCCGACGATGGCGCGACTGGCCGACGAGGCGATCTGCATTCGGCACTGGGACTGGTCGGAGACCAGCCAGACCGTGAGCCTGTTCGGCCGTTCGCTCGGACTTGTGCGGGGACTCGCCAAGGGCGCGAAGCGCGAGCGAGGTCGCTTCGGCGGCGGGTTCGACCTGTTGACGCGGGGCGAGTACCTCGCGCTGGGCAAGTTGGATCAGGGCCTGCTCACCCTGACCGACTGGACATTGCTGGAGGGATTTCCGCGGCTTCGATCGGATCTTCAAGCCAATCGCGCCGCGTTCTATCTTGCGGATCTCTTGCAGCGATTGATGCCTCCGCACGATCCCCATGCCGACGCCTTCGACGCATCGGTGCTCGCGCTGCGATCGCTGCAGGCGGGAGTCGCCCCACTCGAGGTGGCGGCGCGGTTCCAATGGGCCTTGCTCGAGAGTGCCGGGTTCGCACCGCGGCTCGAGGCACCCGAGGGTGACGGCACCCTCGAGTTCGATTCCGGTGAAGGATGCTTTCGCGAGGCGATGGGGACTCCAGGATGCTGGAAGGTGCGTCGCGACACCCACGAGGTGCTCGGAGCCATCGCGGCGCGTTCGGCGACGATGCCCGACGACCCCAAGCCGATGGAACGTGCGGCGCGGCTGCTGGCGGTGCATCTGCGGGCGATCCTCGGCGAGGAGCCCTACACCATGCGCCTGCTCATGCCGGGACTTCCGCGCCGCTGATCGTCAGCTTGTCTGCAGTCGCTGCCGCAGCGCCGGTTGCGGCTTGCCGTAGACGTCGGGCGTCTCCATGGGCACGTACTTCTGCCGCATGTTGTCGTAGTTCTCGAACTGGCTGCGAGGCTCCTTCTGCGGAAAGAGCACCTTGTGGCAGCCGGCGGACGAAACCACCGCGACGACGGACGCCGCGAGCAGAGCCATCGACCATGATCGGCGCAAACGCGCCTTGGAAGCGCTCATCGACCACCATTCCCAGTCGCCGCAGGTGCCTCGGTCGGCGCACCCCGATCGATGGGCACCGCCACGAGGCGCGAGTAGACCCCGCCACCGAGCGCGTCGCGGAAGACCAGCAGCACCGACGCCTCGAGCGCGGAGTCTTCCTCCAACACCGCGCTGGGAATCTGCACCGGCACCTCGAGGGTGTAGTGGGTTCCCATGAATCCGCTGCGCCAACAGTCGCGGATCTCGCCCGGCGAGAACGACCGCTCGCCGACGACGATGGGTGACGAGCCCTCGACCGGAATCGAGACCTGCACCGACGCGCGGCCAACGACCTGCATGAAGCGGCCGCGGCCGTCGGAGGGATCCATGGAAAGGAAGAGCGTTCCCGACGTCGCCTCGCGAGTCGCCGCCGCCGGGACGAGTTCGATGCGGGTGGCCGGACCGATCTGGATGCGGGCAAGTCGTGGCCGGGCAAGTTCCGCCTCGGCATCGAGGTCGGCGGAACTCGTCGCGGAGTCGCTGCCGTGATCTGCGATCGCGGCCTCGAGCTCGCGGTTGCGGCCCTCGAGCATCGCGACCTGCGTCTCGAGGGTCTGCACCTGCTCGCGGAGGCGATCGGCAGGCGTCGGTGCGAGTGCGGTGCCCTTGCAGCCGGCGATCACGGCGGCGACGAGCGCCGAGCAGGCGATCCACCCTCGAAGCGGAGTGGTCCTCATGCCGGTCTGGTCCTGGGGCTTCGCTTGGTCCGTGGCGCGGCCTGTTCGACTCGGTTCATCCGCGACAATGCGATCTGCAGGGAGAGGTTGACGAGGGACATGGACAGATCGACCTCGGTCACGGAGATGCCGGTCGGAAGTTCGAGTCGTCGCGGCGCGAAGTTGAGGATGCCGTCGACACCGGCTTCGACCAGTCGCTCGGCGGCTTCCTGTGCCGACTCGGGCGGCGTCGCCACGATACCGATTCGGATTCCCAGTCGCTGCACCCGGTCGCGAAGTTCACTCATCGATCGCACCGTCGACCGGCCGAGCCGTTCACCGACCTTGGCCTCGTCGGCGTCGAAGACCGCGGCGATGCGGAATCCCTCCGTCTCGAAGCGACCGTAGCTGAGCAGGGCGCGGCCGATGTTGCCGGCTCCGACGATCGCCACCGGGCACTCGTGATCGGTGCCGCAGAGGCGTCGCAGCCGCCCGAGCAGGTCGCGGATTCCGTAGCCGACGCCGGGATGGCCGGAGAGGCCGAGCAGGCGAAGGTCCTTGCGGATCTGGGCGTCGGTGAATCCGAGCGAGTCGCCGAGTTCGCGCGAGCGGACGGTGATCTGGCCGCGATCAAGGCGAACCTCGAGCTCGCGGAGATAGAGGCTCACACGCGCGGCGGTCGGTCTCGGGATCGCCGGTCGCGGCGGCATGCGGCGAGTCTATCGTCCCCTCGGCGCCGGACGACCTGCGGCGGCGGGCCGAACGCGATCGTCGAGTCGACAAGCACGGGGCCGATCGCCGAAGATCGCCGAGTCGAACAGCCGCGTCGGAGACCCGCATGCACATCCAGGAGATCTTCGCTCGGGATCCGGTGACCCTGAGCTACGAGTTCTTTCCGCCGCGAAGCGACGCGGGCTGGGAGAACCTCTTCTCGAGCATCCGGGACTTCGAGCCGCTGCAGCCGTCGTTCGTCTCGGTCACCTACGGCGCGGGCGGTTCGACGCGGCAGTTCACCCACGATCTGGTGGCGCGGCTCCACCGGGAGACCTCGCTCGACCCCATTCCCCATCTGACCTGCATCGGGCACACCCGCTCCGAGATCCGCTCGATCCTCGAGCGCTACGCGGAGATCGGAGTCTCGAACATCCTGGCGCTTCGGGGTGATCGTCCCCGGGAAGGTGCCTCGACCGAGGGCGACTTCCCGCATGCAGCCGATCTGGTGCGGGAGATCCGTTCCTTCACCAGTTCGACGGGTGAGGGGTTCGGCATCGGGGTGGCAGGCTTTCCCGAGGGGCACCCCGAGACCCCCAACACCCTCACCCAACTCGACCATCTCAAGGCGAAGGTCGACGAGGGGGCCGACTACATCTGCTCGCAGCTCTTCTTCGACAACCGGTCATTCCTCGACTGGTGCGAGCGATGTCGGCTCCGCGGAATCACCGTGCCCATCATCGCAGGCATCATGCCGATCACGAGCATCGCCGGACTCGAGCGCATGGCCGATCTCGCCGCCGGCACCCGTTTTCCCTCGGCGCTGCTGAAGTCGCTCGATCGCTGCCGCGACGATCCCGAGTCGGTGGAGCGGGTGGGCACGCACTGGGCTGCCGAACAGTGCCGCGACCTCATCGATCATGGGGTGCGCGGCATCCACTTCTACACCCTCAACCGCTCTCGCGCGACCCGGGAGATCCACCGCACGCTCGGCCTCAAGGGACCGGCTTCACTGGCCTGAGGTCTCCGGGGAAAGCCACACCGCCCGCAGGATCCGTCGCAGCGATGCGGCGTCGGGATCATCCGAGAGCGCCATGAGCCCGTCGGTCACCATGGCCTCGTCGCCGAGCTGGTGACCGATGTAGGCGAGGGTCAATCCGTAGCCGGCGATGTCGCGGCCGAGTTCGATCCGCTCGCGGCAGGTCCGCGCCACCGCGTTGAGGCGATTGCGAGAGGGGAGCAACTCCTCCGCGTAGCGGGTGTCGATCATCTCGGGGTAGTCGGTGAAGAGCTTGCGAAGCGAGAGGCTCGCGGAGAGGTAGAGGCCGGCGCCGATCTGGGCGCTGGCGAGTCCGGCCATCGCCATCGGCTGATCGGGCTGCATGCGCAGAGCGTTGTCGAAGCGACGCTCGGCGCGGAAGAAGTCGCCCTTGCCGACGAAGGCCTGTCCCTCCTCGATGAGTTCGCGCACGCGGGTGCGCTCGCCTTCGGTCAGGGTCTGCACGAGTCGACCATGGCGGAGCACCTCCGCCATCTCCTCGATGGTGAGGGTCCGTTCCGGCGGGACGATCTTGAGCGGATCGGAGTCGTCCTCGGGATCGCCAAGGGGATCCTGCTGCAACTCTCCGAGTCCCGGCAGCGGCGCCACCCCTCCCGGCAGTCGCTGACCGATGCCGGGATCCTCTTCGGTGCCGCCCTGCATGGCGTCGCCGGGCAGGAGGATGTCGACGTCGGTCTCGGACTCGTCGAGTCCTGCGGAGAACTCGCCGCGAAGATCCATCCGCAGCAGGTCGAGACGGGCGCGGACCGAGTCGAGAATCTTGCCGTCGGCGGTCAAGGAGACGTCGGTGCGTTCGGCGTACTGGGTGAGGATCCGCTCGACGATCCGCTCGTAGGCCGGATCGGTGCCCGGTGCCGAACCCTCGACCCGGCCGACGTTGCCAGCAGTGGCGAATCGGGTGTCGGCGCGATTGGGATCGAACGCGGACTGCTGCAGGTTCTGCGGCGGCTGCAGCGGGTTGGCCTCTTCGGCGGAGAGCGGATTGCGGAACGGCATGCCGATCTGAGCCTGGGCCACCGCACCCGAACGAACATCCTCGACCATCTGGGCTCGCTCGAAGGGCGAGAGGTTGAGCGCGAGATAGGGATCGGTGAGCGGCTGCATCCGCAGGCCGGAGATGGGAGAGGCGGAGACGACCGAGGTGCCCTGCTCTGCGTCGCGGATCAACCCGACCTGGGTGCTGCCGACCGCGGTGCTATAGAGGTTGCCGCTCATGAGCGCGGCGGTGGAACGGTCGAGGCGGATCTGCCGATCGACCAGGGCGTCGGCCTGATCGACGCTGGTGTAGAGCGGCAGCGAGGAGTACTGGCGCCGGTACTGGTACACGCCGAGCCCGTCGGCCACCCGATACTGGTCGTTGCGAAGCGGCGAGTTGAAGAGCGCCGGATCGCTGTAGGCGCTGTAGCTCAAGGGTCGCTGGATGGCGTCGGCGCCGGTGGGAGCCCAGAAGTCGCCGCTCGCTCGGTATCCGACATCGCCCCGGAACGAGCGGCCGCCGGCGAGGGTTCCGGTGACGTCCTCGTTGCGGGCGCGGTAGTCGACGCGTGGCGCCGCCGGATTGACCCGACTCGCGCCCGGTCCGCGCTGCAGGTTGTGGTCGAGGGCGTTCTGCGAGAACGCGGGGGCGGAGAGCAAGAGGCCCAAGGCGAAGCTCGACAGTCGAAGGTGCATGCGGCTTCCTGAGAAAGGAGAACGCGATCGGCAACCGTTCACGCCCGATCGGAGGGCGACGGCATCCCCACGAGCCTACGACCTGCTCGCGGCGGAATCGAGAACTCCATCGGAAGATCGGGCCGTCAAGCACCGGTCTCCGCCTCGGAGTGCCCGGAACCCCCCTTGGTTCGCGGTGTGGAGAGCGTCCGAAAACCGCCGGTTCAGCTCTCGAAGTCGGGTGCCGAGGGCGGCTCGAGCGACTCGTCGGGTCGCAGTTGCTCAAGCACCATCTCGAGATCGTCGGGATCGTCCGCGTGCACGACCCACACCACCGGCCCGTTCACAAGCACCAGGACCGACACCCCGCTGGCGGTCTCCTCGGGGGAGAAGCGAAGGATCTCGCCGTCCTGCAACGGCCGCGACCGGCCGAACTGGTCGAACCTGGTCAGAGTGCCGGAGTCGGTGATCGCGGCGAGCCCGAGGAAGCGATACCCGTGCGGTTCCTCGTGGCGGAACCGGGCGACCACCATCTCGCCGGCATCGGAGAGCCGCGGCAACGCTCCGTCCTGAAAGGACTCGAGCGTCCACGGACCGTTCTCGCCGCCGGCGATCGCCGGCACTTCGATGGGCGGATCGACGAGTCGTTGCAGCCGCTCCTTCAAGGCGATCGGGTCGGTGCCGCCCGGTCCGCCGGTGCGATGAAGATCACCCAGCGCCTCGACCACGGCGCCGAGCGGCACACCCGGAGTCGCCAGTCCGCGATCGGAGAGTTGCGGACCGAAGATCCCCACCAGGACCGCGAGCCCGATGGCGACGAGGGTGCCGACCACCGCCGACAGTTGTGCAGTGGGTTGGTCGGTGGTCGGATCGGAGTGGTGCTGACGCATCGAGTGGGTGGCGGATCGGGAGTGCAGCGAGGTTTATACTCGCGCGATGTCGCCGAGCGAGCGGACCACCGCCACCATCACCACGCCGATCTACTACGTCAACGATCGTCCGCACATCGGCCACGCCTACACCACCACGCTCTGCGACGTGTGGGCGAGGTTCATGCGGCTCGCCGGCCGCGACGTCTTCTTCCTGACCGGCACCGACGAGCACGGTGTCAAGGTGGAGAAGTCGGCGCGGGAACGCGGGCTCTCTCCCCAGGCCCTCGCCGACGAGAACGCCGCGGAGTTCCGCCGCGTGCTCGGCCTCTTCGGGCTTTCCAACGACGACTTCATCCGCACCACCGAACCGCGGCACGAGCGGCAGGTGCAGCAGTTCCTTCGGCGGCTCGAGTCGACCGGTGCGGTCTATCTCGGCGAGTTCGAAGGGTGGTACGACGAGGGGCAGGAGGAGTACCACACCGAGACCAAGGCGAAGGAGCTCGACTACAAGAGCCCCATCAGCGGCCGGCCCCTGGTGCGGGCGAAGGAGTCGAACTACTACTTCAGGCTGAGCGCGTTCCAGCAGCGGCTCGAGCGGCACTTCGAGGAGCACCCGGAGTTCGTCCGACCGGTGGGCCGCCGCAACGAGGTGCTCGGCCGCCTGCGCGAGGGCTTGCAGGATGTGCCCATCACCCGCACCAACTTCTCCTGGGGGATCCCCATGCCCGGCGCCGAGGGGCATGTGGTCTACGTGTGGATCGATGCGCTCTTCAACTACGCGACGGCGCTCGGCCTCGGCGAGGAGGATCCGCAGGCGAGCGGGCGGGCGAAGTACTGGCCCGCCGACTTCCACGTGATCGGCAAGGAGATCCTCTGGTTCCACGCGGTGATCTGGCCGGCGCTGCTGATGGCCCTCGATCTTCCGCTGCCCGGATGCGTCTATGCCCACGCCTTCTGGATCGCCAACGGCCAGAAGATGAGCAAGAGCCTCGGCAACTTCATCGATCTCGAGGCGATCGCCGGCTACCAGGAACGCTACGGGCTCGATGCCTGGCGGTGGTTCATGTCGACCCGCGGCCCGCTCGGCGCCGCCGATGCGGACTTCCGCGAGGACCATTTCGCGGACGCCTACCTGACCGACCTTGTCAACACCATCGGCAACTGCGCGAGCCGCGTCACCGCGATGGCGGAGCGCTACTTCGAAGGCGAAGTGCCCTGCCCGGACGATCCGTACCGAATCGTCGACGGGCAGGACTGGTCGGCCGAGTTCGACCGGGCCTGGCGGGAGGCCGAATCGGCGTCGTCGGAGTTCGCCATCGACCGCATGGCGATGGCAGGACTCGGACTGCTGCGAACCCTCGACGGGTTCATTCACCGCACCGAGCCGTTCAAGATCGCGAAGGACCCTGCGCGGCGCGACGAGCTCGCGAGAATCCTCCACCAGTCGCTCGAGGTTCTCTTCGCCGCGAGCGCACTCCTCTGGCCGGTGCTGCCAGGCTCGATGGACCGCCTGCGCGAAGCGATGGGTCAGCCTGCGGCGACCGCCTGCGGACCGCTGCGGGAACAGGTGCGACTCGACGCCGCGCGGCGCTTCGGTGGCGTGCGCAAGATCGCCCTCTTCCCGAGGGTCGAAGAGACCGCCAAGGGCTGAGTCCGGCGGGACCGGAACAGGTCAGTCCTGCTTGTTGCCCCCGAAGAGTCCGCCGACTCCCTTGCCGATTCCCTCGAGTCCCTCCTCGACCGCCTGACCGGCACCCTCGATCACCCCGCCGACTCCCTCCCCCACGCCGACCACGGTGTCGCCGATCTTGACGGTGGCGCCGGGGAGATCGAGCGAGTCGATCGCGCTGCCGAGTCCGGCGATCAGTTCCCCCGGCGCCTTGATGGCAAGCTGCTCGACCACCGCGGCGAGGATCGCCCCGATCACCTTGCCGATCACATCGTCGAGCAGCAGACCCGAGGCGTTCTGCTCATCGAGGTTCTCGACCTCGATCTCATCGATGGTGAAGGAGAGGTCGGTCGACCCGCCACCCACCGGCAGGATCTGGGCGACGACCTTGATGTCGCGGATCGACAGCACCTCGACCTTGAAGCGTTGCTGCCCAGACTCGCTCGCACCGGTCGAGTCGCTCGGCTTCGATGCGGACTCCATGCCGGCGAGGAGGTCCTTCAGATTCGATCCGCCGACCTTCTGCTCGATGTTCACCGAGACGCCATCGAGATCGATCTTGGAGATCTCAGGCTGCTCGGAGAGGAGCGAACCGAGCTTGACCTCGAGGTCGCCGTGGCCAAGCAGGAGAATCTCCTTGGCGCGGTACCCGGCCGGATTGGCGACCGCGAGTCCGTTGATGGTGGCTTTCCCGGCGAGCGGCTTGATGGAGATCGAGTCGAGCGTCACCGCGACCCCCACCGCCTTGCTCCCCTCGCTCTCGACAAGACGACGGGCGGTGGAGTCGAGCAACAGCAGGGCGACGAGCACCGCGGCGATGACGAGGACGAATACCGCGATGGCGATGCGGAGCAGGATCTTCATGGCTGGTGCGATTCCGGATTCGGGTTCGGTCGTCCCACGCGGGACCAGTGGCGGCGACGCAGGGCCGGCATTCGCCGGATCCGCCTTCGCAGTCGGCGACGAATCCGACCTCGTTCGGCCATGATGGCGTCTTTCAGCGACTTGGGGGCGTGGACTCCCCCGGTGTTCTCCCGGTTCTCGAGCCAGCCGGCGAGCAGCGCAAGATCGCGATCGCGTCCGATCAGGCGGTGGACCTGCGCGATCAACGACCTTCGGCGACTCATGCGGCGAGGATCGCACGGTTCCACGAGCCGCAGTCTCGCCTCCAGCCGCCCGCACCGCTTGCGACCCGCGTGCAGCCGTTCGTCGCATCCCGAGCGAAGATCCGAGCGCACTCGTTGGCCGATTCGGTTCCAGCCTCGCCGCAGACGGCGTCGAAGACTGTTCCACCCGATCGCGGGAAGTTCGGCGCTGACGAGCAGATCGCGGGCGTGCAGAAGCAGTCTGGCGGCCTCGTCGGCGGTCCGACGCTCCGACTCGAACTCGGAAGGATCGGCACGGGCGAGTTCGATGATCTGCTCGAGCGCGGCACGCTCTTCCTCGACGATCTCGAGGCGAACTCGATCGGCGAGTTCCAGGAGCGTCGCCGAACGGACATCGCGATCGCGGGTCGTTGAGAGCAGGCGATTGGCGCTTCGAAGATCCTCCTCGACGAGTCGGAGGAAACCCGACTCGGCGCGGGAAGGATCGCCGCCGCGGCGAGCGGAGCGTCGAGCGAGAAGCGGCAACACCGCGCGAACCCGCTTGGTGACCTTCCGCGCCCTTCGCACCGCGAGGGCGCGTGGTCCCGGTTCGACGAGACTCGGCAGCACTCGAAGCCGGCGGACCGCTCGATCGAGTTCCTGCCGCATCGCGGCACGGAGGCTCTCCTCCAGTGGAAGGTGTGGATCGACTTCAAAGCCGGACATGTTGAAGACCGGTCATGGCGTGGCTCGCGGCGAAGGATTGTCGCGAGTCGTCGAGCCGAATGACAGATTCGACCAATCGGATTCGATGAAGTTTCGCCGGTCGCTCAGCCCGCGAGCAGATCGGCGATCCCGGCCCCGCCGACCACGAGGCTCACGATCCCGTTCATCATCATCATCATCCCGATCCGCTTGGGTCCGGGATCGCGGCGAATGGTGGCGTGGTCGAGGAGCAGCACCGCCGCGGCCAACGCCACGGCGCCGACGAAGACTCGCCCCATGGCGCGGCTCGGATCGAAGAGGTAGACGCCGACGAGAAGCCCGATGCTCGCGACATGGAGGACGCGACTCGCGTGCAGGGCAGGTCCGCGGCCCCAGTTCGCGGGAAGGCTCTTGAGTCCGTCCCGGGTGTCGATCTCGACATCCTGCAGGGCGTAGATCACATCGAATCCGGCGACCCAGCAGACCACCGCGGCGCCGAGCATCCATGGTGCAAGGTGCGAGAGCGATTCCGGATTCACCGCAATCGCCGCGGCGACGGGGCTGATGCCGAGGCTGATTCCAAGCCAGAAGTGGCAGAACCAGGTCCAACGCTTGAGGTAGCCGTAGGCAGCCACCCAGAGCAGCACCGGCACCGCAAGTCGAATGGGCCAGGTGTTGCCGTCGAGCAGCCAGAAGCCGGCGGAGCAGGCGACGAACGCCAGCGACGCGAACAGCAGCGCCAATCGCGCGGTGCCGACGGAGAGGCGGCCGGATGGCAGCGCGCGTCCGGCGGTGCGGGGGTTCTTCGCGTCGATGGTGCGGTCGACAAGTCGGTTCGCCAGCATCGCGGCGGTTCGCGCGGAGACCATCGCCGCAAGGACCAGTGCCACCTGCCAGCCGAACAACCATCGCTGGGGAGGCTCGCTGGTCAGCGGGCCGGCCGAACAGGTCGCGGCCATGAACGCTCCCAGCAGCGCAAACGGCAGCGCGAACACGCTGTGGGCGAGCTTGATGTCCGAGGCGATGACCTTGAAGGCGGCGAGGCCGCGGATCGGCCCAGGTGAAGCATCGGGCGCGGTCATGCTGGCGGCGGCGCTGGCCATGCATGGATGGTACCTTCGCGGGTTCGCCGCGCGTGCGTGGAGAACCGACCCACGAGCGGCGAGTGCTCGTCCTGCTTCCGTCCACAGAGATTCAATCCAGAGTCCACCTCGAAGGAGCGCGATTCGCCATGAGCGACGCCAAGACCGCCATCACCCCCACGCGAAGCGAGAACTACGCCGAGTGGTACCAGCAGGTCGTTCGCGCGGCCGATCTCGCCGAGACGAGCCCGGTGCGTGGCTGCATGGTGATCAAGCCCTGGGGCTATTCGATCTGGGAGAACGTCCAGCGCGGCCTCGACGGCATGTTCAAGGCGACCGGACACAAGAACGCCTACTTCCCGCTCTTCATCCCGCTCTCCTTCCTCGAGAAGGAGGCCGAGCACGTTGAGGGCTTCGCCAAGGAGTGCGCGGTGGTCACCCATCACCGCCTCGAGGCGGGACCCGGCGGCAAGCTCGTTCCCGCCGGTGAACTCGAGGAGCCGCTCGTCGTGCGGCCGACCTCCGAGACGATCATCGGCGCGACCTTCGCGAAGTGGATCCAGAGCCACCGCGACCTGCCGCTTCTCATCAATCAATGGGCGAACGTTGTGCGTTGGGAGATGCGCACTCGGCTCTTCCTGCGCACGGCGGAGTTCCTCTGGCAGGAGGGCCACACCGCCCACGCGACCGCCGAGGAGGCGAAGGCGGAGACGATGAGAATGCTCGACGTCTACGCCGACTTCGCAGAGAACTGGCTCGCGATGCCCGTCATTCGCGGCGAGAAGACCGCGGGCGAGAGATTCCCGGGCGCCGTCGAGACCTGGTGCATCGAGGGAATGATGCAGGACCGCAAGGCTCTGCAGGCCGGCACCAGCCACTTCCTTGGCCAGAACTTCGCGAAGGCGCAGGAGATCCAGTTCCAGGACGATCAGGGCAACCGCGAGTTCTGCTGGACGACGAGCTGGGGCGTGAGCACGAGGCTCATCGGCGGCACCATCATGACCCACGCCGACGACGACGGCATGGTCTGCCCCCCGATGGTCGCGCCCGCGCATGTCGTGGTGCAGCCGGTGCTGCACAAGCCGGAGTCCGCCGCCGAGGTTCGCGAGTTCTGCGACCGGCTCGTCGCGGATCT
Organism: bacterium; assembly: GCA_029977865.1. GTDB lineage: Bacteria > Planctomycetota > Phycisphaerae > Phycisphaerales > SM1A02 > VGXO01. The sequence goes on from JAPOKA010000003.1 coordinate 48,335, forward strand.
GCGCAAGAAGCACTACGGCGGCCGCGCTGTCGAGGTCGAGTACGACACCCGAGACATCCGCGGCGGCGACAAGACCTGGCAGTGGGTCAAGCGCGGCGCGCCGGTTCGGGTCGAAGTAGGACCCCGCGATGTGGCGAGCGGCAGCGTCTTCGTCGGCCGCCGCGACAAGGGCGTCAAGGAGAAGGAGTCGATCCCGGTCGGCGCGTTCGTCGAGGGCATCGAGAGAATGCTTGCCGAGATCCAGCAAGGGCTGTTCACCCGCGCGAAGGCCTTCCGCACCGAGCACACCCGCGTCATCGACAGCAAGGACGACTTCTACGACTTCTTCAAGAGCCCCGGCAAGGGCGGCGAAGAGGACGGTGCCGCGACCCCGATCCACGGCGGCTTCGCGATGGCCCACTTCAACGGCGATCCGGCGCTCGAGGAGAGGATCAAGCAGGATCTCGCGGTGACGGTGCGCTGCATCCCGCTCGACGGCCAAGGTCTCTGCGACGACGAGGGATCACCGGGGACCTGCCCGTTCACGGGCGAGCGGAGCGCGAAGCGGGTGGTGTGGGCGAAGAGTTACTGAGTGTGCGACCGACTTCAGGAGGCGAAGAAAAAACCCGCGAGCGCCGGATCGGCGGTCGCGGGGTTGCGTGGTGATGTCGATGTGCCGCGTGCTCAGTCGCGTCGGCGGCGACCGGTCAGGCCCGCGAGGCCGAACAGTGCAACCACGCCGGGGGCGGGAACGACCTGAGCGGACCATATCCCGTTCTGGGTCACGGGTGCTCCGAAGGGGTTGCCCGGCGGCCCCCAAGTGATCTCGACCGTTCCATACCAGTATCCCAAGTCTCCTTCACCGACTCCGCCAATCGCGATCTGCATCGGCCCGTAATTGGGGACATCGGCGATTTCCGTGGTCATCCCGAAGCCCGAATCCAAATAGAACACGGAGGTATAAGCCCCGAGCTCGACGGGGATTTGTTGGCCGCCGATGTCCAGCTGGAAGTTCACCGTCCCCTTTAAATACTTCTCGTCAAAAAAAGTGTTACCTGAGATCGTCACGTCGGTGATGTGGGACATGCCCCATTCAGTGACATCCGGGTTGCCGGGCGCATAGCCGTACCAGGTGTAGTTGAACTGGACCATCTCGGCCTGCGCGACCGAAGCGGTCGCGACCGCCAGGGTGCCGGCCGCAAGGGCCATGGTGGTGAATCGGTTCATGAAGTCTTCTCCGTGATCGCCGGGTGGCTGAACGAACCAGGGGTCTCCGCCAACATTGGCAGGACTGACCCTTGTTCCAAACTAGATGCCAACGGGACCAAATCAACCGGTGTTCTCAGGATTGACGACAATTGCAGAGAGTCCGCCGGTCTCGTGTCATCGATGACAGCCCGGCGAGGGTTGGAGGTCTCGGGTCGGCGTCGGAGTCCGGGTCCGGATGGTGTCTGGAGCCTGGGTTGGCGGTCGCCTTTCCGAGCAGGCAAGGGCAGCGGAGAGGACGGTGCCGCGGCTCCGATCCACGGCACTGGTAAGCCCTCCGGGCGACCTTCTCAGGCAGACCGGGTCGAGGCTGCGCATGACGACATGCCACGCTCGAGCGCCGGGGTCGAGTCCCTCGCCGCGAAGGCGAGGGATACCTCTTCGAGTTCAAGGCAACGCGAGAGGATCGAGGCGTCAAGTGAAGGTTGGCTGCTCAAGCGGCATGCTCCAACACCCGATGAGCAAGAGTTGCCGCGATCGAGCATCCTCATGCCGAGTCCCGAGACGACCTTCATCGCCGGAAACACAGGATTCCTTGGGCGAGCGGTCGCAACGCTGCTTGGCGGCGCGCGGGGTGTCAGCCACCTGAGCTGCCCCTTGATTCCCGCGAACTCGAGCGACCTGCGGAATCTGCTTCGAGATCCAGTGCCGCCGCGGGTGGTGTTTCATCTTGCGGGAAGCCCAAGCGTGTGCGATGGGGAATCGCTACGCCGATCGTTTGTCGAGTCGACGATAGTCCTGCTTGAGGCGGTGGCGGATGTGGCACCGAACTGTCGGGTGGTCATGCTCGGATCCGCCGCAGAAATCGCTGCCACCAGCGACTACGGGAAGGCAAAGCGTGAGCAGCTTCGGGTCGGGCTGGAAGTGGCGAGGGACCGGGGAATCGCGCTGCTTCCAGTGCGGCTCTTCAACACGATCGGTCCTGGGCAGTCCCGGCATCTGGTCGTTGGCGCCATGGTGGAACGGCTGAACGAGTGCATTCGCCACGGCATCGAGGTCATCGAGGTTCGGGATCCGTTCGCGGTCCGGGATTATCTGGATGTGCGCGACGTGGCCCGATGCCTGGTGGAATTGGCGTCCGAGGATTCTGCATGGACGTCGCGCAGGGAGCCGCTGGAACTCTGTTCCGGGGAAGGAACTTCGGTGGCCGGACTGGTCGGTGAGCTCCTGGCGGTCGCGGCTGCGACACAGTCGGTGCGTTTCCTTCCAGGTCCGGGTGACCATTGGGTCGGAAACCCCCGAGAACTGGAAAGCGTGATGGGAGACCGCCCGATCAAGACCATGAGCACGTTCCGCAGCATCGGCGACATGTGGTCGACCAGGTTGCGTGAGGCCGCATGATCAGGAGCCAGGACCATGAGCCTGAAGTCCAAGACGGTGTTGGTGACGGGAGCTGGAGGGTTCATCGGCTCGCATCTGGCGGAACGGCTGGTCCGAGACGGCGCCAACGTTCGGGCCATGATCCACTACGACGCTCGTCCGGATCGAAGCAATCTGGAGTTCGTGCCCAAGGATGTGCTGGACTCGATGGAGGTCGTGTCCGGTGATGTCTGCGACCCTCACTTCATGTTGAAGGCGGTCGACGGATGCGACACCGTCTTCCACCTCGCCGCCTTGATCGCGATCCCCTACTCCTACGAGGCACCAAGCGCCTACGTGCAGACCAACGTGGCCGGCACCACGAATGTCGTGCAGGCCTGCCAATGGTGCAACGTCGGCCGGCTGGTTCACACTTCCACCAGCGAGTGCTACGGGACCGCCATCTACGCGCCCATCGACGAAGCGCATCCGTTGCAGGGTCAATCCCCCTACTCGGCAAGCAAGATCGCGGCCGACAAGATCGTCGAGTCGTTTCATCTGAGCTTCGGGCTTCCGGCGGTGACGGTACGACCGTTCAACACCTTCGGGCCGAGGCAGTCGGCGCGGGCGGTGATCCCCACCATCGTCAGCCAGATCGTGCATGGTTGCGATGAGATCCGGCTCGGATCCACCGCACCGTTGCGGGACTTCAACTTCGTGGCCAACACCGTTGATGGTTTCGTTGCCGCGGCGACGACCGATGCGGCGGCTTGTGCAGGCGAGGTGTTCAACCTCGGCACCGGCCGCGAGGTCTCCATTGGCGAGGTTGCGGAGATGGCGATGGATGTCACCGGCCGCCGCGTTCCGGTGGTGACGGACGATCGTCGCATCCGTCCCGAGCGAAGCGAAGTTGGTCGACTGCTCTGCGACTGGAGCAAGGCGCAGCGGATCCTCGGCTGGACGCCTCGGGTCGGATTGCGCGAGGGACTCGAAGAGGTGGCCGCATTCATCGAGTCCTGCCCGAGCCGCTTCCGTCCGGCGGAGTACGCTCGATGATTCCGGTGCTGATTCAGGCTGGTGGCAGAGGCACTCGGTTGCGCCCGTTCACGACGGTGTTGCCGAAGCCGTTGATGCCCATCGGCGAACTCCCGGTCATCGAGATCGTGCTGCGCCAGCTGAAGCGAGCCGGATTCCGGGAGATCAACATCTCGATCTCCTACCTCGGCCATCTCTTGCAGGCGGTGATCGGTGATGGAGGTCGATATGGCCTCGATGTGGGTTACATCACCGAGGAGAAGCCGCTTGGCACCATCGGCCCGTTCCGGAGGCTCCCACGGCCCGATGGCCCGGTCATGGTGATGAATGGGGATCTCCTCACCGATCTGGACTACACCCGTCTGGTGGCGCACCATCGGTCCAGTGGTGCCGCCCTGACGATCGGCTCGTACTGCTGCAAGGTTCCGGTCTCGCTCGGTGTCCTCGACCTCGGTCCCGGCGACGAGATCACGGGATTCCGCGAGAAGCCCACCCTCGACTACTGGGCGAGCATGGGGGTCTATGTGCTCGAGCCGGAGGTCTGGGATCTCGTTCCCGAGAATCAACCCTTTGGATTCGACCGGCTCATGGAGGTGGTCCTCTCCGGGTCCATCCGAGCCAACGTCTTCCGGTTCGATGGAATCTGGCTCGACATCGGTCGGCCGGAGGACTACCAGGAGGCGGCCGAGGTGTTCGAGCGAGAACGAGGACGACTCCTTCCGGACGAAGAGACCGAAGCACTTCCGGGGCCGATCGAGTTGGGACGGACGCATCCGCTCCCGCGGGTCGCCTGATGTCCATCATGTCGAACTTCGAACGTCCACTGCGGGTGGCCCAGTTGATCGGGACCTTTGGTGGAGGCGGCGCGCAGCGACAGGCCGCAGCACTGGTCGAATCGCTTGCGGTTCGCGGTCACCACTCCATGGGAATCGCGGTGCGGAGCGTGGGTCCCTTTGCCGAGTCGAGCGCACACCGCTCGGCGTTCGTGTCGCTTGGTGCGTCGCAGCGCAGCCTGCTCGGCGCAGCACCGGCGTTGGCTCGCCTCCGCGCGATCGTGCGGAGGGAGCGATTCGATGTGATCCATGTGCACGGCTCGTTCAGTCTGCCTCTGGCGATCTCCGCGACGATGTGGCAGTCCGTTCGCTCCAAGGTGGTCTTCATCTGGCAGGACTCAGGAATCGTTCACGCCGGCAAGCTGCCTCCGGTGCCTCAGCGCCTCGCCATTCGACGAGCGTCGGGATTGCTGGGATCGAGCCATGCCGTCTCGGCGTGGCTGCAAGGACTGGCACCCCGGTCGCAGGTGGGCGTCTTCCACGGAGGCGTGCCGGAGGTTCGTCCCTGCTCGAGCAGCGAGATCCCCACCATCGTCTGGCTCGGTCGATGGGTCTCGGGCAAGGCGCCACACCTGCTGCTGGAGGCAGCCGCGACGCTTCGCAGCGAAGGCCACCGGTTCCGAGCGGTGATGGCGGGTCCGGTGCCGAGAGGCCGGGAGTCTTTCCTGAAGATGCTTCGCGATCAGGTGAAGGAGATGGGTCTCGAGCACGTCGTCGAGATGCCGGGAGAGCTCGGCGACCAGCAGCTCGACATCCTGCTCGATGGAAGCCAGATCGCGGTGCAGACCTCGCATTCCGAGGGGCTCAGCATGGCGCTGCTCGAGCAGATGATGCGAGGACACGCAATCGTCGCGACGGATGTCGGCGACACTCGCGTGGCGCTGGCCGACGGCGACTGCGGACTGCTCACTCGACCTGGTGATGCGGGAAGCCTCGCCGATGCCCTGCGAGTGGTGATCGCCGATCGAGTTCAAAGGGAAGCGCTCGGCGCACGTGCTCGGCAGCGGGCCATCGCCGAGTACAGCCTTGACGCCATGGCTCGGAAGGCCGAATTCGTCTACCGCTCCATGCTCGCGGGCGGCGGTGCGGCCCTCAATCGACGGGCCGCGTAGGCGACAGGGACGGCGAGCGGGACTCCAGAGCGCGGGCGAGCCTCGGTGGTGCTGCGCCACGTGACCGTGGATCGCGCCATCGGGCTCAGTCGCGGTGGCGAGCTACCTCCAGCGCCGACCTGAAGTGCGACTCGATCACCGGTTGAATGGACAGTCGCTGTCCCTTGGCGAGCAGCAACATGCCACGGAAGCGCGGATCCGATCGCATCGACTCCAGGGTGACCGGATCGCCGAGTCGAGACTGAAACTCGATCTCGATCGCGAACCAGGTCGGATTCTCGCTTCGGGACTTCGGGTCGTACCCATGATTCGATCGATCGAAGGCCGTCATGTCCGGGACTGGGCTGCCGATGATCCTCGCCACACCGACAATCGCAGGAGGGTCTGCGTTGGAGTGGTAGAAGAGCACCCGATCTCCGGGCCGCATGGTGTCTCGGATGAAGTTGCGAGCCTGGTAGTTCCGGATTCCGTCCCAGAGGGTTCGCCCCTCTCGGGCAAGGTCCTCGATCGAGTAGGTGCCCGGTTCGCTCTTGAAGAGCCAGAATCCGGTCGACTCGATCCTGGCCGGAGTCTCCTCGGCGCGGATGTCGCGCGTCATCGAGGGCTTCGACTTGCTGCCTCGGCCGGAATCCGCGGCGCTGGCCCGCGATGGCGATGGTGGAAGGATGGATCGCGTGCCGCGGGATCTCGCGGTCATGGTTCGACCGATGCGTCCGAGGTCGCCGCGCTGTCGGATGTCGCCGTTGGGTCCCGCTTCAGAGGCCGGACGTCCCAGGCCCACTCTGCAGGGTCAGGCGGAGTCAGGAGCAGCAGGCCCTGCCGGTCCTCGCCCAGCGGGACATTGACCTGCGGGCGACGGAGCAGGATGGTGTCGCGGTCTCCGTTTCGATCGAGAACCCGCATCCCCAAGGGGGCCAGGGATTCGCGTTGGTAGAAGAGCTCGATGTAGGCGGTTTCGCTCGCGAGATCGGTTCCCGGTCGGGGCACCAACCTGATTCCCACGAAGTCCTCGAGGCGATCGAGCAGTGGAGGACTCGGCGGCGGTGGCTCGAGCACCTCGAACCGCGCCAGCACATCCTCCTTGCGTTGTGCGATCGGAAGGGGAATCGGCCCTTCTCCCAACCTCAGGGGATCGACCGACTCGCCGGGCATCACCAACTGGCGTCGAACGTAGCGCTTCTGATGGTGATCAAGTTCATCGAGCCACCCATCGGCGTAGACCCAGTGCTGCAGCCTCATCTCACCATGACCGGAGCCATCGATGAACTCGTCGAACACGACCGCGATCCGGGTGGCATCCCCCTCATGGGTGAGGAGCACCCGGCCGAGCCTCGTCTCGGACTCCTCGAGGAGAGAGTCGAACCGAATCATCGTGAGGTCGGACTCGAGCGATCGCATCTCCCGTCCCGAGATCTCCAACCTCTCCAGGAGCGACTCGGCATCCCACTCCGCATTCTGGTCGGAGATTGCGCCGAGGCTTGGCATCGGCGATCCGGCCGAACCCATCGGAGGAGCGCCGCAGCCAGGGTCGATGCCACCGGAGTCCTGCACGGACGCGCCGATGGCGTTGGAGACGGTGAGGAGGAGCGGAATGGCAGCAAGGCGACTGGATCGAGTCATGGGGGAATCGTAGGTTCGGTGCCGGTGCACTCAAGCGACTCGGATCGGCTTTCCGGCGTTTCCAGCACCCGCTCCGGATCGTCATCCGACCGCACCTGCGGCAGGGCCCCCGCAGGATCGGCTACCGGGCACCAGGCTCCTGCAGATACATCCGGTCGAGGTACTCGCCCAGCATGCGATCGGTGTTGAAGGCGGGCGCCACCGTCGCCGCGCTGCGCCGCGCCCGCTCGATCCAGCGTCGGGGGATGCCGCGGCGATCGCGGTCGTGGAACTCGGGCACCAGTTCGCGCTCGAGCAGCCGGTAGAGCGCCGCCGCATCGGCCCGGTCCTGGTCCTCGGCGGTGCGGCGCGGCCTTCCCGCATCGATGGTCCAGCCGTTGCGGCCGTCGGCGCACTCGGGCCACCATCCGTCGGCGATCGAGCAGTTGATGCCGCCGTTGAGCGGACCTTTCATGCCGCTGGTGCCGCTCGCCTCGTGCGGGCGAAGCGGCGTGTTCAGCCAGACGTCGCAGCCGGCGACCATGGCCCGGCCGATCGCCATGTCGTACTCCTCGAGCAGGACCACCTTGCCCTGGAACTCCGGCCGCTGGGTCATCTCGAAGACCTGTTGGGCGTAGGCCTGGCCACCCAGGTCGCGGGGATGGGCCTTGCCCGAGAAGACGAATTGCACCGGGCGAGTCGGATGATCGACCAGCCGAGCGAGTCGCTTGGGATCGCGGAAGAGCAGGATCGCACGCTTGTAGGTCGCGAACCGCCGGGCGAAACCGATGGTCAGCACGTCTTCGCGGAGCGCATTGGCCGCTGCATACAGATGGTCGTGGTCGCCGCCGCGACAGCAGGCCTGCTGCCGCAGTCGAGCCCGCACGAAGTGGACCAGTTCGACGCGGAGACGGTTGCGGAGATTCCACAGGCCCGCGGCGTCCGCCTTGCGGGCATCTGCAAGCGGTCGCGCGTCGGGTGCCGGTGCCGGCAGTGCCACCTTCTGCCCGCGCCAGAATCGCTGCGCCAACGGATGCATCCAGGTCGGCACGTGCACACCATTGGTGATCGAACCGATCGGCACCTCCGCTGCCGGCACTCCGCCGTAGGCCTCGGTCCACATCTCGCGGCTCACTTCACCGTGAAGCTTCGAGACACCGTTGGCAGCGCCACAGAGCCGCAGCGCGAGCACGGTCATGCAGAGGGGCTCCTTGGCCTGCTTGGGACGCTCGCAACCAAGCGCCGCCAACTCGCCCTTCGGAAGGCCGCCGAAGCGAAGCACCGGCGCGAGCGCCTTCTCGACCATCGCGAGCGGATAGCGGTCGTGCCCGGCCGGCACCGGGGTGTGGGTGGTGAAGACCAGCGCTCGCTTCACCGCTTCGATCGCCGCGTCGCGCGAGGTTCCCCGATGCGTCTCGCTCGCGAGCATCCACACCCCCGCGAAGGCGGCATGGCCCTCGTTGAGGTGCACCACCGTCGGACGCTCGCCGAGTGCCTCGAGGGCCATCATGCCGCCGACTCCGAGCAGCACCTGCTGCTCCATCCGCAGCTGCGGCTCGCCCTTGTAGAGGCCTTCGGTGAGTGCTCGATCGGCGGCCGAGTTCTCGGCGAGGTCGGTGTCGAGCAGCAGCAGGCTCACTCGGCCGACCCGCTGTCGCCACACCCGGACCTGCGGCAACCTGTTGCCGATCGGACACTGGAAGCGCACCCCGGTGTCCTCGATGGGAAGGAGCGCTGGATCCTGCCGCGGGTAGAGCACCCGCGTCGAGCCGTCCTCGCGCAACTGCTGGCGGTAGTAGCCGTGCTGGTAGAGCAGACCCACGCCGACAAGGGGTATGCCGAGGTCGCTCGCGCTCTTGAGATGGTCGCCGGCCAGCACTCCGAGCCCGCCCGAATACTGCGGCATCGATTCGTGCAGCGCGAACTCCGAGCAGAGGTAGGCGATCTTGAGCGAAGGTGCCCGACGGCGACGACGACGATCAAACCACGTCTTCGCGGCGCGATATCGAAGCAACTCCCGATGCACCGACGCGATCGCCCTTCCAAGGGCAGGCTCTGCGAGCCGCGCCTCGAGCACTTCGCGCGGCAGCCCGCCGAGCAGGGCCACGGGGTTGTGGCTCGTCGCCTCCCACTGCAGCGGATCGAGGCTGCGAAGAAGACGTTCCGCGGGCTCGTGCCAGGTCCACCAGAGGTCGTGGGCGATCGCCTCGAGCATGCCTCGGTGGTCGGCGGCGGTCGGGCCTCGCGAGGCGGAACGCGTGCGGGAGGCGTGCTTGGTTCGCGGCATGGTCGTGGTCTTCATCCGGTTGAGACTTGGGCGGAAAAGGTATCGGATGACGCCACGCTCCGAATGCTCGATCCGACGATCAACCGTCCCGCGAGGCCGACAGGCGTCCGCTCGCGGCGACCGCTTCGCGCAGTCGTCGCGCCGCCGTTCCCGTCGCCGCACCAGGTTCGAGCCGCCACCGCCAGTTGCCGCTCGCGGTGCCGGGCAGGTTCATCCGCGTCGCGGGCGGCAGGGAGAGCAGATCCTGCATCTGGCAGATCGCGAGGTTCGCCGGCGAGGTCATCGAGAGCCTGACCAGCGCCGCCGCCGGATCGCGCTCGGCTCCCGCGTAGGCCCGAAAGCGCCGTTTCGCGCCGCGCTCGAGCCTTCGCCACCAGCCGGTGGCGACGTCGTTGTCGTGGGTGCCCGGATAGACGACGCAGTCCGCCGGATACCGGTGCGGCATGTCGAAGGCGTCGTCGCACCAGAACCCGTTCTGCAGGATCCGCATCCCGGGCAGGCCGAAGTCCTCGCGCAACCGCACCACCGGCGGCGTCACCGCGCCGAGGTCCTCGGCCACCAGCGGCAGGCCCCCGGCGAAGTCCGAGGCGATCGCCTGCAGCACCTCGCGGCCGGGCTGCCGCCGCCACACACCGCGACGCGCCGTGCGGGCCCGCGCCGGCACCTCGTAGGCGCGGACGAATCCCACGAAGTGGTCGATGCGCACCAGATCGAAGCGTTCGAGCGCCCGCGCGATGCGGTCTCGCCACCAGCGGAATCCGTCGCGGCGATGGGCGCTCCAGCGATAGTGCGGCGTTCCCCACAGCTGCCCGTCCTTCGAGAAGGAGTCGGGCGGCACGCCGGTCACCACTTCAGGCCGGCCGCTCTGATCGAGCCGAAAGAGCTCCGGCGCTGCGTGCACATCCGCCGAGTCGAGGGCGGTGAAGATCGGAACGTCGCCGAAGAGGACGATGCCGCGCCTGGCAGCCTCCTCGCGCAGCCGCCGCCACTGCCTTTGGAAGCACCACTGGCAGAAGGCGTGAAAGGCGTCGCTGCGGCCGTCGCGGTGCGCCGCGAAGGACGTCCAGCCCGGCAGCCACCACGCCGCCTCTTCGAGAAAGCGGGCGTGGTCGCGCACGAGGGCGCGATTCGATCGCCCCCGTTCGAGGAACCTCGCCTGCGCGGCCTCGAGCAGCATGGTCTTCACCCGCCGCACCTGTTCGTAGCGCACCGGGCCCCGCGCTGCGAGCGAGCGCTTCGCGAGCGCGAGCTCTCGCGTCGAGAGCAATCCGTCCTCGGCGAGTCGCTGCGGCGAAAGCAGGAGCGGCTCGCCCGCGAAGCTCGACGGGCTCGCGTAGGGCGAATCGCCGGGGCCGATCGGCCCGACCGGCAGCGTCTGCCAGATCGAGAGACCCGCAGCCTTCATCCAGTCCATGAAGCGCACCGACTCGGGGCCGAGATCGCCGATCCCGAAGGCTCCCGGGAGGCTCGTGACGTGGAGCAGCACACCCGCGCGGCGGGAGGCGAGCATCGGGTTGACGACAGGCGCTGCCATGCAGGGCTCACTGCGAAGCCGACTCGGCGCGAGCGAGCGCTCGACGAGAGAAGGCGAACCCTAGCAGCGAAGAGGCGGTCTCGGGGGCGACACGCGGTCCGGTCGGTCGCAGCGAGATGCCGCCTCCCCGATCCGCTGCCTCGAGTGATCGAGGTGGCTTCCGCGATCGCGTTCGTCACCCGCCGGCTCGCAAGACCGCCGGCGAACCGGCGGTCCGACCATTCGGAGTCGAGCGTGCGTTCCCGCGTCGCTCGATCTCATCGACGTCGTGAGCCGATCAACCATCGATGGTTCGGTGGAGGAGCCGCGCATGATGAAGATCGCCAATCGCCTGCTGCAGCGGACCCTCGGGCTTCGCCTCACCCGAAATCCGCCGAGCCGCAACGACTCGTTCGAGGACGAGATCGGCCTGTTCAGGCTCCTCCTCGAGCGTCAGATGGCCACCCGGCCGATCGAGACCATCGTTCAGATCGGCGCCAACGACGGCCTCGCCCACGACCCCATCTCATGGCTGCTCGACTGCTCATCCGCGAAGGCGGTGCTGGTCGAGCCGGTGCCCGAGGCGTTCGAGCGTCTGACGGCGCTGCGATCGTCCCGGCCCAACACCACCCTGCTGCAGGCGGCCATCGCCGACCGCGACGGCGAGATCGAGTTCTGGACCGCTCGCCACCAGGATCCGGAGTCTGAAGGGCAATGCAGCCTGTATTCGTCGATCGACCGCGGATTCGTCGAGCGGCAGCTGAAGCGGTACTCGCCCGACGCCTCGGCGGTGCCGGTGCGGGTTGCCGCCATGACCGCGGCAACCCTCTGCAGGAACCACCTCTCGGGACCGATCGATCTGCTTCAGGTCGATGTCGAAGGTCGCGATGCGGAGGTCGTGCACCAGTTCCTCGACGCCGGGTCGCAGCCGATGTTGATCCACTACGAGCACCACCATCTCTCCTGGGAGGAGGACCTGCGACTGTTGCGCCGATTCATCGACACCGGATATCGCCGCGCTCGCATCGGAATCGACACCCTGGCGATGCGGCCCGATGCTGCGGCCTGACCGCACTCGTCGCGCGGCGATGCCGCCCTCGGTCGAGGAGCAACTCGCGGTGGTCGATTCCTTGAGAAGGACTACGGCCCCGTCGCCCACACCCGTCCCGAGACCGGCGGGATCACCAGTTCGGGGAAGCGATCGGGTTCGTCGGCTGGATGGTGGTGGCCGAAGACGAGCTTCCAATCGCCCTCCATTGCCGCCAGTCCCGGCACCGAGACCGTCGCCTGGCGATCGGAAGCGTTGAGGGCGACGAGCACCTTCTCCGCGCCGAGCTCGCGCAGGAAGACCCAGACGTCCTGCTCGTCGTCGGCAAGCAGGGTCTGGAAGGAGCCTCGCCGCAACGCCGGGAAGCGATTCCGCAGCGCCGTTGCGCGGCGATAGAACTCCAACTGCTCGTCCATCACCTGGTTCTCGTCGGGATCCTCGTAGGGTTCGAGGTCCTTCCAGAGCATCGGCTTGCGGTTGTTGGGGTCGTCGGAGCCCCACATCCCGACCTCGTCGCCGTAGTAGACCATCGGCGCACCGACGTAGGTCATCTGCAGCAGCGCGAGCAGGCGCACCCTTCGATACACCTCCGCGGCGGGCTTGCCGGCGTCGTAGGCGGCGCCGTCCTGCTCGCGGTTGCCGCGGTCGTATTCGCGATCGGGATTGGCGAGCATCGACACGATGCGGTCGGTGTCGTGGCTGTCGAGGAGGTTCATGAGGCAGTAGGTCACCTCCGCCGGGTAGGCCAGCCGCAGTTCGGCAAGACGGCGGTCCAGTTCGCTCGGCGTGATCTTCCCGGCGCGATGACCGACCCAGGCGATCGCCGCCTCCGCGAAGGGATAGTTCATCACCGCGTCGAAGCTGCGGCCGTCGAGCCATTCGTCGGCCCGCTTCCAGATCTCGCCGGAGATGTAGGCGTCTGGGTTGATCGCCTTCACGAACTTGCGCCACTCGATCCAGAAGGGAAGCGGGATCTCGTTGGGCACATCGAGCCGCCAGCCGTCGATGCCGTCGGAGGGATCGCCGTCGCCGTCGGGGTCCATCCAGCGTCTGGTCACGTCGTAGATGTGCCGCAGCGCGGTGGCGCTGGCGAGGCCGGACTCGCTCTTCGCGAACGCGGGCAGGTCGCCGAAGCCGGCCCAGCCGTCGTACTCGAAGGGATCCCAGTTGCGCACCGCGAACCAGTCGGCGAAGGGCGAGCCCTGGCCGCGACGACGCACATCGAGGAAGGCCGGGTGGTTCGCGCCGACATGGTTGAAGACGCCGTCGAGGATCACCCGGAATCCGCGGGCCTTCGCGGCCTTCAGAAACTCGAGGAAGACCCGATCGCTTCCGGTCCAGGTCCAGGTGGAGTCGTCGAGCAGGTTCTCGACCGCCGCCGCTCCCGCGTAGTCGCCGACCACGCCGTAGTGCTCGTCGATGTGGACGTAGTTGGTGGCGTTGTACTTGTGGTGGCTCGGCGACTGGAAGACCGGATTGAGGTAGAGCGCGGTGACGCCGAGCTCCTTCAGGTAGTCGAGCTTGTCGATGAGCCCCTGAAAGTCGCCGCCGTAGAGCCGTCCGAAGACGAAGTAGCTGTAGAAGCTCTGCCCGTCGCGGCCCTCCCAGACGCTCGGGGCGTACCACTCGCTCGTCCAGGGCCGCACCGGATCCGGATCGTTGGCGGTGGTGCCGTTGCGGAAGCGATCGACCATGATCTGGTACCAGATCGCATCCTTCGCCCAGTCGGGCGTGCGCACCGCGGGGGCGCCGCCGTGCTCGAGCGAGTAGACCTCGGAGGTGCGTGCGGTCATCGAGCCGTCCTTGAGGATGAAGAGGTATCGCCCCGCGCGGGCCGTGGGCGGCAGGGTCGCCTCCCACCAGGTGAAGCGGGCGTCGTGGCCCGCGACATGCATCGGAAAGGACCCGTCGTCCTCGGTGAGGCACTCGACCTGCTGCACGTCGTCGCGCAGGACGCGAAGCCGCACCATGGTCTCTCCGTCGGCGAGGGCCTGGCGGAAGATCGGCCGCGCCGGATCGTGCCGCACCGCGAACGACTCGATCACCCCGTCGCCGACCTGAGCCGCGACATCGCCCTCCTCAAGGAGCGCCTCGCGGCCGAGCAGGACGACCGAGTTCGATCCGCCGTGCCCGTCGTCTTCTCCGCGGCCGTTGCGGGGATCGGCATGCCAGCGCACCGCGCCATCGGCATCGCGGGTCACGAACTTGTAGAGGTGCACCCCCGGCGGAAGATCGGCCACGCCGAGCCAGAGATGGCCAAGCCGCCGCATCGGAACGGCGTTGATGTTCCACTCGTTGAAGCTCCCCGCAAGATGGGCCTCGCGGGTCCCCTCGGGCGCCTCGAAGCGGAAGAAGCAGCGCCAGGATCCGTCGTCGCGCCGGGTCGCGGTGACCGAGGCCGGAACGAGCGCTCGCTCGGGACCCTCGCTCTTCGCGAGCGTCGGCACCTCCGGCGGGAAGATCGCCGCCGGCGGATCGTCCGCGGAGGCCATCGGCACGGTCGGGACCACGGCGAGGGCGGCCACCGCGATCCGTAGGATGCATGCCCGCATGAGCGACGCCACGCCATCGCAGCGCCACGAGGCGACGTCACCCTTCTCGCGCCGCGGGGTGTTGGGCATGGCCGCGATGATACTGAGGCTCGCGCTGCTCGCCGCGGCGGTGGCGCTGGTCGCCTGGAGTCTTTGGCGAGTGGGCGTGCGCGAACTCGGCGGCATGATCGAGCGCGCCTCGGGCAGCTCCGGCGAGCAGGTCGAACTGGTGGTGATGCACTGGTCGGGCGACGGCGGACCGGAGGAGGACGCCATCGTCGAGGAGTCGCTCGAGCGCTTCGAAGCGGAGCATCCGGGAATCCGCGTGCGTCGGGTCAATCCCGGCGATGCGGGCAGCTTCTACACCAAGCTGCAGACCATGCTTGTCGCCGGCGAGCCGCCGGACGTCTTCTACGTCGGGGCCGAGCGGCTCGCGAACTTCGCAGAACTGGGCCTGCTGGCCGAGCTCGACGAGTTCGTCGCCGCGGAGACTTCAGAAGCGCCCGACACCGCGCTCGATCTCGCGGACTTCTTTCCCGCGACGGTCGACGCCTTTCGCTACGACGGCGCCCGGGTCGGCGGCGGATCGCTCTACGGCATCCCCAAGGACTTCACCACCGTCGGCTTCTATCTCAACCTCGACCTCTTCAAGAAGGCCGGCATCGCAGTGCCGGGCGACGACTGGACCTGGGATGAATTCATCGAGATCGCCCGGCGGCTCGGCGAGGTGCCCGAGGCGACCGGCGCCGAGTTCGTGACCTGGCCCTTCGTGGTGCGCACCTACCTCTGGACCGAGGGCGTCGACGTGATCGGCGACGACTTCGACGACCTGCGCTTCGACGATCCCAAGGTGGTCGCGGCGCTCGAGCGGCTGCGGTCGTGGCGGCACGACGAGGAGAACACCCTCACCAGCGGACGCAGCCGCGTGGCGAGCGGCTCGGCGGTCTTCCAGACCGGTCGCGTGGGCATGGTGGGTCCGTTCGGACGCTGGGTGGTGCCGGCCTACTCGACGTTGACGCCCGATCCCGCGAAGCCCGACGGCGACATCCAGTTCGAGTGGGACTTCCGGCCGCTGCCCAAGGGCAGCGAACGTGCGAACGTGATCCTCACCGTCGCGTGGGCGATCGCCGATCGCTGCGCCCACAAGCCCGAGGCGTGGGAGCTCGTCAAGTTCCTGACGAGCGCGGAGAACCAGGCCGCGCAGTCTCGGCTGGGCCTCGCGGTGCCCACCCGCCGCGCCGTCGCCGAGAGCGAGGCATTCCTCGACGCCTCGGTCCCGCCCGCGAACGACCGCGCCTACCTCGATGCGGCCGAGTTCGCGCGGGTGGCGGAGTGGCCGGTCGACCCGCGCTTCGAGCAGCTCTTCGGAAGCCGCATGGATCAGGGCCTGCGCAGCGGAGACCTCACCGTCGCCGAGGCCGCGGAGGACTTCGAGTCCAACTGGCGTCGCATTCGCGAGTCGCCGCTTGCGTCCGCCGATCGACCGAGCATGCCGTGGAACGCGCTCGCCCTTGCCGGGGCGATCGTCGCCGCGGCGATCGTCCTCTGGATCGCGGTGGTGCTTCGCCGCCGTCCCGGCGAGCCGCGGGCCGCTGCCGCCGAGGAGCGTGCGGGACTTCTGCTCGCCGCGCCGTGGCTCGTGGGCTTTGCGATCTTCATGGCCTTCCCGATCGCGATGAGCCTGGTGCTGTCGCTTGCCAAGTGGAACGGCATGTCGACCCTCGGCGAGGCATCCTTCGTCGGCTTCGACAACTACCGCGAACTCCTCGTCCACGATCGCCGCATGCACACGAGCCTTCGCGTCACCGCCTACTACGCCCTGCTCGCGGTGCCGCTTGGGCAGGTGGTGGCGCTTGCCGCGGCGATCCTCCTCAACACCAAGGTTCCGCTGATCGGCACCTTCCGCGCGGCGCTCTACCTGCCGAGCGTGCTCGCCGGCGTCGGCACCGCGGTCTTGTGGCGCTGGGTCTTCGACGGCGAGAACGGCCTCATGAACGCGGCGCTCGCGCCGCTCGTCGCGCCCTTCGGCCTCGAGCCGCCGCAGTGGTTCGGCGCCGACGCGGCCTGGGCCGGCCCGCCCGCCTTCGCGATCATGAGCCTCTGGACCGTCGGCGGCAGCATGCTCATCTATCTCGCGGGGCTGCAGGGAATCCCCAAGGACCTGCACGAGGCGGCGTCGATCGACGGCGCCGGCGCGTGGCGGCGGTTCCGAAGCGTGACCCTGCCGATGCTCTCGCCGGTCATCCTCTTCAACCTCATCGTCTCGGTGATCGGTTCGTTCCAGGTCTTCACCCAGGCCTTCGTCATGACCGGCGGCGAGCCCGGCGACCTGACCCGCTTCTACGTGCTCTACCTCTTCAACCTCGGCTTCGAGAGCTACGAGATGGGCTACGCCTCGGCGATGGCGTGGATCCTGCTTCTGGTGGTGCTGGCGATGACGACGCTGCTGCTTCGCGGAAGCCGCGGATTCGTCCACTACGAGGGGCTCAAGGCATGAGGCCCGCGAAGGCGATCCCCTTCCTGCTGCTTGCCGCCTTCACGGTGGTGACGGTCTTCCCGCTCTGGTGGATGCTGGTGGTGAGTCTCGAGACCCCCGCCAACGCCGGTGCTGCGATCGTCGGCGGAGGCGAGGTGATGAAGCTCTGGCCGTCGAGTCCGCAGTGGCACAACTATGCCGAGGCGATCGGCGAGATGGGAAGCCGCCAGTCGGAGGGATGGGGCGAAGGCTTCCAGGATGCCCTCGCGAACTCGACGGTGATCACGGTGCTGGTCACCGTCGGCACCATCCTCTCCTCGAGCCTCGTCGGCTTCGCCTTCGCGCGGGTTCGCTTTCGCGGTCGTCGCGGGCTCTTCCTGCTCATGCTCGCGACCATGATGCTGCCCGGCCAGGTCACCATGATCCCGCTCTTCCTTCTGTTCCGAAGCCTCGGCTGGATCGACACCATGCTGCCGCTCGTCGTGCCGGCGTTCTTCGGCAGCGCGTTCTTCGTCTTCATGTATCGCCAGTTCATCGCCCAGGTGCCCGAGGCGCTCGTCGAGGCGGCCCGCATCGACGGCCTCGGCTGGCTCGGGATCTGGTGGCGGATCATGCTGCCCTTGTGCCGGCCGGTCACCGCGATCGTCGCGGTCTTCACCTTCATCTGGACCTGGAACGACTTCCTCGGCCCGCTGATCTACCTGCAGCGCGAGGAGTCGATGACGCTTGCGGTCGCCTTGAACGGCTTCCGGAACCAGTACGGCAACCTCGAACGGGTGCATCTGCTCATGGCGGCGAGCCTGGTGACCATGGTCCCGTGCATCCTGCTCTTCATGGGCGCGCAGAAGCAGTTCATCGAGGGAATCGGCTCCGGCGCCGTCAAGGGCTGATCCCGCCCGCGACCCCGTACACTTCCGCCCCATGCCGCTTGCACCGATTCCAGAGATCCTCGAGGAACTCCGCGATGGTCGCGTGATCGTGCTGGTCGACGACGAGCAGCGCGAGAACGAGGGCGACTTCGTGGTGGCGGCCGAGAAGATGACGCCCGAACTGGTGAACTTCCTCACCCGCGTCGGCGGCGGCTACCTCTGCGTGGCGCTTGCGGGATCGATCTGCGATCGCCTGAACCTCGCCCCGCAGGTCGCGGTGAACACGAGCCTCCGCACCACGCCCTTCACCGTCTCGATCGACGGACATCCGCGGCATGGCGTCGGCACCGGGATCTCGGCACGGGACCGTGCGACCACCATTCGCATGCTGCTCGATCCGGCCATGAAGCCCGACGACTTCGTGCGGCCGGGCCACATCAACCCGCTCCGCGCCCGCGACGGCGGCGTGCTGGTGCGAACCGGGCAGACCGAGGGATCGGTCGATCTCTGCAAGCTCGCCGGACTCGCTCCCGCCGCGGCCATCATCGAGATCGTCAAGACCGACGGCGAGATGGCCCGCATGGGCGACCTCGAGGCGATCTGCGCCGAGCACGGACTCAAGATGTGCTCGGTCGAGCAGGTGATCGAGCACCGCCTCGCCCGCGAACACCTCGTCGAGCGGATCGATCCGGTCGAAGGCGCCGAGATCGAGACGCCGCAGGGGCGCTTCCGCCTCTTCGCCTGGCGCAGCGCCATCGACGCGCTGCCGCATCTGGCGCTCACCTGCGGCGGCATCGGCCTTGCCGCACACCAGCCCGCCGAGGACGAGGCGGTCCTCGTGCGGATGCATCGCCGCGACCTTCTTGGCGACATCTTCGGCGTGTCCGGATCGAATGGATCGGTCTCGGGCGAGACCCTCCGGCAGTCGCTTGCGGCGATCGCCGCGGCCGGCCGCGGAGCGGTCGTCTACCTGCGGCCGGAGAGCGGCAGCCACGAACTCGCGGCGCGGCTGCAGCGGATCGAGCGTTCGGGCGACGACCCCGATCGACCCGACCTCACCCGGGGCGATGGCATCGGCGCCAAGGCGATGCCGATGGACCAGCGCGAGTTCGGGATCGGCGGGCAGATCCTGCGCGATCTCGGCATTCGCAGACTGCGACTCCTGACCAACCACCCCGGCACCACGCGACCGGGGCTCCACGGTTTCGGACTCGAGATCGTCGAGGAGGTTCCGATCGGGTAGGTGGACGAGCCGCGCCGTGGCCCGCCGTGCGACCTGCGAGTCGAACCGCGACCGCATCTCGAACATGCCCCGCAGCAACTCGCAGCCCGCCGCCGCTAGCATCGGGCCCATGTCGACCTCCACGCGATCGGTCTCCGCGTCCGCGTCCGAACCTGCGTCGATCGAGACCTTCGCGAGCCCACTGCAGCATGCAGACGGCGAACGGCGACCGCTCGCCTCTCCCTTCGAAAAGGTCCCGGTCGCGATCCACCGCGACGCCCGCAGCGCGTCGCGGGCGCTCGCGAGGGAGATCGCCGCGCTCATCCGCGAGCGCGCCGCCGAGCGACGGACCTGCGTGCTCGGTCTCGCGACCGGATCCACCCCGACCACGCTCTACGAGGAACTCGTCCGGCTCCATCGCGAGGAGGGTCTCTCCTTCGCGAACGTCGTCACCTTCAACCTCGACGAGTACTGGCCGATTCTTCCGGCGAGCCATCAGAGCTACCGCCGCTTCATGCAGGAACATCTCTTCGAGCACGTCGACATTCGTCCCGAGAACGTGCACATCCCCGACGGCCGCCTCGCGCAGCCGGAGATCCCCGCCGCCTGCGCCGCCTATGAACACGCGATCGCCGACGCGGGCGGCATCGACCTGCAGATCCTCGGCATCGGCCGCACCGGCCACATCGGCTTCAACGAACCAGGCTCCGGCCGCGAGAGCCGCACGCGGCTCATCACCCTCGACCGGGTCACCCGCAAGGACGCGGCGAGCGACTTCTTCGGCGAAGAGCACGTCCCGCAGCGCGGCATCACCATGGGCGTCGGCTCGATCCTCGACGCGCGGCGGGTCGTCATGCTCGCCTTCGGCGAGGGCAAGGCGCCGGTGGTCGCCAAGGCGGTCGAGGGCGCGGTCACCGAGGCGATCGCGGCGAGCTTCCTGCAGCAGCATCCCGACGCGACCATCCTGCTCGACGAAGCTGCGGCCGCGGAACTCACCCGCATCAAGACGCCGTGGCGGATCGGTCCGTGCGACTGGGACGCAGCGCTCGTCCGCAAGGCGGTGGTCTGGCTTGCAGGCGAACGGCAGCGGGCGATCTTGAAGCTCGTCGAGGAGGACTACAACGAGCACGGTCTGCAGGACCTTCTCGCGAGCCGCGGCGGCGCCCACGAGATCAACCTCGAAGTCTTCCGCGGCCTGCAGGCGGCGATCACCGGTTGGCCCGGCGGCAAGCCCCGCGAACGCAAGCGGGCCGGCGACATCGATCGCCCCCGCGACCGGGTCTTCCCCAAGCGAATCGTCGTCTTCAGCCCGCATCCGGACGACGACGTCATCTCGATGGGCGGCACGCTGCTGCGCCTCGTCGAGCAGGGCCACGAGGTGCATGTGGCCTACCAGACCTCGGGTTCGATCGCGGTCTTCGACGCCGATGCGTTGCGCTTCGCGGACTTCGCAGCCGACTACGGCGCTGTGTTCGGCCTCGAGGCTGGCGGTCTCGAGCGTCTCGAGCACGAGGTGCAGCGGGAACTTCGCACGAAGTCGCCGGGCGTACCCGACTCGCCGGCGGTGCGACGGCTCAAGGCCCTCATCCGCCGCGGCGAGGCGAAGGACGCGGCGCGAGTCTGCGGCATCCCCGAGGAGCGGCTTCACTTCCAGAACCTCCCCTTCTACGAGACCGGCACGGTGCGGAAGAGCCCCATCACCGATCGCGACATCGACCTCACCGTCGAGCTGCTTCGCTCGATCGAGCCTCATCAGGTCTATGCAGCGGGCGATCTCTCCGATCCGCACGGAACCCATCGCTCCTGCCTTGCGGCGGTGCTGCGGGCGATGAAGCGATGCGAGCGGGAGTCCTGGGCCGAGGAGTGCGAGACCTGGCTCTATCGCGGCGCGTGGCAGGAGTGGGAGGTCGACCGCCTCGACATGGCGGTGCCGCTCTCGCCCGGAGAGGTCGCCCGCAAGCGGCAGGCGATCTTCCGGCACCAGAGCCAGAAGGATCGCCCGCTCTTCCCCGGCCCCGACGACCGCGAGTTCTGGCAACGCGCCGAGGACCGCAACCGCACGACCGCAAAGCGGCTCGATGCCCTCGGCCTACCTGAGTACGAGGCGGTCGAGGCGTTCGTGCGCTGGGACGGGACGAGCGTGGAGTAGCCGCGCCCGCCTGAGTTCGCACGATCGTGCGGGCTCGGCGTTGCTCACAGAGTCGAGACCGACCCCTTAGACGATCCGATCGCCGCTCGGGATGTTGTGCGCGGGCGCGGTGTTCAGTTCAACCAGCACCGACTGCTGACGCCGCTTCGCCTCGTCGGGATCGACGTAGTCGCTGTGGCAACTCGCCTTGCCGGCCTCGGCGCCGACGGCCTTGCGGGTCTTCGAGGCGAGCTTGTGGATCTCCTCCGGGCTCAGCACGCCACGCTTCTCGAGGATCTCCTGCTGCTCAGGCGTGAGCGCAGCGCTCTTGACCGGCTTGTCGCGGCGGTAGGCCTCGTCCTTGCCCGAGGCGAACTCGACGATCTCCTTCGAAATCCGCACGCTGCACCAGTCGTGGCCGCACATCGCGCAGAAGTCGGTGTCGACGTCGAGGTCCTCGTCGTGGTAGGCCCGCGCGGTGTCTGGATCGAAGGACAACTCGAAGTGCTTCTCCCAGTTGAGGGCGGCGCGGGCCTTGGTGAGTTCATCGTCGCGGTCGCGCACACCCGGGATGCCGAGTGCGACGTCCGCCGCGTGCGCCGCGATCTTGTAGGCGATGCAGCCCTGCTTGACGTCGTCGCGCTTGGGAAGGCCCAGGTGCTCCTTCGGGGTCACGTAGCAGAGCATGCTCGCGCCGTGGTAGGCCGCCGCGGTCGCGCCGATGCAACTCGTGATGTGGTCGTAGCCCGGGAAGATGTCGGTGACGAGCGGGCCGAGCACGTAGAAGGGTGCGCCGTGGCAGAGCCGCCGCTGCAGCTTCATGTTGAACTCGATCTGATCGAAGGGCACGTGGCCCGGGCCTTCGATCATGACCTGCACGCCGTGCCGCCACGCCCGCTCGGTGAGTTCGCCCAAGGTCTCGAGTTCGGCGAGCTGCGCCGCGTCGGTCGCGTCGGCGAGTCCGCCGGGACGCAGGCCGTCGCCGATCGAGAAGGTGACGTCGTGGCGGCGCAGGACCGCGCAGATCTCGTCCCACATCGCGTACATCAGGTTCTCGCGGTTGTGGACGATCATCCACTTCGCAAGCAGGCTCCCGCCGCGGCTCACGATGCCGATCAGTCGCCGCTTGATGAGCGGCAGGTGCGCCTTGCGCACGCCGGCGTGGATCGTGAAGTAGTCGACGCCCTGCTTCGCCTGGTGCTCGAGCGTGTCGAGCACGATCTGCTCGTCGAGGTCCTCGATCTTCCGCCCGATGATCATCGAGTAGATCGGCACCGTCCCGATCGGCACGGTCGAGTGCTCGCAGAACGCAGCGCGGCACGCGTCGAGATCGCCGCCGGTCGAGAGATCCATGACCGTGTCGGCGCCCCACTGGATCGACCAGTCGAGCTTCTCGAGCTCCTCGTGCGTGCCCGAGGAGACCGGCGACGCGCCCATGTTGGCGTTGATCTTGGTCTTGGTGGCCCGGCCGATCGCCATCGGATCGAGGCGGTGCGCGAGATGGTTGACGTTCGCGGGAATGACCAGGCGTCCGGCGGCGATCTCGTCGCGCACGAGTTCCGCGGTGAGATGCGGCTCGCGCTCGGCGACGCGGGTCATCTGCGGCGTCACGATTCCGAGCCGTGCCGATTCGAGCTGGGTGATCGGCGTGAAGCCCTTCGGGTAGACGACGCGTCGCCATTCGCCGCGGGCGGAGCGGAACTCGACGACCGACTTTGAATCACCACAGCAGGAAGCGCACGCCGCGCCGGCGGGTGCCTCGGCGAGCACCACACTCGACCAGCCTTCGGGAAGGAAGTCCCACGCGGTCTTTGCACTCGTCGCGGGCATGCCCGGGGTGTCGGGTGAACTGAAGGAGAGCGGTCCGCCGAGATCGGGCGGGTTCGCGAAGGATCCGGGCGTGGTCGCTGCGTTCGCGGTGCCGGGGTTCGCGGCACCTCGCAAGGGCGGCGCGAAGCGCGAGAGGGTCTCGACCTCGAGCGAGGGATGCGACGACAGCGCGTCGCGGTTCGGGAGGCGATCGGCGGCGGGGTTCGAGTGGATCACGCGAGGGCTCCCAAGGATCGGGCGGAGGGATCGGGCACGGGTTCGTGCAGGTGAACAAGCCAATTCGGCGGTCATGCGACGCGCCACCACACCGCGCGGCGAGATGCGTCGATCCCGGTGCGGTTCGCCTCGAGACGGGAGAGCGGAGTCCCGCGTCCTGCTGCGGCCTTCGCACTCAAAGGCCGGCGGACACGGTTCAGACGCGTTCCCTACGCCGGTGCGAGCCGGATCAGGTTCGACGGGTGCCTCTCAGCCCGGTGACGAACTGCCCGTCCCGTGCGCCCCGCGCGTGGCGAGGAGTGTAGCGGAGGGGGGAGGTGAGCCGGACGCGAGCCCGCAGGTCACGAGAGGATCTTCATGCCCGTCGCGGCGAAGTACTCGTAGGTCGCATCGAGCTTCGGATCAGGCGGCACCCAGATCACCAGTCCGTCGCGGCCGCGGGTCATGAGCACGCGGTAGGCATTGCGGCGGAGATCGAGCGGCGACTCCGGCGCCGCGCGCCGAACGTAGCCCTTGGCGTGGGCATTCGACCACTCCCAGCCTCCGCCCTTGCCACCCTGAAGGATGAAGTCCTCGCCCCAGGTGAGAACCGCCGCGTCGAGTTCGAGACCCTGCACATCAAACTCCGACGGCGCGATGGTGAGGTTTCGTCCGGAGAAGCTCGACTCGTCGCCGTCGGCGAACCAGCGGGCGAGCGGAAAGAACTTCGGCTTGGGTTGGATTCCGTACTGCTCGGGAATGCGCACGCGTGCCGAGACCAACAGACCGTACCTGGCATCGGCCTGCTCGCCGTACCGTTCTCGGACGTAGCGCTTCGCCACACCTAGATCTCGCGTCAGTCGCAGCGCGAAGCGGGCCGCTTCAAGCTCTTCAACAAGCGGCGCGACGCGTTGCGGAGCCTCTGGTCCATCGACGATCGCCTTGACCACCTGATCGAGGACATCGGCACGATGTGCGCGCAGCACCGCGGTGAGGTGCAGCGACGAATCGCGCTGATAGAGCAGCCCCGTGAATGGATTCGCAAGATGCTCAGGGCCGGAGACCGACCACTCGGCATGGCGAGGCGACTCGCGAATCGCCTTGGCCCACTGGCCGATCCCGCCTTCCTCACCCACGTGGATCTCCTGACCGCCCCCAATCAGGGCCAGCACCACACACCACTCGGGAACACGTTCCGCGAACTCGATGAAGAGTTCCGGCTCGCTCGCCACGCGTGAAAGATCGCCATCCTTGTGCTTGCGACGAACCTGCTCTTCGTCCCAGGCTCGCTGGGCCTCGTCGTAGATGAGCACATGCTCCGGTGGGATCGGGTTGCGCTTCGAGCTGTACGTGCGAACGTAGTCCTTGACGCCTCGCACGAACGTCTTGCCACTCACCGACTCCGAGGACAGCTCGTACTGCAGAACCTGAACGAGCGGACCGTTGCCGGAGAGATACACCGCCGGTGCTGCAGGCTTTCCGTGGTCTCGTTCCACTGCGAGCTCATCAAGAACCTCGGAGTGTGCCACCCGCAGACCCACCAGCGTCTTGCCCGAACCGGGCACGCCGGACAGCAAGACCAGGCGACGCGTCTTGGTTGCGGCGGCCTCGTGACAGATCCGGATGATCGCGTCGACCGCTGGATCGGTGCAGGCGCTCGCGCGCTTGATGCGCGGCAGAGCGCGGTGACGTAGGAGATGCCTCGCCGCAGCGACGATCGTCGGGAGTGGTCGATACGACTCGGGAGCAAGGAACTCATCGACGGTGATCGGCTTGAGTGGTGGATCAAGGTGCGGTCGATCGAGCGAGGCGATCAGGGCATCGAGCCCGTCCGGTCCGGTCACGTGAACACCGCAATCCTGTCGCTGGTATCCGCGTGCCTGGGTGGGGACGAGCACGGCGTGCACCGGCTTGTCCTCGCACTGGCTGTGATAGTTGGCGAGGTCCCTCGCATACGCCGAGACCTGGTCGAGATGCGCCTGTGTCGCGTCGTGGCGTCCTTTGAGTTCGACGACGACGACCGCGCCCGTGACGAGCAGGATGATGTCGGGACGCCGTGCCTCGTAGGGCAGGCGGTACTCGAGCAGCGCCGAATATCCGCGGGCCTTGGGCTCTCGATCGACCGTCTTCGAGACTTCCAACTGGATCGGCGGAATGCTCTCATCCCACGCCCTGACCTGCTGTGGCTCGGCGTCTGGCAGGAACGCAAAGAGCATCTCGCGAATCCGACGCGGTCGTTCAGAACCAAAGGTCGGGAAGTCGCCGCACCAACCGCATCCATCGCGGAGGGCCTCGCCCTCATTGTGGTCTTGACCGTGCTCAGGCTGTGGCTGCTGACTCATCGGCCCGGCTCCAGGTGATGGCGATTGGTGTCGTTGATCCCGCCACACAATCCCGGGAACAAGAGGATCCAACCTCCCGGGTGTCGGCGATCGCCGACCGATCGGACTCTACCGACCTCGGGTGACGACGCCGTGGCAGGGCCGCCGCGGAGATTGGCAGGTTTCCGATCCGCACCTCCCGACTCCGCTCCTCCCCTCCGCCTCGCGGCGCTTGGCACCACCTCCGCGCCGCTGTGCTGAGCCGAAGCCCGCCTGACCGGTCTGCCGCTGCGAGTCGATCGCTCGGCGATCGCCTCCCCCGCATCCCTCGGCAATCGCCACCCCCTCGGCCACGCGCGATCGCCGCTCCCCGCCCCCGTACCATCCTTGCCATGGCAGACGTCCTCTCGATCGACCTCCACACCCACATCCTGCCGCCGGAGTGGCCGGACCTGAAGTCGGCCTCGGGCTACGGCGGATGGGTCGATCTCGAGAAGACCGGGCCGGGCTGCGGTCGGCTCGTCATCGACGGCAAGCACTTCCGCGACATCTGCTCGCGCTCGTGGGATCCCGCCACGCGGCTGGCCGAATGCGACGAGCACCTCGTCCGGACCCAGGTCCTCTCGACGGTGCCGGTCATGTTCAACTACTGGGCGCAGCCCCGGGACTGCCTCTCCTTCAGCCGCTACCTCAACGAACACATCGCGAGCGTGGTCGCGGCGCATCCGGGCCGCTTCGAAGGCCTCGGCACCGTGCCGATGCAGGACCCCGAACTGGCGATCGGCGAACTCGAGCGCTGCGTGCGCGAGCTCGGCCTCCGCGGCGTCGAGATCGGCAGCCACGTCAACAGCTGGAATCTCGACGCCGAGGAACTCACGCCCTTCTTCGCGGCGGCCGAATCGCTCGGGGCCGCGATCTTCGTGCACCCCTGGGAGATGATGGGACGCAACGAGATGCCCAGGCACTGGCTCCCATGGCTCGTCGGTATGCCCGCCGAGACCGCCCGCGCCGCGTGCAGCCTCGTGTTCGGCGGCGTGCTCGAGCGCTTCCCGCGGCTTCGCGTGGCCCTCGCCCACGGCGGCGGCTCGTTCCCCTTCACCCTCGGCCGCATCGACCACGGCCATCGAGTGCGGCCGGATCTCTGCGCGACCGTCATCGAGAAGAGCCCGAGCCGCTACCTCGACCGGCTCTACGTCGACAGCCTCGTCCACGACGCGAAGGCGCTGCGCTACCTCGTCGAGCTGCTCGGGGCAGAGCGCATCGCACTCGGCAGCGACTATCCCTTCCCGCTCGGCGAGCACGTGCCGGGTTCGCTGGTGCGATCGATGACCGATCTCACCGACCTCCAGAAGGCACGCATCCTCCGCGGCACCGCGGAGGAGTTCCTCGGGATCGCCTCATCCGCGGCCGCCCGCGCCGACGCAGCCGAGGTCCACCGCGGATGAGCGAGGGCGGACCGATCGACACCCTCGAGGCAGCCCACGTCGGCGCCTTCGAGACCTCCGAGGCCTTCGCGCGGCACCTCGATGCGATCGATCCCGTGCGCGGCATCGCGGCGGAGTTCCTCCACCCCGAAGGCCCCTTCGACGGCCGCGCCCTCTACTTCTGCGGCCACTCGCTCGGCCTGCAGCCGCGACGGACCCGCGAATACCTCGGCGAGGAACTCGACGACTGGGCGTCGCTCGCGGTGCAGGGACACCTCGCGGCGCGGCGGCCCTGGTACGACTACCACCTGCGTGCGCGAGAAGCGCTCGCCCGCGTGGTCGGCGCGAAGCCCGACGAGGTCGTCGCCATGAACGGCCTCACCACCAATCTGCATCTGCTGATGCTCTCCTTCCATCGCCCCGAGGGAAGGCGGCGGAAGCTCCTGATGGAGAAGCCGGCGTTTCCCTCCGACACCTACGCGGTCAAGACCCACCTTCGCGCCCGGGGCTTCGACCCGGTCGGCGATCTCGTCGAGGTCTCGCCGCGCGATGGCGAGGAGATCCTGCGCACCGAGGACGTGGTCGCGGCGATCGAGCGCGAAGGCGATTCGCTCTGCTCGGTGATGCTCGCGGGCGTCGACTTCCTCACCGGCACGCGGCTCGACATCGCGGCGGTGGTCGCGGCGGCACATCGCGTCGGCGCGACCGCGGGCTTCGATCTCGCCCATGCCGCCGGCAACGTGCCGCTTCGCCTGCACGAGTGGAACGCGGACTGGGCGGCGTGGTGCCACTACAAGTACATGAACTCCGGGCCCGGCGCGATCGGCGGCGCCTTCGTCCACGAGCGCCACGCGACGAGCAACCTGCCTCGCTTCGCGGGCTGGTGGGGGAACGAACCGGCGACCCGCTTCAAGATGCAGTTGATCCCGGAGTTCCATCCCGTCGCCGGCGCCGACGGCTGGCAGCTCTCGAATCCGCCGATCATGGCGCTCGCGCCGCTGCTCGCCTCGCTTGAACTCTTCGATCGCGCGGGCATGGACCGGCTTCGCACCAAGAGCAGGGTGCTCACGGGCTATCTCGAGTGGCTCCTCCGCGAGCGGCACGGCGACGAGGTGAAGGTGGTGACGCCGTCCGATCCGGAGCGGCGCGGCGCTCAGCTCTCGCTGCGCTTCCCCAAGGTCGACGCCCGCGCAGTGGTCCTGACCCTGCGCACCGCCGGGGCGGTGGTCGACTTCCGCGAGCCCGACCTGATCCGGGTGGCACCGACACCGCTCACGAACTCCTTCCTCGACTGCTGGCGGCTCGCCGACATCATCGGTCCCGCCCTCAAGGGAGCCCACGGCGTCGAGGTCGTGGGTGGATTCCATTGAGCGCAGTCGCGCACGATGCCGCGTCGCGGTCGGGCGAAGGCCGCACGGCGCTCGTCGTCGGCGCCGGCCTCGCCGGATGCCTGCTTGCGGTCTATCTCGCCCGCGATGGTTGGAAGGTGACGCTCTGCGAGCGCCGCGGCGATCCCCGCAAGGCCGGATCGGGCGGCGGACGTTCGATCAACCTCGCGATCTCGGCACGAGGCCTCAAGGCCCTTCGCCGCGCCGGGCTCGAAGAGAAGGTGCTCGAAGAGGGCGTACGCATGCCCGGCCGCGTGATCCATCCGGTCTCGGGCGAACCGTTCTTTACCCCCTACAGCGCAGATCCAACCCGGGCGATCAACTCGGTGAGCCGCGGCGGCCTCAATCGACTGCTGCTCGAGGCGGCCGAAGCCGAGGCGAGTTGCGAGGTCTTCTTCGATCGCCGCGCGATCGAGGTCGACTTCGAGCGCGGCGCCGTCGAGTTCGAGACGCCTTCCGGGCGCGAGCGACGCGAGGCGGATCTTGTCGTCGGCACCGACGGGGCGTACTCGGCGATCCGCGCGGTGATGCAGAAGAACGAGCGCTTCGACTACGCGCAGGAGTACCTCGGCCACGGATACAAGGAACTGGTCATTCCGCCGATCGCCGTCGGAAGCGGACCGCACGCGCCGTGGGCGATGGATCCTGCGGGCCTTCACATCTGGCCGCGGGGCGGCTCGATGATGATCGCGCTTCCCAATCGCGACGGCTCCTTCACTTGCACGCTCTTCTGGCCCTGGGAAGGGCCGGGGTCCTTCGCCGAGATCGCAACGCCCGCGCAGGCGACCGCGCACTTCAGGAAGGTCTATCCCGACGCGGTGCCGCTGATGCCGACCCTCGAAGAGGACTACGGCCGCAATCCCGTGGGAAGCCTGGTCACGGTGCGGTGCCGCCCGTGGACCCGCGGCGGACGCGTGGCGCTCCTCGGCGATGCTGCGCATGCGATCGTCCCGTTCTACGGCCAAGGGGCGAACGCGAGCTTCGAGGATTGCGAGGCGCTGCTCGAGGCGCTGCGATCCCATCGCGAGGTGCCGGCGGCGCTCGAGGCCTACGAGAAGGCCCGCAAGGCAAACGGCGATGCGATCGCAGACCTCGCCCTGCGCAACTTCATCGAGATGCGCGATCTCGCGGGGCGGCGGTCGTTCCGAATCCGAAAGTGGTTCGAGCACCTCTTGACGCGCCTCTTCCCGAACTCCTTCGAGCCGCTCTACGACCGCGTCTCCTTCGGCACCAAGCCCTATGTCGAGGCGTTGGCGACGGCGCATCGGCACGATCGCGGGTTCCGACTCGCGGCGCGGCTCGCGATCGCGGCGCTGGCGGTGATCCTGCTCGCGGGGGCGGCGCTGCTCGTCTCGCGGGGACTCGTCGCCCGCGACGCCAAGAGCCGCGACCGCGAAGGACCTGTCGCCTCGTCTCACGCTTCATCCCACGCAGCACCCGCAACGGAGTCGCCATGAAGGAAGCCCAGCCGCACGACCATCTCGGGCTCATCGACATCTCGATGGAGCACTCCCCGCGACTGTCGGTCTTCCCCGGCGACACCCCGCTCTCGCGCGAAGTGCTGCTCGACACCGCACGCGGCGACAACATCACCCTCTCGACCCTGCACACCACCGTGCATCTGGGCACGCACCTCGATGCACCGATCCACTACGGCGGCCGCGAGGCGATGGAAGAGGTGCCGCTCTCGCGAACCTGCGGCCGCTGCCTGGTGGTCGCCTGCGCCGGACCCTGGCAGGAGGGTCGCGTGGCGATCGCGAACATCGCCGCCTCGCTCGAGGCACTCGGCTTCGCCGGCGATGCACCGCTTCCCTCCCGGGTGCTTCTTGCCACCGGTTCCAACCCCGATCCCACGCGGTGGAACACCGGGTTCGCGGGACTCGCGCCGGCGCTCGTCGATCACCTCGCCGATCGCGGGGTCGCGCTTGTCGGCACCGACGCACCGAGCGTCGACACCGCCGAATCGAAGGACCTCCCCGGACATGCCCGTTGCCTCGCCCGCGAGGTGCTCATCCTCGAGGGACTGCGACTCGAGGGGGTGGTGCCGGGCGGGTACGAGCTCTTCTGCCTGCCGCTTCGTCTCGTCGGCTTCGATGGCTGCCCGGTGCGGGCGGTGCTGCGGCGAATCGGCTGATCCCCGCACGGACCGATACGCGACCCGGCAGGTCTCGGGGTTCGATCGACGCGGGTTGGCGTCATCGCGCTGTCCGAATGGGCAAGCCCCTCCGGTTGTGACGGCTGGGCGTGCCACTCGACCGCGATGATCTTGGAGGCTGATTTCTGGAACTTGGGCGAACTGGGGGTATGTTCACCTCGTCCGGTGATGTCGCGTCGCCATTGATTGACCAACACCATGCCAGCACCAGCCAACGGTGGGCTGTTTCCCCCGCTTCCCGCCGCCATCCTTCTATTGACGCTCCTCGCCGGCAGCGGCGCGGCGTTCGCGGATGGGCTTGGCGATCCGGAGGACTGCAACGGCAACGGAGTGCCCGACGCGGAGGACATCGCTGACGGCACGAGCCTCGACTGCAACGGCGACGGACTTCCCGACGAGTGCCAGAGCTGCCTCGATCCAGACGGCAACGGGCTTCTCGATCCCTGCGAGCTCGCCGCGGGTGAAGGGCTCAGCGGGCAGTACTGGCAGTCGATCGGCGGCGCCGGCAACTTCTCGCAGCGACTCTTCAGCCGCATCGATCCGCAGATCGACTTCAACTTCGACGGCGACCCGACCGTGCCCGTCGACGAGTTCTGCGTGCGCTGGACCGGCCTGCTGCGAGCACCGGTCGCCGGGACCTACACCTTCTGGACCACCACCGACGACGGAGTGCGGCTCTGGATCGATGGGGTGCGCATCATCAACAAGTGGCAGCCGCAGAGCCCCACCACGTGGTCGGCCAGCATCGATCTCGACGGCGATCCGGTCTCGATCCGCATGGACTACTACGAAGCGGGCGGCGGCGCCCTCGCTCGACTCGAGTGGCGGACTCCCGGCGGCGAACGCGAGGTGATTCCAGCCTCGGCGCTGCAGCCGCTTGCAGACCTCGACGGCGACGGATGGTCGGATGCGGCGCAGGACTGCGACCTCGACGGCGTGGTCGATGCCCAGTCGCTCCTCGAGGGTCATCCCGATTGCGACGGCAACTGCGTCCCCGACTTCTGCGATGTGGTTCCGGCGGTTCCGACGGGGTACTGGCGCTTCGAGAAGGGTGCGGTCTTCGCCGACTCGGGGCCGTGGGGACTCGACGCGATCGCGACCGCGACCGCCACCCTCGCCGAGGTGCCGGTCGCGACGATTCCGCAGACCGGAGCAGCGAACCTGCTGGCGCGGAACTTCGGCGGAACCGGAAGCATGGTGGTGGCCGACCCCGAGGCGCGGCTGTCCTTCGCTCAAGAGGGCTTCACCATCGAGGCATGGGTCCGTCTCGCCGGCTTCGGCGGGACCGGCGGCCCGCCCGAGCGTCGGCTGCTCGTGCAGCGCAAGCCCGCGGATGCAGGCGACGGGCAGCTCGAGTACGCCTTCTATGCGCAGATCGGCGACCTTGCCGGCGCCATCGACACCATCTTCGGCGACACCGGTTCGATCTCGGGACGCGAGATGGCCATCCGCTTCGGCAACGGCGGCAGCGGAACCGCCGGCACGTGGGCGGCGATCTCCTCGATCGAGATCTCCGGCGGCGACTGGCACTTCATCTCCGTCGCCTTCGATCCGATCGCCGACACCGTGCGCTTCTCGATCGACGGCGTGTTCGAGACGGTGCCGGTCGGCGACCTCCCGCGGGTCGAGAGCGGTGGCCCGCTGCTCGTGGGTGCCCACTCCAGCGCCAACGGATCCCTCAACCAGTTCTTCGGCGGCGACCTCGACGAACTGCGAATCACCCGCGGGGTCCTCGATCCCAAGCGGATGCTCGACGATCCTCGCGGCCTCGACTGCGACCACAACGGCGTGCCCGACGCCTGCGACATCGCCGACGGCCTGCTCAACGACTGCAACCTCGACGGCGACCCCGACCTCTGCGACCCCGACTGCGACGGTGACGGAGTCAGCGACGTCTGCGAGGTCTTCTACGGCAACGAGAGCGACTGCAACGGCAACGGCATCCTCGATGCCTGCGAGATCGCCGCCGATCCCGCGATCGACTGCGACGGCAACGGCCTCCCCGACGAGTGCCAGCTCGACCTCGAGGACTGCAACGGCAACGGCATCGTCGACGCCTGCGACCTCGCGGCGGGCACCAGCGGAGACTGCGACAGCGACGGCGTGCCCGACGAGTGCCAGCTCGGCGAACCGCTCGTCTACGCCATCGACGACGGTGCCGCGGAGTTCGGCATCCGCTCGGAAGGCACCAGGATGGCCTGGCTCACCCGCTTCAGCGTCGATGACGGCGCCGGCGTGATCGAGGCGCTGCAGTTCATGTTCGTCTTCCTGCCCGAGAACGCCACCGCCACCATCGGGGTCTGGAGCGATCCCAACGGCGACGGCGTCCCCGACGATGCGCAGCTGCTGCGCTCGAAGGTGGTCAACACCTCGCCGCTCTCGGTCTTCCGCACCTTCGACATCCAGGACGTCGCGGTGGGACCGACCGGCACCTCGTTCTTCGTGGGGGCGTGGATGCCGGTGACCGAGTCGGACTTCCCGGCGCCGCTCGACACCAACGGCGAGGTCCTCGTCGAGCGCTGCTGGCTGATCGGATACGACTCGCCGATCGATCCGAACGACCTCGCCGCCGGCGCGGTCGCCTTCGAGACCATCGAGCAGGCGCTCTTCCCCGGCAAGTGGCTGATCCGGGCGGTGGCGACCACCACCAGCGGCGACTGCAACCAGAACGGCGTCCCCGACGAGTGCGACATCGACGACGGCACCAGCGCCGACCGCGACGGCACCGGCATTCCCGACGAGTGCGAGGACTGCAACGGCAACGGCATCCTCGACTCGAGCGACGTCGCTTCGGGGGTGAGCCTCGACTGCAACGGCGATCTCGTCCCCGACGAGTGCCAGATCTTCCTCGGCGACTGCAACCAGAACGGCGTGCCCGATGCCTGCGAACTCGAGGGGAACGACTGCAATCAGAACGGCCTGCTCGACGAGTGCGACATCGCCGCGGGAATCAGCGAGGACTTCGACGGCACCGGCGTGCCCGACGAGTGCGAGGACTGCAACGGCAACGGCACCCTCGATTCGATCGACGTCTTCTCCGGGGTGAGCCTCGACTGCAACGGCGATCTCGTTCCCGACGAGTGCCAGTTCGGCCCGCCTCCGCTCGAGGTCGAGTACGCCCTCGACGACGGCAGCCGCGAGGGCAACTACGGCGTGCTCGGCGTGGCCGACTACGTCTGGCTCAACCAGTTCCAGGTCGAGCCGGGCGGCGAGACCATCGGCACCATCTCGGTGGTGCTCGGCAACGTCTTCAGCGGAACCGCCTACGAGGTGGTGCTGTGGAGCGATCCCAACGGCGACGGCGAACCCGACGACGCCGAGGTGCTCGCCAGCGCGGCCGCGAACACCGCCAACGCCAACACCAGCGTCTTCAACGACATCGCCATCGTGCCGACCTACGTGGGACCGCCGGGCACCTCGTTCTTCGCCGGCGCCTTCTTCCACGACGAGTACGGGAACCAGACCCCCATTCCCGCCGACAACAACTCGATCGTGGCGCTGCGATCGTGGGTCTCGATCGACACCGTGGTCGATCCCGAGGCGCTTGCCGACGCGGCGATCTACGGAATCCTCGCCCAGGCCAACACCCTGGTGCGGGCCTACGGCTTCGACGGAGTTCTTCCCAACGACTGCAACCAGAACGGCGTCCCCGACGACTGCGACATCGCCGACGGACTCGAAGGCGACGCCAATGCCAACGGCATTCC
>JAPOKA010000003.1:82698-84731 GCA_029977865.1 bacterium
AGGCGACCTCGCACAGGTCCTCGCCACCTGGGGACCGTGCGACCCATGACTCGACCACACGACCAGGAACCGACCGTGACCATGGACGCTTCGATGCCAACGCTCCGTTTCGCCGCCGCGACGATCCTCGCGGCCTGCCTCGCCACCAGCCCGGCGCAGGCGATCGGGGAGGACTGCAACGGCAACGGCATGCCCGACGCACAGGACATCGCCAACGGCACCAGCCTCGACTGCGATGGCGACGGCATTCCCGACGAGTGCATGCCCTGCCTCGACCCCGACGGCAACGGCCTGCTCGATCCCTGCGAGCGCGACCTCGAGAACGGCGTGGTGGCGCAGTACTTCCGCTCCGACGAGGGATACGGCAACTTCTCGCAGCGCGTGGCGGTGCGGGTCGAATCCTCGATCAACACCAACTTCGGCAACCTCCCCGCAGGCGTGCCGCAGGACGACTTCTGCGTCCGCTTCACCGGACTGATCGTGCCCCCCGCGACCGGCACCTACTCGATCCGCACCTCGACCGACGACGGGGCGCGGCTCTGGATCGACGGCGTGCTGCTGATCGACGAGTGGCGGCTTGGCGGATTCGTCAACGGCAATGCCGACGTCGACCTCGTCGCGGGCGTGCCGGTTCGCTTCCGCATGGACTACTTCGACCACGACGGCGGGCAGAACGCGACGCTGATGTGGTCGCCGCCGGACTATCCCTACCAGACGATCCCCGCTTCGGCCTACCGAGCCTTTGCAGACGCCGATGGCGACGGATGGAGCGATCTCGCCAGCGACTGCGATGGCGACGGCGTGGTCGACGCCCAGGCGATCCTCGAAGGTGCCGCCGATTGCGACGGCAACTGCGTGCCCGACGAGTGCGAGATCCTCGGCGCGGCCCCGGCGGCCTACTGGCGCTTCGAGCAGGCCGGCACCACCGTGATCGACTCGGGGCCCTTCGGGCTCGACGGCATGTCGGCGGGCGCGATCCTCAACGGCAAGATTCCCGTGAGCGTGGTGCCCCGCACCGGCGCCGTCAACACCCTCTCCCGGACCTTCACGCAGGGCCGCGTGGTGGTCGACGACCCCGCCGGCGACCTCTCCTTCGGCGAGGCGGGCTTCACCATCGAGGCGTGGGTGCGTCCCACCAACGTCGGCGGCGCCGCCCGCGAGATGTTCGTGCAGCGAAAGCGTCTCGACGATCCCGACACCAACCTCGAGTACGCGGTGTACCTGCGGGCCGGAAACCTCCCGAGCAACACCGGCGAGGTCTTCGGCAAGACCTCGGGCTTCAACGGCCGCGAGATCGCGGTGCGCTTCGGCAACGGAAGAGATGGCGACTGGTCGGTGATCTCAAGTCTCGAGGTGCCCGCCGGAGTCTGGAGCCACGTCTCGGTCGCATTCGGCCCGAGCGAGACCGGCGCGCTCGCGCGCTTCGGCGTGAACGGCGTGTTCGAGACCGTCGAGCTGCCGCTGCGGGAACGGACGCTGCGCGCGGCCCCGGTGGTGCTCTGCTCGCACACCAACGCGAGCGGCGCCTTCAATCAGCCCTTCAACGGCGGCGTCGACGAACTGCGGATGAGCCACGGCGTGCTCGACGTCCGCCAACTGCTCGACGATCCCGCCGGGCCCGACTGCAACGGCAACGGGATTCTCGATGCCTGCGACGCAGCGGCGGGCTCCGCCGGCGACTGCGACGGCAACGGCGTGCTCGACGACTGCGAGGTCGACTGCAACGGCAACGGCATCGCGGACGTGTGCGAGATCCTCGCGGGACTCGGCGAGGACTGCGACGGCAACGGTCTGCTCGACGCCTGCGACATCGCCGCCGGGGCCGGCGACTGCGACGGCGACGGCCGCCTCGATCTCTGTCAGATCGAGCAGGAGGACTGCAACGGCAACGGCATCGTCGATGCCTGCGACGTGGCCGCCGGCGCCGAGGACTGCGACGGGAACCTGGTTCCCGATCTCTGCGAGCGGGGCGGCGAGCTCGAACTCGCCTACGACGACGGCATCTCCGAGTACGGGGTGCGCAGCAACGGCTC
>JAPOKA010000040.1 GCA_029977865.1 bacterium
GCGATGTTGCCTCGCAGCACGAGGGTGTCGCCCGCCGCGCCGGACATGTACCAGTTGCGGTCGAACCAGGTGCGAGTGGGCTGGACTCCGGTTCCGGGTTCGGCCAGTCCGTCGGCACCGCCGACGGAGAGCGAGGAGACGTAGTCACCGGTCCACCGGGTGGCGTCGTCGGGATTCTCCTTGTAGCCGTTGCGATCGAAGACGCACTCCTCGAAGGTGAGGCGAGCGCCGTCGTAAAGGCCGTTGAAGGGGGAGGAGTTGTGGCCGCCGGCGTTCCAGCCGTCGGCGTAGACGCAGCGTCGAAGGACGAGGTTGGTGGAGGGGCCGGCACCCGACATGGCGATCATGGAGTGGCCCTGGCTGCGGCAGTCCTCGATGACGACGTTCCGCCAGGCGCCGTAGGCGCTCTCGGCCGGATTGCCGAAATTCAGTCCAGACCGGTTCCCGGGGTAGAGCGGGTTGGATGAAGGCTGGATATCGAGCGAGGAGACGACCGCGTCGCGCAGGCGGCCGTTGACGGTAAAGCCGCCATGGAAGACAGGTCGCGGAGCGGACGCAGGGCCCCAGGCGGCGATCACGAAGGGCTCGGACGGGCTGCGGCCGGAGATGCCGCCGCCTTCGTAGCGATCGCCGCCGACGGTGTACCCATAGGACCACTTCATCATGTCAGGCTTGGCGTTGGAGAAGCTGTCGCCGATGTTCACATCACCCAGGTCCGGATCGGAGATGCGGAGGAAGGTGTCGCCGCGATGGAAGAGGAGCCAGTCCGGCCATCCGCCGCTGCTGGCGGCCTGAAGAGCCTCGCGGGTGGCGCGTTCGTAGACCTCGCTGCCGTCGGAGTAGGTCTCCACCCAGCCGATGCCGCGGACCTTGCGGAAGGCTTCGAAGGGACTGGAGTAGGCGACGATGGGTCCGACGGGGTTGAGCGGGTCTGGACCGATCTCGGGGTCGCTGGGCAGGTAGTAGCCGCGTCCCTTGACCGTCCGCGCCGAGGCGTCGTTGCCGGTGTTGGAGATGTAGATCAGGCGCGAGTCGCCGGAGGGCTTGAGTTGCGACCATCCTCCCTGGAAGACCGGAACATCCCACTTTCCCGACCGCTTCTGAATCGTGATGGGAGTCGACTCCAGCGGATCCGCATCGGAAGTCGCATGCAGGATCGCCGTGACGGTGACACTGGATCCGGCGACATCGGATGGGGCGATGGAGATCCAGTAGGCCGCAAGTCCTCGATCGCCGTGATAGACGCGTTCATGGACGTCGGTGGCGCCAAGTCCGTCGACCAGGAATCGCACCGAGTCGATCCCCGAGGAGCTGTACCCGTTCACTCCGATGTAAAGCCGACCGTCCGGAGTCCGGAACGGCGGGCACGCCCACTGAGCAACGAGATCCAGTGAACCGTTCGGCCCGAAGTGCAGCGGCGTCACCGACGGCGGTTGGGTCGCTCCGCCCGAACCGCTTGGCGTCACCGGGGTGGTGGTTGAAACGCCCGAGCTGGGATTCCAGTTCGGAGGAGGAATGACCGTCCCGCTCGGAGGCGGAGGCGCAGACGAAGCCGAGTATCCACTCGCCGAGCTTCCGCCGGCCGGATTGCTCGTGCTCGTCGCGGCGATCGGCGGAGGACTCAGGGGCATGGTGATGGGCGCACTCGACGAGGGAACGCCCGCTCCATTCGAGCCAGAAGAGCCACTGACTCCCCCTCCGCCGCCCCCACCCGATGACCCGATCCCGCCGGGTCCACCGGTGGATCCAGACCCTCCTCCCCCGACACTCGGTCGGGCGCTCGAAGACCCCGATGCACTCGCGGAAGTCGACGCGCCGGATGGAACGCTCATCGAGCTGTTGGAGAAGAAGGCCTGGCTCCCGGATCCTCCATTGCTTCCGGCAATCTCTGCCTGCACCAAGAGCCTCATGAACGACTCGACATCTCCCCCGGAGGCGATCACCGCTGCCTGCAGCGCCGCGGTTCGATCCACCCGAGGCAGCAGGACGGCCTGGGTCTGCGCGGATCCTCGGCCGGATCGGCTTGCCGGGTTCGAATCGGCGGCCTCGCCGCTCGCGGAAGCCGGCAACTCATCCTCGAGGCTCGGGGATTCCAGCGCTGCCATCGGCGGACCATGCCACTCCCCGTCGATCTCGCGAGTGGTGTCATCGCTGCCCTCGCCGAGTGCCGCCTCCGATGAGGATCCGAGGAGCTCGGACTCGAGGGAATCCGGCGTTCGCGCTTGAGAGTCGGGAGACTCCCCCGATTCGGCAGAAAGGTTCGGGGACGGTCGATCCGCCGAGGCTTCGCCCCGTCGCGGAGCGTCCATGGTGTCGTGTCGCGCCCAGCCAGCAGGCGTTCGGTAGAAGACCGGGCGGCCATCGGAGGCGCCGATGCTGTTTCGAAGCGATCCCTCGACAAGTCCCGGTGCGGATGCCGCGTCGCCCGTCGCAAGCACGAATCGAGACGAGACGATCGCATCAAGACTGTTGATCACGTCTGCGAAGGCCTCGTTGACGCGATTCGCGCGCGGGCCTTCCGAGTCGATCGGCACGCCGAACACGGAGTAGCGAAGGTCGGGCCGGAGGGCACGCCACCGTTTGAGAAGCGCCTCAAGCCCTTCGACATAGCCCCGCAAGTGCGCGTCCGCTGCGAGATCACCGTGACGGTCGCGGAGAAGATCTTGGCGGGGCTGGTCGAGTGCATCGAGAAGCGGGCTTGCAGCGGGTCCTCGCGCATGCACGACGGCGAGGTCTCCAGGCTGAAGTCCACCGAGCAAGGAGTCGGCATCGCGTCCAAACACCACCTCGCCCGTCTCCGGATCAAGATCGACACGAACCGCAACCATGCTTGGGACATGAACGGCGACTGCCGCCCCATGCTCGCCATGGTGATCCGATCGGAGGTCGATCGCCGGCACCTCGATCGCCGGCACCTGCATTGCAGCGACGCCGCGCAACCCCAGCAAGACCGTCATGAACGCCGTGCATCCAGATGTCATGGCACGCATGCAATGCTCCCTTCCGCCTGTGTCGGCGCCTCCAACATGACTATCAGGCGGATCGGCTCGAAGGTCACCCGGCTTGAGGCACCGAGAACCGTTTCCAGCTTCGGAATGATCGGTCGAACCTCGCACCCGCGGCACGACCACCCCATGGAGAGCCTCTTACCGGCCTTGGTCGGTCGACCCTCGCAATTGAACTGAGCACGATTGGAGAACATGGACGGGAGGGACGACCGATACCTTCAATGGCGGGACCGGTTCGCTCGGCCTCTCATGTCCATCAACGTCTACATCGCCTTATCGCTTTGGTTGCCGATCTCGATCTGGTGCGTTAGCACCCTAGGATCAGTTCGGGGGTGTGCGGCTGCGATCGTCGGCGGCTTCCTGTTCCTCCCACCCGTCTCGCTGCCCCTGATCGACGGAGCCCCTCCGCTCGATCGTGACGGGGTTGTCGCCCTGTCGGCGCTGCTTGCGCTGCTGATCGCCTCGCCCGCCAGCCTAGTGCGATACCGGTTCCATCCGCTCGACCTCCTTCCCCTCATTGGCGCCGTCATCTGGTCCGCCACCAACCTGCTCAACGGCATCGGTGCAGCACAGGCGATGTTGGACTTCTGGTGGTACGTCATGTTCGCCGGCATTCCGTACTACATCGGCCGGACGGTACTTCAAGGAAGCGCCGGCTTGCGAAGCCTCGCCGTCGCGATTGTCGGGGGCACGATCATCGCCATCCCCTTGATCGTCTACGAGGCGCGATTCAGCCCGATCCTGAACTATCAGATCTACGGCTTCACCACCGGAAATGCGATGGAGCGCTTTCGGATGGACGGATGGCGCCCGCGACTCTTCCAGCCAGCAGGACTCGGCTTGGCGGTGTGGCTCGCAGCTTCGGCGGTCATCGCATGGTCCTTGTACTTCGGGGCCACCGGCGTCCGCATCCTGAGATTGAAGTCGAGCCACGCCGCCTGGGCTTGCTTGATCGCAGGCCTGCTCTCACGTGGAGCGGGAGCCATCTCCCTGATGGTCATGGGCCTCCTCACGCTTCTGTTGGTACAGAAGGCCCAGGTGCGAAAGTTGGTGCTGGCCGTGCCTCTGATTTGCTGCATCTACCTCGGTACCGCGCTCGTGGAGTCGTCGGTCCCCGTCCGACCGACGCTCCTCTCCGCGTCCACGGCGATCTTCGGTGAGGATCGAGGCGCCTCGCTCGAGACCAGGTTTCGAAACGAGGAGATCCTCGTGCAACGCGCCATGCAGAAGCCGCTCTGGGGATGGGGCGGCTGGGGCGACTATCGAGTGGCATACGACCTGGCCTACGACGCGGGATTCGGGACCATCCTGACCGATGGCTTCTGGGTCATCGTGCTCGGCAAGCGGGGATTGCTCGGGCTTGCGGCGACCTGGGGCTGGTTCCTGATTCCTGGCGTGCTTGCCATCCTTCAGGCACTTCGGATCGGAATGGCACGCAGCGGATTCATCGTGGTCCTGGGCATCTCGATGTTCGGATGGATCTACGCACTCGATCTCCTCTTCAACGCCTTTCCCAGCATCGTTCAGGCGCTCGTGGCCGGCGCACTCGCGAGCTTCGTTCATGCTGCATCACGGGTACCCAAGGGAGGCGCCAGACCCAAGCCCCGGACGGCCATCAGGGGCACGCGTCCGAAATCGGGTTCGAGTGGACCAGTGGCAATGCCCGCGGGAGCCGTTGCGGACTGATGCCGAGACCGTCGCTCCAGCCCTCATCGGGCGGTCGAATTCCCCTCGATCTCGATTCCGGACTCGATCGTTCCCACGCTCCAATGCGAGCAATGATCGGGGCGGTCCAACGCCCTTGCCCCTGCACTGGCGAGGGCTATGATGCGAACTCGTCTTGGGGATTGGTGTAACGGTAGCACGACTGACTCTGACTCAGTTAGTCCAAGTTCGAATCTTGGATCCCCAGTGAGGGCGCCCGTCGCGATGCGGCGGGCGTCGTTCGTTGGCGGAAGGCAGGGTCAGTGCGAACGAGATTGCTCCGACTCGCAAGCAGTCGTGATGCAGTCCTGAGCCGACACCGCGCGAACCGACCTACGACCTGAAGTTGATCCGCTCCACGCCGCGGTTCTGTACCGCTGCGTTGCCGCTTGCGGGCATGAAGCGGCACTTGAGGTCGCCGCTTCGAAGCGGGAAGGGCGCCAACCCGACCTCGCGCAGATCGAGACGAATGCGATAGCACGGACCGAAGACCGTCACGTCGGCGCGAGCGGCGAGCACCGGGGGAGGAAACTCCCACGAACCGAGCGGCGCCTTGCCCTCGGCCGCCGCGCCCGGAGCGTAGAGCTCGAAGGAGAGAGTTCCCGGCGAAAAGA
The DNA here is from genome assembly GCA_029977865.1 of bacterium. Taxonomy (GTDB): domain Bacteria; phylum Planctomycetota; class Phycisphaerae; order Phycisphaerales; family SM1A02; genus VGXO01. Next base: position 5,327 of record JAPOKA010000040.1, read on the forward strand.
GCGACATCGGATAGGGCCGCGAATAGAGATAGGCATCGAGCTCGATCAGATCGGCGATGCCATCGCCATCAAGGTCGACCGGCTTGGGGCCGAAGACCAGCGCCACCGCGTTGACCGGCGCTTCGGGCGGCGTCGCCATGGGCTGACGCGGCTCGGGTGGCGGCGCCCCACCCCCCACCATCTCCCGGTGGGTCTGGCAGCCCACCGCGACCATCGCCAGCAGCACCGCCGCAAGACCGCTCCGCAAGGGCGTTCGAGCGAGACTGCGCGGACGCGCGAGGAGTCGATTCCGATTCGCGTACCCTTCGTTCCTCCATAAGAGCTCGCTCCAGTTCATCGCGTACCTCCGGTCGGAGTGGACGGAGCGGTGGATGGCCCCGCCGATGGGCTCGCCGCGGGGTTCGACGGCTCGATGAGCCGATCGCCCTTGCCCGCCTCCTCGAGACCAAGGTCCTCTTCGCGAGACTCCGAGGGCGCGCCGATCGAATCGATTCGGCGGCCCTCCGCGTCCTCCTCGCCTTGCAGCCCCTCGAGCTCGCCGCGACGGATCTGTTCGACCAGGGCCGGATCGAGGGTCAGCTTGTCGATCATGTCGCCGCTCACGCTCCGAGATCGTTCGTCGCGATCGACGGTTCCGGCGTTGCTGATCACGTGCGGCGTCAGCACGATCAGCAGCTCGGTCTTCTCGATGGTCTCGCTGGTGTTGCGGAAGAGCGCCCCGAGCAGCGGGATGTCGCCGAGCAGGGGGATCTTCTTCTCGATCTCCTCGTAGCGGTCGCTGATGAGTCCGCCGATCACCACGGTCTGCCCGTCCTTCACGGTGACGGTGGTGTTGGCGCGGCGGCGATCGATGACCGGCGACTCGAAGTCCTCGGAGATCTGCACCGAGGTGCGACTGAGCCGCGAGATCTCCGGCTCGATGTCCATCCGCACGTAGCCATCCGGATTGATGGTCGGCACCACCTTGAGGATGACGCCGATCTCGGTCGGAGTCACCGCCGACTGCTGGCCGGCGGAACTGAAGGCGATCGAGTCGGGCAACCGGACCGTCTGGCCGACCTGAATGAAGCCCTCGGAGTTGTTGGCGACCATCACCGAGGGATTGCTCAGGACCTGCACCCGGTTCTGGCTCTGCAGCGCGTTGATGAGCAGATCGAAGTCGGCCGAGCCCACTGCGATGTTGGGCACCCCGAGCCCCGAGGCGAAGAGTGCCGGCGCGAGGCCCATCAGACCCGGCACCACCGGAGCGTTCTTGTCGAAGGGGACCCGCGGCAGATCGAATCCGCCCGCCACGTTCACATCGCCCACGTTGAAGCGGGTGAACTCGAGGCCGAGCCGCTCGTCGTCGCCGAGCGAGACCTCGGCGAGCAGGACCTGGATCAGGACCTGGGGAGGATCGATGTCGAGCTCCTCGATGATCGAGCGCACCCGATCGACGTAGCGCGGACTGGCGGTCACCACCACCGAGTTGCTCTTGACGTCGCCGACGATGGTGACCTCGCGCTCGAGGAGCCTCGCCGCCGAGGGCAGCTGGTCGCTGCCGAGGGTGGAGACCACCTTGCGCTGGTCCTCGCTGACGAATCGACCGACGATCGTCGCCACTTCCTCCGCGGTGGCGTTCTTGAGCCGGTAGACGAATGTCTCGCGCTCGTTGGCCTCGGCGGCATCGAGCTCGTCGACCACCTTCTGCACCAGCTCGAGGTATCCGGGCGTGCCGGAGACCAGCAGGCTGTTGGTTCGACTGTCCACGGTGATCGAAAGCGACTGCCGCTCGTCCGGCACCATGGTGAGCTCGGTCGAGGAGAGGCCCATGCCCTGGAACTGTGGAGCCTCGTCGCCCTCGGCGAGTTCGCGCGGCCGCAGCACGAAGACCTCGCCCTGCTGGCGAAGGTTGAAGAGCTCCTTGAGGATCCGCGCCATCGCGTCGGCGTCGGCGTTGGTCAGACGGAACACCCGGATGTTCTGGCCGCCAAGGCTCGACTCGTCGAGGTCCTTGATCATCCGCTCGAGCAGCGGCATCGACTCGCGTGGCGCCCGCACGATCACGGTGTTGGTGCGCACATCCGGCGTCAGGCTGATCGACTGCCGCGTGCTCTGGCTGATCTCGACCTCGAACTCCTCCTGACCCGCGCCGCCATCGAGCTCGCGCAGATACCGAACCACCGTCGACACCGCCTGCCCGCGGCGCTGGCCGATTCCGCCGCCCGAGAGCACCGTCTCCACGAGCCCCACCATCTCAAGGGCGTTGGCGGAGGCGAGCGGGATGTACTTGATCTCGACCACCGTGCCCGGAGCGGCTCCATCGAGCCGCGCCACCAGCGCCTGCACCGCCGCGGCATCGATCGCCGGCGCCGCGACCACGATCGCGTTCAGGCGCTCGTCCGCGGAGACGCGAACGGTGTTGGCGCCGCGATTCCGGTTGACCTCGTCGACGTACATCGCGCGGATGGTGGGCAGGAGCTCGCTGGCGCGACTGCGGGTCAGCATGATCACGTCGACCGGCAGGTTCGCATCGCCCTCGCTTTCGCCGAGCAGGCGCACCAGTTCACGCACCGTCTCGACATTCGACTCGCTGGCCGCGACCAGCAGGGTGTTGCTGCCCGGATCGGCGACGATCGAGACGCGATCGGAGGGGCTCTCCGCGGCGCCGAGGCTCCGCGCGCGATCGCTCATGAGCTGCTGGATGCGGGGGGCGAGGGTCTCGGCGCGGCCGGACTCGATCTGCACCACCGCAAGGCCCAGCGCCGGGTTCATCGGCATCGATTCGAGCTGGTCGACGAGCGTGCGGATCGCCGCCACATCCTCGGGGCTCGCCGCCACCAGCAGGCTGCCGGTGCGGGGATCGGTGAGCACCAGCGGTCGGGTCCGTTCGGCGATCTCGTTGGGCAGGTCTGCGTAGCGCCGCTCCATCACCCGCTCGACGGCGTCGGCCACGCGGGCCATGTCGCCGCCCCGAACCGCGACCACCTCGACGAGCGAACTGTCCGGCGGCGGTGCCGCATCGAGGTCCTTCGCGAGTCGCGTGATCACCTCGAACGCGTCGTTGCCCGCCGCCACGATCAGCGCATTCGAACGGGGATCGGCGAGCACCAGCGACTTCTCGAGGTCGGCGGTCTCCGGCTGCACGCGGCGAAGCCGCTCCAGACGCGCGTCCATCATCTGCTGCACGATCGGAGCCACGCGGCTCGCCGCGGCGTTGTCGAGCACCAGGGTGCGGATCTCACGGAGGTCGGGCGCGACCTTGGCATCGAGGGTGACCAGCAACTGCTCGACCAGCTGGAAGCTCCGGGGGCTCGTCGAGACCACGATCGAGTTGGTGCGCTCGTCGGCGATGACCCGCACGCGATCCTCGTCGCGAAGAAGCTTCGCCTGGAACTGCTGGTCGAAGAGCTGGGTCAGGAGTGCCGCCACCCGACCGGCCGAGGCGACCTCGATCGCGAAGGTGCGCACGGTGGCGCCGGGCGCCGCCGCCTCGACATCGAGCATCTCGACCAGCGCCTCGACGATCTCGAGGTTGCCGGGGCTGCCCACCGCGACCAGCGCGTTGGTCTGGCGATCGGGACGAACGAGGAGCTCCGACATCGGGCGGAAGATGTCGCCCTCGATGGCGCGGCGCCCGCCGTCATCGGGTAGCGCCACCCGCAGTCGGGCCACCTGCTTGCGAAGGGCGATCGACTCGGGAAGGTCCTCGCGACCGCTCACCAGCACCGCCTCGAGCGTCGCCGCGAGGCTTTCCGCATCGGCGTACTCGAGCGCAATCACCCGCGGCTCGACCCATCCCATGGGCACGCCACCGTCCATCCGCTGCTTCAGCACCTCGACGAAGGCGACCGCGTCCTCCTTGCCGGCCACGATCACGGTGTTGGTGCGCTCATCGACGCTGATCGCCACCGGCTCGAGCAGGGCCTGGCCGGCGATGCCGAGCGGCATCGCCTGCCGGCGAGTGCCGGCGACCTGGCCGAGCTTCCCGCCCTGGGCGAAGAGATCCTTGACGATGCGGGCGAACTCCGAGGCGGTGATGTTCTCGAGCGGGAAGAGCTGCACCGAGACCGCGGTCGTCACCGGCAGCTGGTCGAGCATCGAGACCAGCGTCTCCACCACGCGCACGTTCGCGGGGCTCGAGTCGACGAGCACCGCGTTGAAGCCTTCGTCGGCGAGGATCCGCACCGGGGTCTCGAGATCGATCTCGAGGTCGGGCTCGTCGAGGCCGTCGCGGCGCAGGCTCAGGCGGCGGATCTGCTCCCGCGCCGCCTTGGCGAACGCGGTGCCGCCGCCATCCTGCGCCGGATCGAGCAGTTGGTTGAGCAGCTCCGCCACCGCCGCGGCGTCGGCGAGCTCGAGCGGAATCACCCGCAGCTGGCTCGCGGCGAGCATCGGCGCCGCATCGATCGCCTTGAAGAACCCGGTGACCGCATCGCGATCGGCGGGGCTCCCCACCACCAGGAGCGCGCGGCGGCCCGGCAGGAGGGAGATCCGGATCGGCTCGCCGAGCAAGCGACTGGCCGAGGTCGCCGGCTGCGGCTTGTCGAGCCCGACCGCCTCCGCCGCGGCCTTGGCGTCCTCGGGATCGAGGTGTTCGAGGTCGATGAAGAAGATCGCCTGTCCGGCCTGCGGCGAGAGGCCGTCCATCGCTTCGGCGGTGGCCTTGATCTCGGCGAAGAGCGGACCGGTCGACGAGACCACGATCGCGTTGGCGTTGGAGTCGACCGCGATCGAGAGCGGAAGGTTCGACTGCTTCGCACGAAGGGTGTAGGCCTCGCGAAGGGCATCGGCCACCCGCGCCGCCGGCGCGTTGGCGAGCTGCAGCAGGTTTACCGCGAGTCCCTGCGACGCGGCCTGGGCCTGCAGGCTCTCCGCGAGCACCTTGATCTGGCCGAAGTCCTCGTCGCCGGCTCGCACGATCAGGGCGCTGGCCCCGCGATCACCCACCACCCGCACGATGCGATCGCGGCCGCTGTCGTCGAGGCCGAAGACCTCGGTGATCGCCTCCGCGAGCTGTTCGGCGTCGCCGCGGGTCACCGCGATCACCCGCGGCGGCGGGAGCCGATCGAAGTCGGCGGTGTCGAGTTCGGTGATGATCCGCTCGATGCGGTTGAGGTTGGCGCGGCTCGCGGAGACGACGATCGAGTTGGTGTTCTCCTCCGCCGCGGCGCTCACCCACTCCTCGGCCGGAACGAGGGTGGTCTGCGGAGGCTGATCGCGGCGGTCGCCGTCTCGATTGCCGCCGCCGTCGCCGGAGCGGCGCCGCAGTTCCTCCATCTGGCCGCGGAAGGCCTCGTTGATCGCCCGGGCCACTCCCCGCGCATCGGCGTGGGAGAGCGCGAAGACCCGCAGCTGCAGGCTTCCGTCGTAGTCCTCGCGGTCGAGCTTCTCGAGCAGCCCGCGAATCCCCTGCCACTCGCTCTCCTCGGCGGAGATGACCAGCGAGTTGGTGGCCGGGTCGGCCACGATGCTCACGTTGCGCTGACTCGGCCGGTCGGCCTGGTCGGCCCATGGACCATAGAAGTAGGAGAGCGCCTCGCGGACCTTGTCCGCGTCGGCGAACTCGAGCGCGATGAAGTCGGTCTGCCGAGGCCGGCTGCGGGGCCGGTCGAGCTGCTCGATCAGGGCGTCGATGCGGGGGAACTGGTCGGCGCTGGCGCCGATCACCAGTTGGTTCTCCGCCGAGTCGTAGTCGATCGCGGGGATCGGCTGACCGGGCTCGGCGGTCCGCAGCATCTGCCGCAGGGTGTAGGAGGCATCCGCCGCGGAGGCGTGCTCGAGCGGAACGATGCGGAACTCGATGGGGCTCGACGAGGTGGCCTCGTCGATCCGCGACACCAGCGCCTCGATGACCGGGATGCTCTCGGGCGTGGCGGTAACGATGAGGCTGTTGCTGCGACGATCCGGGACGATCCGGGCGTTCACCTCGACGGCCTCCTCGGCGTCGTCCAGGCGCAGCGACACGCCGTTGGCCCGGCCGCTCGAATCCAGTTGCAGGCTCGCGGTGAGCAGCCGGACCGCCTCGTCCGCCCGCGCCGTGGTGAGCTGGTAGGTGCGCAGCACCGTCTCGTCGCTCGCCGCCGGAGCATCGAGGCTCGCCACCAGCGCCTTGACCTCCTCCGCGATCGCGATCGGCGCGTTGACGATGACGCTGTTGGTCCGCGGATCGGCGCTCACCACCACTCCCGCCCCGCCGGTCGCGCGGCGCGAGAACTGCTCGTTCACGAGCTTGGCGATGGCGTCGGCCTGGCCACGGCGGACCCGGATGATCTCGACCTCGCGGTCGCCGGTCTGCGGCAGGTCCATCTCCGCGATGATGGCCTTGATCGCCGCGATCGATTCGGCGGAACCGCCCACCACCACCGAACTCGCCGACCGGCTCGCCATGACGCTCGCCTCGGGAATTCGTTCGCCCGCGGCCTGGGCCCGCTCGCGCAGGAAGCGATCGAGCGTGGTGGCGACCTCGTTGGCATCGGCGTAGCGGATCGGCACCACTTCGACCGAACCGGCCGCGAGCATGGTGCTGCCCTCGGCGGTGTCGAGCACCGCGAGCATCTCGGCGAGTTCGGCGAGCTGCGGCTGGCTCGCGGTGACGAGAATCGCGTTGTTGCGCGGATCGACCGCGAGGATGGGGTCGGCGACGGTGGGATCACGGCGGCGTTGATCGCGAGCCCGCGCCTGAAAGAGCTTGCTCAACGCCGGCTCGAGCTGATCGGCACGGGCGTGTTCGAGGGGGAAGATCCGCAGGCCGGCGCGTTCGGCCGAAGGGAGTCGGTCGCTGGTGGCGACGTAGCGATCGACGAAGGCCATGGCCTCCTCGGGCGCGAGCACCACCAGGGCGTTGCCCTGCGGCTCGGCGATCACCCGCACCCGCGCGGGATCGAAGGTCGCTTCGAGGGGCTCGCCGGCAGCGGGGTCGCCGTCGACGAGCAGGGCCACCGAGCCGGCGCCGGCCGACTGCTCCTGCGCCTTGAGCAGTTCGCGCAGCCCCGTCGCGGCACGCTCGGCGGTGGTGTTTTCGAGCGGATAGGTCCGCACCGTCACCCGCTCCGAGACCGGCATCCGGGCAAACGCCGCGACCAGTTCACCGATCACCTTGAAGTCGGCGGGAGTCGCCGCGACCACCAAGGCTCGGCTCGCGGTGTCCGAGACGATGCTGGTGCGGCGGGCGATGCCGCCGGTCTCGCCGCGAACGGTCATGGTGCGCAAGGTCTGGGTGACCAGATTGCGCAGTCGATCCGCGTCGACGCGCTCACCGAGCCGAATCGAGTAGACGCGACTTGAAGCGACGGGAATCTGCTCCTCGGCGAGCCGCGCCAGCTCCACCAGTCGTTCGACCTCGCGGCCGCCGCCCACGATGACGAGGCTGTTGGTGGCCGGATCGACCGCGATCACCGCACGCGCCGACGAGTCGCGTTCTGCGGCGCTCGGCGACTCCTGAATCGGCCACGGCATCGTCCATGCCATCCGCGGCGGCGCCGCGAGCAGCGAGGCGAGCGAAACGCCGGCCACCGAGGTCCACGGACCCGTCCCCGCGAGGCGGCTGCGCACCGCGCGGCGGCGGCGTCGAGGCGAGGGGTTCGTTGCGGCGGGGCGTTCGAGAGTCATCGGCGTCGCTTGTGTGGTCGGTGGCGGAGGCGGGACGGATCAGGGCGCGGGCGTCTGCGGCGACGCATCGGGGTAGCGGGAGAGCAGTTCCTCGAGGCTCACCACCTCAAAGGACTCGCCCCCCTGCTCGAGCATGCGATCGAGAAGCCGCGCGACTTCGGCGGCGTCGGCGCGAGCGGGATCGATCGCGACGGTGCGAAGTTGCCGGCTGCCGCTCGCGGCACGATCGAGCTGGGCGGCGAGGCTTCGGATCCGCTCCATCTGCCTGGCATCGGCCCGCACCAGCAGCGCGCTGCCGCTCGCATCGGTGCGAATGACCGGAGGAGCCTCGGAGGACTCCTGCGCGAACATCGATTCGAGGCCCTCCGCGATCGAGGCGGCATCGCCGTTGCGGATGGCGATCACCTCGATCAGGGTCTGGCCCGCGGTCGCCACCGCGGCCCGCTGGTCGAGCTCGCGCACCATGCGTTCGGCGGCGTCGAGTTCGGCGACCGGACCGGTGAGCACCACCGCGTTCAGGCGACGGTCCGCCACCGCTCGCACCGTGTCGGTCCCCCGCTGCTGGCGACTGCGAAGCATGTCGATCTGCAGCCAGCCCGGAAGTCCGCGGGTGTCGATCTGCGGCTCTGGATCGAGCAGCTCCTTCACCAGCGGTGCCACCTGCTCGGCGCGGGCATGGGCGAGGAAGACCGTGCGCACCGTCGCGGTCTCGCCGACCGATTCGTCGAGCGGAGCCACCAGCTCTGCGATCGCCGCCAACTGCTCGGCGGTGCCGCTCGCCACGAGGCTGTTGCTCGAGGGCTCCGGCACCAGCGTCGGGCGGCTTGCGGTGGGCTGGTTGCGGAAGGTGTGGTCGAGGGCCTGGCGAATCGCGCCGGAGACCTCGTTGGCCTTGGCGCGTTGGAGTGCGAAGACGCGGGTCTCGACGGTGCCCTCGCCCCGAGGCTGATCGAGCTGGGCGATGACCTCGACGGCAAAGGGCATCAGCGCCTCGGGAGCGTTGATGGTGAGGCGGTTGGCCGCGGCATCGGCGGAGATCTGCGGCTCGGGCACCGGCCGCCCCGCCCGCAGCGCCTGCTGCAGCGACTCCGGCCATCGACCGCGATCGCGCAGCAGCGCCTGCAGCGTCCCGGAGATCGCTGCGGCGTCGCCATGTTCGACCTCGATGGTGCGGAAGACCGCCACCGGCGCCTCGGGCGTCTCGAGATCGAGCGTTCCAAGCAGTGCCTCGGCGCGGGCGGTCTCCTCCTCGGTGCCCATCGCGATCACCGCGCCGGCCTGGGGATCCGCAATCAATTCGAGCGTCGAGCGCACCCCCGCAGGCCGCGTCGCGTCGAGCACGCGGGTCGCCGACTGCACCAGCTTGGCTGGATCGGCCTTGGTGGGAACGAAGAGCGCGTAGCTTCGATCGGCCGAGGAATCGGGAACGTCGAGGCGGGCGATCAGGCTCTTCGCCAAGGCCACCGTCTGCGGGGGACCGCTGACGAGCAGGGTGTTGGTGCGGATCTCCGCCTCGACCCTGACCGGCGGCGTGAGGTCGATCTGGCCGCGGCTTCGCCGCATGCGCTCGATCAAGACCCTCGGATCGCTCTGCTGCTGATCGGCCAGCACCCGCTGCACCAAGGGCGCGATCACCGCGGCGCTCGCGTACTGAAGCTGAAAGCTCTCCGCGTCGACCGAGTCGGTGGACGGCTTCAGGTCGAGCGGTTCGATCAGCTGCTCGACCTCGTCGAGGTCGATCGGGGCCCCGATCAGCATGAGGGCGTTTGCGCCGGGTGCCGCGATCACCCGCACCTCGACGGGGCCGCCGGTCGCCGGACTGGTGAGGCCGGGCAAGGCGAGGCTCAGCGACTGCGCCACCTGGCTCGCGTCGGCGAAGCTCAATGGCCGCACCCGCACCGTCGAGGCGCCGAGCGACTCGCCCGAGTCGAGATCCTTCACCAGCGCCTCCGCCAGCTCGAGAATCGGCGTCGGTGCCGCGACCACGAGGGCGTTGCCCTTGCGGTCGATGGTGATCTGCAGCAGTTCCTCGGGACGGCCGGCGCTGGCGGGAATCACTTCCCGCATGCGTGCCAGGAGAATCTGCCGCAGGGTCGGCTCGAGGCTGTCGGCGCGGCTCGAGGCGAGGCGGAAGATGCGCAGGTCCGTCGGCGGGCCCGGACGCGGGCCGTCGATCTCCGCGATCACCTGCTCGATGCGCTCGAAGATCTCCGGCGGTCCCGAGACCACGAGGCTTCCGGTGTTGGGTTCGATGCCGATCGAGATGGCCCCGGAGCCGCGGGCATCGGTCTTGTTGCCGAGGTGGCCGCCGGTGGCGAGCTCGCGCAGCGTCGAGGCGATGGCCTCCGGCCGCGATCGATTCATGCGATAGGTGCGGATCTCCGTCTCCGGCGCCGCTTCCTGGCGATCGAGCTGCTCGACGAGCCGAGCGAAGTCCTCCATGCGGGTGCCCGGCGCGTCGACGATGAGCGAGTTGGTCGGCGCGTGGGCACGCACCACCACTTCGCGGGGAAGCTTGAGGTCGGGGCGAGGACGGCCTCGCGAATCGACCGGGACCGTGGGCTCGGGGAACATCTGATCGATGGTGCGGGCGAGATCGTCGGCCCGTCCGACCTTGAGCGGGAAGATCTTGATCTCGCGGCCCTCGCCGCCGACGCGGCCGGCGTCGTTGATCTCCTCCACCAGCGACTCGATCTCGGCGAGGATCTCCGGCGGCGCCGTCACCGCGAGGGTGTTGCCGCCGATCTCGGCATCGACGGTGACCGGACGCTCGCGGCGCTCGGAGGCCGATCGCGCCGAATAGCGCTCGGTGAGCAGGTTCGCGATCACCACCGCGTCGGCCGAGCGCACCGCGAGCAGCTTGAGCGGCGGCAGTTCGCCGCCTCCCGGCACGTCGAGCCGCTGCAGGAACTGCTCGGCGAGCGCCAACTGCGTCGCTTCACCGACCACCCACAGACTGTTGAGAGGCTCGACCGCGACGATCTGGACTGGATCGACCGTGCGCGACGGGTCCACCGGGCCTGCGGTGGCAAGCAGTTCGGCGAGCGGCTCCACGAGGTCGGCGGCGCCGGCCTGCCGCACCGCGAGCATGCGCCCGCTGCGGGGGGGAGCCTCGAGTCGTCTTGCTTCCTGCACCGCCCGCTCGAAGGAGGCGAGGCTCTCGTTTCGCCCGATCACCAGCAGCGAGCCGGAGCGCTCGTCGATCTGGATCTGCGGCACGCCGAGCCGGATGCGATCCTCTTCGGGGACCAGTTGCTCCCAAAGCGAGACGGCGCGATCGACGAGCGAAGCTGCGTCGGTGCCGTCCACCTTGATCACCCGCACCTGGACATCGCCGGCGGAAGGCCGATCGAGGGTGTCGACGATCGAGCGCACCGACTCGACCTGATCGGGCGCCGCGGTCACCACCAGCAGCGAGAGCGCATCGACCGGCTCCGCCACCGGCGGCGTGAAGGTGGTGCCGTCGCGGGGATCGAGCAACTGCCGCGCGAGCCGCGAGAACTCCGAAGCGACCCGAGAGGGCGTCGCATGCTCGAGCCGAAGTTGCAGCACCTGCGGACGCGGCCTGAGCGCCTCGCGGGCCTGGGCGAGGCTTGCAAGCCAGCGATCGATCGCCTTCGCGGCGCCGACCACCCGCACCTGGCCGCGATCGGCGTCGAACTCGGCTTCCACCACCTCGGCATCGCCGGCGGGCCGCCGCAGGCGATCGATCTCCTCGGCCTTGGCGATGATCGCGGCGCCATCGGCTTCGCTGAGCGGCGCGTAGCGGACCTCGCGGGGCGTCTCCTTCGCGCGATCGACGAGCGTGAGCAGGCCTTGCAGCGAGGTCAACGCCTCGTCGGGTCCCGCCGCGAGGATCGAGCGCCCGTCCGGCCCGGGGGCGAGCGAGATCGTCGATTGCTGCCGCGGGGAAAGCAGCGGCCGCAGGGCAGTGATCGCCGCGGCGGCGTCGAGGTGCTCGACGGGAAGCCGCATGACGGCGCGGTCGGAGGCCGCGGCACGGCCATCGCCGCCGTCGAGTTCCGACAGCACCGAAAGCGCCTCCGCGACAAGGTCGGGCGTGCCCGCGACGGCGATGCGGCCCGGTTCGTCGAGATCGATCACCGCGGGCCGCTGGTCCTTCGGCAGCGCCGCGAAGATCTGGTCGAGCTTGCGCTTGGCACCGTCGGCGGTCTCGCGGGTCAAGGTGAACGAACGCACCGTCCGCGGACCGTCCCCGGCCCGCGGCACGTCGAGCAGTTCGATGGTCTCCCGCACCCGGTCGATCCGCGAGCGGGTGCCGCGGGCGATGATCGAGTTGGTGCGCTCGTCCGCGGCGAGGGTCAGGCCGGCGAGGCGATTCTCATCGAGCTTCACCCGCTGGTTGTTCTGGGGGTTGATGACGTACTCGACCACCCGCTCGCCCATCAGGGCCTTGAGGCTGTTGATCAGTTCCTCGGCCTTGGCGTGACGGATCTGGATGTACTCGACGATGTTCTCGACATCCTCGCGGTCGATCTCATCGACGATCCGCTGCAGGCGCCGCACCTGACCGGCGGTCTCCACGAGGATCACCGCGTTCTGCTGCTTGAGCGGCGTCACCGATCCGTAGGCGGCGACGAGGTCCTTGAGCTGCTCCGAGACCGCCTCGGCGGTCGCGTTGGTGAGCGGCAGCAGCAGGGTGACGATCTGGTCGTCGGTGACCGATTCGGGGATGGAGCCGGAGAAGGTCGGGATGTTCTCCCGCTTCATGTCCTCGAGCTTCTGCAGGTGCAGGCGGTCGGCCTCGACGCGCAGCATGACGCCCTGGGTCTGCAGCAGGATGTTCAGCAGTCGCAGCGCTTCGGGCAGGTCGTAGGCCCGCGGCGAGAGGTAGTCGACGGTGCCGCTCGGCACCGGAACCTCGCGCACGACGGGCAGGCCCGTGGTGCGGCTGAACCAGTCGAGCACCTGATCCCACGACTGGCTCTTGAAGGCGAAGCGGATCGCGGGCGTCTGCGGCGGCGCAGTATTCGGACCTTGAGCGGAAGTCGAAGATTCGGTTCCCGGACCTTCGGCCTGCTGCGTCGAGGCGGACGCGGCGTCGCCATGCCCGATAAGAACCGCGGATGCGACGAAGGACGAGACCACGCGCGCACGCAGGAGGCTTCTGAACATCGCTTTCTCGGTCCCTTTCGGAGGGCGTTGAGGGGCGAACGCAGGACGCGGCAGCGCACTTCTCGGAACTACTGCCTCAAGGGATATCGGTCCACGAGGGTCTCGCCGACGAGCACCGCGAAGGACTCCTCACCGAGCCGAAACTCCGCGCGATCGCCTTCGACCGAGCGCACGATGCGCAGCAGTTCGGCATCGCCGACCCGCGCTTCGGGCGCGAGCGCGAGCGATTCGCCGCTGGAACGATGTCGCAGCCAGACCTCCGGGCCGGTGGGTCCTTCCACCAGTCCCGTGATCATCCACTCGCCATATGGAAAGGCCGGCGGCCCCGGCGGCGGTGGCGGCGGCGTCTCTCGCCGGCGCGGTCGGCGCGGCTCGGGCTCGGGCGTGACCGGCATCGCGAAGGGATTGGCGGCGATCAGGCTCGCGTAGCGATCGAAGGCTGGCGCCTCCGACGCGGGCACCTCGAGATCCTGCGGCATGGCGCGACCGGGCAGGAAGACCGTGGTCAGCTTGAGGTCGAGCCGCATGCGGTCGTCGCCCCCGGTGCGATCGAGGCGGAACGAGTCGATCCGCTTGAGCCAGGGCTCGGCCTCGATGCGATGGGCAAGCCGCAACACCGCATCGAGCGGACCCTGGACCGAGATGCTCGCGGGAAGTTCCACGAAGTCGGGCTGATCGCGCAGGGTCTTCTGGGTGCCGGTGCGGCCGAACTCGTTCTTCGCGGGCGTTCCGCGGGTCGACGGCCCTTGCGTCGAGACGACCATGCCCGCGGCGAGCCCGGCTTCCTCGCCGAGGCGATTGAGCGCAGAGCGCAAGGCGCTGTCGGCGCTCTCGAGGTCGCTGCCGAGGGTTCTCACCGCGAGTTCATCGAGGCCGCGCTCGACGCGGGGCCGCTCCTTCCGCTGGCTTCTTCCGGTGGAGATGGCGCGCTCGAAGGTCTCGATTCGGCGCGCGGTCTCGCTGCGGCTGCCATCGAGGGCGCCTGCTCCCCACTGCTGCCCGATCCAGAACGCGGTGCCCGCCGCGAGCGCCACCGGCACCGGCCAGTAGCCGCCGAGTCGCCGCAGTCGCTGCGCGAGGCTGCGGACCGGATTCGCCGCCGACGTCGCAGTCGCGGTGGTGGTCGGCTCGCTCACGAGCGATCCCCTCGTCGTGGGGTTCGCGCGGCGGCGACCGGCCGCGCTGGCTCCGTCGACCCCTCCGGCTCCGCCGCCGGTTCGGAGGTTCGAAGTTGGAACGAAAACGGAATCGGAAGCCGCTTGCCGCCGGCGGCGTCGGCGCCGGTCGAGCGAAGCTGATAGCGCTGGTCGCCCACGATGAGGTCGCGGAGCGAATCCCCCACCGCACGATCCGCCGACTCGCCCTCGAGGACGATCCGCACCTCCGGTGCGAAGGCGAACGAACCGTCGCGGCCGTAGCGCACCGAGCCGGGATCGAGCGAGCCTTGCAGGGTGTCGAGCACCACGGTGGTGTCGCCGCCGGCCTGCACCGAGGCGACGAAGGACTCGACCGCGAGAGCGTGCTCGAGCCAGTTGGGTCGCACCGTCGCCCAGGCCTCGAGGTGTCCGAGGCGAAGTCGATCGCGCTTCAGTTCAAGGAACGATGCGAGGGCCTTGCGGGCATCGCCCTCGAGTTCGGTGGCCCGCTGCGATGCGTCGACGAGTTGGCGATGCCCGACCGTCCAACCGCCGAATCCGGCGATCGCGACCATTCCCGCGGCTGCGTAGGCCCGCATTCGCCGGCGCTTGGCCAGATCCGGAGGCCGCTTGGGATGGGCCAGATCGAGGCCGCCCCGCACCCGACGACGTTCCAGCAGCAGTCCCAGGAGCGCCCACGCAGAGATCGCCTGCGGATCGATCGCCCGCAGGTCGGGGTGCTGGCGAAGCAGGCGGGTCGGGAGTCCGGTCGAGGCTGCCAACTGCGGCACCGCGAGTCGCGCCGAGTCGCTCCCGCCGAGGACGATCGCCGCGGCGACGCGTTCGTCTCCCTGCGAGATGCGGTAGCTGAGCCAGGTGCGGCGCGTCTCGCTGCTGATCGTCTCGGCCAGCAGCAGGCTGCTGTCGGCCGACTGCATCTCGACACCGCGGGCAAACCGCAGCACGCCGTCTCCGACCACCGAGAGTTCGAGGTCGTCGCTGCCGATGTCGACGACGAGCAACGAGGACGGCGGCTCCGCTGCGGGATCGCCGATCGTCGCAGCAGGTCCCGAGGCCGGCGCCGCATCGCCGTCGTCCGCCTCGATTCGACCGACCGACGCAGCGTCGAGCCGGGCCGCGAGATGGGCGGCCCCAAGGCATCGGAGGCTGATCGCCTCGAGCTCGAGCCCGGCCGCGGCGGCGACTTCGCGCTGGAACCGCACCACCGGACCCGGCACCGCCACCGCGAGGATCCGCGATCCGCTCGCGGTGGTAGCGGTCACCACGAAGTCGATCTCGGCACTGGCGGTGTCGATGGGCAGATCGCGCTGCATCGCGAAACGCACCATCTCCGGCAGTTCGGCGGCATCGCGGCTCGGCAGTTCGAAGCGCTTGGTGCTGGCGAGGCTTCGGGGCAGGGCGAAGACCGCAGAAGCGTTGCGGATCGACATCGACCCAAGCAGTTGCGACAACACCGCCGCGACGGCCTTGGCATCGCCGGCGTCGGTCCCCTCGGGGAAGCGACGCGACGAGGAACTCGCGGTGGTGCCGCCGAAGGTCCCGGGGCGAAGCACCGCCACCTCGACGCTGCGGCGTCCGAGTTGAACGGCGATCTTGGGTCGGGCGGCCATGGGGTCTCGAGACTCTGAAGGCGGTCGGGATCGGCCCGCGAGGGCGCGGTGGGCCGCGCGGGGCCGGATGAAGTCGGTGAAGAGCGCGTTGGAGATGAACTTCGGCCGAGTGAAGCGTTCGACTCGATCGAGCGGCGACGATCGCGGCGAAGGCCGCGCCTCAGGAGAGCGGGCGCCACCGACCGATCGGACCACGCGATCCGCCGGAACCACCGGTGGAGGAGGAATCAGACGACCTACCGCCTCGGCCGGATGCGGATTCACCGCCGCGCCGCGACCCGGATCGCCCAGTTCGTCCAGTTTGCCGATCGCTCCGCGCTGAACCCGATTCCGACGCACCACGCGTTGCTCCGCGACCTCGGTTTCGTTCTCGCGCCGGTGGTTCGGGGGGACCGGTCTCGACGGTGGGGGTGGGATCGAGCCATTCCGGACGGGCGGCTGCAGCGCGAGGCGGGTCCGGCTCGTCGAGGGGCTCGGGGTCTTCGAGTTCGAAGTCTCTCGCCTCGGTTCGGGCGGCGACGAGTCGTGCGACGAGGTCGAACTCGGTGATCTCGCGCAGCGCCGAGAGCCGCGGTCGCGCCGCCGAGGCGTCGATCACCACCTCCCACAACGTGGCGTCCTCGATCGGACCGTCGGGTTCCTCCTCGGAGACGCTGCCGCAGGCCAATCGGACCCGCCACACAAAGCTTCGCACCGTGATCCGCTCGACCAGGTCGGGGTAACGCTCCAGCGGCCAGATCTCCCGCAGCGCGGGCCACATGATGGTTCGACGCTCCTCCGCGGAGAGGCTGTCCCGCGCCTCGACGATCGCCGCGGCCTCCTCCATCGAGACGCCCGGCAGCATGGCGATCGCCGCAGCCGAGGCGGTGTTCAGATCGAGCCGACCCACCCGCACCGGTTCGGGCTCGAAGGTCAGGATGTCGATGGGACGCACCCAGTCCTCGATCGGACTTCCCGCGCGGATCAGGACCTCCGCGAGGTGGCGGTCGCGGTCGAGCGTCAACCCGTCGTCGATGCGGCGGCCCTCGATCACGAGGCCGCCTTCCAGGAGCACACGGAGGATCTCCGCGGCCGAGCTCCCCAGCCGCGCCGCCACCGCTTCGCCCATCTCCTCGCTCCAGGGAGGCCGAACCAGCACCCGAGGAGCACCGTCGGCATCGACCGCAGGTTCGCAGGCGTGCACGGTGAGCAGCTCCGCGAGGCCGCGCGGCGCTCCGCCCTCGAGCCGACCGAGGATGCGTTCGCCGCGATCGCCCTCTTCGCCCGCGACGGCGGCGCGAAGATCGATCGCCTCGAGGTCGCCATGCAGATCGACCGCGGTGACCGCACCCTTCGAGGCGGCGAGCAGTCCTTCGACCGCATCGAGTCGATTCGAAGCCGCGGTTCGAGCCGCGATCACCGCGCGGGCAAGCGCGGCGTCTGCAAGCCCGCTCTCTTGGAGGCCCTCGACGGTCGCCTCCGCCAGATCGAACCGCGCCGACTCCGAGACCAGCGTGGCTCCGTCGGCCGCGATCGGCAGCAGCCGCACCACGCCAAGCCGCCCACCGCCCTCCTCGATCACGTATTGGTCCTCGAGTTCGGGTGCTTCGCCGCCGAGCATTCGGTCGCGTTGCCGACCGAGTTCGACCGCCACCGCCTGCACGCCAGACCAGGCGAGGGCTCGCGACTGCGCCGCTGCGGCAGCGCGAGCCGCGCCGGAAGTCTCGGCGCGGGTCAGCAGCAGAAGGGTCGAGGCGATCAGGAGGCCGATGCCCGCCACCACCATCACCGCCACGATGACGAGACCGCGCCGCGCCGGCGGCGCGGCCACGATGGCCGAAGCTCGCACACGAGCGCTCACGGGGCGAGTTCCTCGTCGCGATCGGAAGACTCGGGCTCGAATGGCGGCGAAGTCTCCGTACTCGAATCCGAATCGCGAGCGAACACCGCCGCGTCGGGAATCGCGATCACCCGCACTCGATCGGGTGCTCGCGCTGGTCCGCCGAGCTCGTCGCGGCCAACCCCGCCGATTCGGCTCGGGTCGGTTTCCAGTTCGTCGAAGCCCTCGTCCTCGAGGGCGGCAGGCTCATCCGCGGTCTCGTCCTCGAGATCGGCCAGGGCCAGGATGTCGTCCTCGACCGCGTCGCCGGGTCGCGTCCACCACAGGCAGACCTCGACCGCATGAGGCAACCGTCGCGAGCTCTTCGAGTCGAAACTCGCCTGCCACGATTCGCCGTCGAAGTAGCGGAATCGAATGGTCAGCGGCAGTTCGCCGCGGGCCGACTCGCCGCGAGCGAACGAGGCCGAGTTCTCGACACCGACCGAACCGCCGGTCACCACGAGCCGTTCGCGATCCTCCAGCGCTCGCTCCGCCGCACTCTGGTCGCCAAGCCGCCAGGCCGACACGCCGCGGGAGACCACCTCGAGTCGGTTGCCGCTGCCGCGCACTCCGGTTCCCAGCAGCGAATCCTCGACCACCGTGGTCGCGAGGGCTCGTTCCAACTGGAGCAGCACCGCTTCCGCGGCCCGCTGTCGGGCCATCTGCACGCCCAGTCGCTCGCGACCGCGCGAGATGTCGCCGACGAAGGAACCCAGCGCCACCGCGAGCGCGAGCACCACGCCGAGGGTCACCATCACCTCGAAGAGCGAGAAGCCGCGAGTCCGCCGACCGCTCCGAGAGGTCACCGCCGATCCTCCTCGAGGAGCGCGTCGAAGGCACCCGCGTCCCCGTTTCCACCGGCGGCGGATCGCGGCAACGACTCGAAGTCGGCGAAGGCGTCGAGCTCCTCGAGATCCTCGGGCCGCGCCGGAATCAGTTGCCGCAGCGAGAAGAGCGCCGGCGGCTCGGCGTCGACGGAGTCGGCCTCGAAGATCGAGATCTCCGCGAGCACGAGGCCCTCGAAGTCGCTCCGCACCGTGCGAGCCTCGATGCGGAAGATCTCCCACGGTGGTTCGGGCTGATCGATTCCGCCGCCGGCGAGATCGCCGATCGGCCGCAGTCCTGCTTCGAGTTCCGCCATCAGGCTTCTGGCGCAGTCGACGGCGTTGCCAAGCCGCTCCGCCCGCGCGACCGCCCGGGTGCAGTCGGCAACGATCGAGAGCACCAGGCTTCCGGCGGCCACGAAGATCCCCAGCGCGAGCATCGTCTCGAGCAGGACGGCGCCTCGTCGCGGCCTACTCGCAGCGCGAGGCCACACTCCATGCAGATGGACATCGCCGAGAGACTCGCGCGGTGGGCGAGCGATCACCGCAGCGGCTCCTCGTCCTCGTCGGGATCGGTCTCCGGGTCGAGATCCGGATCTCGTTCCGGATCGGAAGCCTGATCAACGCCGGAGTCGCTCTCCGCCGACGCACCGATCTCGGTCGCAGACTCGGGAATCTCGATAGCGGCGTCGTCGCGTCGAGATTCGGAGGGTGATTCGGTCTCGCGGTCGGCTTCGCGGATCACGGGCTCGCGGGGCACGATCCACTCGATGGCGCCCCAGCGGGGGATTCCGAGCGGATCGAAGAGTGAAAGCTGCAGGCGGCGACGGTCGTCCTCGGCAAGCGGTGGCAGCACGCCGTCGGTGGGCACCTCCTCGAGCCACCACGCGGCGGCGAGGATGTTCGATCCGTCGGGCAGGTAGATCGCGATCGGCCGATCGATCGGACCGAGCAGCGTCGTCGGATCCTCGAGCGAATCGAGATCGGCGAAGGCTTCGAGTTCGCCCTCCAACGGGGTCGAGCCGAACTCGTCGCGGGCCGCCGGTTCGACCTGCCGCAGCGAGATTCCCGCAGGCAGCCTGCGCCGCGCCCAGCTTGCGGCGAGCACCGCCTCGAGATCGTCCGGGCCTTCATCGAGCTGGTCGAAGTCGTCCAGCGGCGAATCATCTCCGTCATCGCCTGAGAAGGACGCGCTCGAAAGCCGCTGCGGATCGAGATAGGCGGCGCGAAGCTCGAGCAC
>JAPOKA010000041.1 GCA_029977865.1 bacterium
TGACCGCAGCCGCGGCCCTGCCCGCAACGCTCGCCCGGCGGTGTTCTCCCTCAAGGCCGTCGCTGCAACGAGGAGACGCTGATGCGCTCGGTCGCCTCGATTCGGCACCGATCCACCCGAACGATCGCCGGTCGCCCGCTTGTGGACATCGCCATCGGACCAGACTTCGACCGCGGCGAGATTCACGGCCGCGCCCGCGGCATCGTCGCGATCGGCGATGTCGCCACCGGATGGATCGCCCTCGGCGGTGTGGCCCGCGGCATCGTCGCAGTCGGCGGCGCCGCGATTGGGGTGGTGGCCATCGGAGGCGGTGCCCTTGGCGTGGTGAGCCTCGGCGGCGTCGCGCTGGGACTCCTTGCCCTCGGCGGCGCCGCGATCGGCGGAGTCGCAATCGGCGGCGGTGCGATCGGGGCGGTTGCGATCGGCGGAGCCGCGGTCGGCGTCTACGCCTGCGGCGGCGCCGCGTGGGGGAAGTACGTGCTCAGCGCCATCGATCGCAGCCCCGAGGCCGTCGAGTTCTTCAAGGCGTGGATTCCCTCGATCCCCTGGCTCTCGTGGATACAGTGACCCTCGTGATCGCGGGCAAGGGCCAACCTCTGTTCATGGGATTCGAGGAGATCGAGGCATGACCGACCTCTTGCTGCGCGGTGGCCGTGTGATCGACCCCGCATCGCACCTCGACGCGACCGCGGACGTGCTGGTCTCGAGAGGGCGGGTCGTCTCGATCGAGACCGCTCCCCTGCCGCCGTCGGCGATCGGAGATGCCCGAGTCCTCGAGGCCGAAGGATGCCTGGTGGTGCCGGGGCTCATCGACGGGCATGTCCACCTGCGCGAACCGGGAAACGAGCGGGCGGAGACCATCGCCACCGGAACCGCCGCCGCGGTCGCGGGCGGTTTCACCACCGTCTGCTGCATGCCCAACACCACGCCCGCGCTCGACACCGCGGCGCTCGTGCACTTCATCCGCCTGCGAGCGCAGGAGACTGGGCGGTGTCGGGTCTTCCCCATCGCGGCAGCCACCGAAGCGCGGGCCGGCGAACGGCTCTCGCCCATGCACGCGATGGCCGCTGCGGGCGCGGTCGGCTTCTCCGATGACGGCAGCGTCGTCGCCGAGGCTGCATTGATGCGGCGGGTGCTCGCGACCTGCGCCTCGATCGGCCTTCCCTTCCTGCAGCACTGCCAGGAACTCACCCTCACCGAGGGCGCCAGCATGCACGAGGGCGAGGTCTCGGCCCGACTCGGCCTGATCGGCTGGCCGCGCGAGGCAGAAGAACTGATCGTCGAACGGGATCTGCGGCTCAACCGCGCCATCGGCGCTCGCTACCACGCTCAGCATCTCTCCGCCGCGGGCAGCGTCGAAGCACTGCGGGAAGCCCGACGCCGCGGCGAACCGGTGACCGGCGAGGTTTCGCCGCATCACCTGCTGCTGACCGATGCAGCCTGCGCCGGCTACGACACTCACGCCAAGATGAATCCGCCGCTCCGCGAGGAGTCCGATCGCCGTGCCCTGATCGAAGCGGTTGCCGAGGGCGTGGTGACCATCCTTGGCACCGATCACGCCCCGCACACCGCCGAGAGCAAGGAGGTCGACTTCGCCGCGGCGAGCTTCGGAGTGGTGGGCCTCGAGGGAGCGGTGCCGCTCTACGCGGAGGCGCTGGTGGAAAGCGGTGCCATCGACTGGCCGCGGCTGGTGGCGATGATGACCCTCGAACCCGCTCGCCTGCACGGGATCGATCGCCTCGGTCTCGGTCGCTTGGCCGAGGGCGGGCCAGCGGACATCACCGTGATCGACCCGCAGCGGCGATGGGTCATCGACCCGCAGCGATTCGAGACCCTCGGCCGCAATTCGCCGTTCGCTGGCCGAACAGTGATCGGAAAACCGGTGCTCACGATCGTCGATGGCGAGATCCGCTTCGACGAGCTGGCCTGCCGGAATGCGCCGGTGGCGCCGTCGGCGACGTGAGTCGCGGTCGCCGTCGACTCCGAACGCGTCGATGAGTCAGCCGGGCGAAACGGGTGGGCTCACCCTGCCGCGTCGCAACACGTCTGCCGATCACTTCGAGGCCGTCTCGTCAAGGACACGTGCCCCAGGCCGCCAACACCACGGTGAGGTCGGCGCCGTCGATGTTGCCATCGCCGTTGAGGTCGCCTTCGCATCCGGACTTGCACTTGCCCCAGTTGGCCAGCACCACGGTGAGGTCGGCGCCGTTGACGATGCCATCGCCGGTGAGGTCGGCCGGGCACGGGGTCTCGGGATTGCCGAAGTAGGACATGCCGTGTTCGAACGCCTTGGGCCCGATCACGGTGCCGAGAATGCGGCCGGGGGTGTCGTCCCAGTAGGGGTGAATGCCGCCGTAGATGCGACTTCTTCCGCTCTCGTCGGCCGCGTCGTAGTAGCTCGCCCAACTCAGATCGACGTTGACCGAGGGACCATCCTCGAAGACCAGATACTGGTGCGCGGCGCAGTGGAACTGTCCGAGTCCGTTCGGGAACCAGACTGATCCGGTGAAGAGCTTCATGACCTCGGCCGCAGCGCGACTGAAGAGGCTGTGGCCGGAGACGTACCCCGCGAATGGCGGGGAGACGAAGGTCTGACGCTGGTAGGGCACCCAGTTGGCGGCGCGGATCCACGCGACTCCCGCGTGCTGAAAATCCGGGAAGTTCGGAGCGCCCTTCCACGCATAGATGGCGATTTCACCGATGTACGAGGCGAGATACTGGTGGCGCTGACCCGGTTGGCTCGACGCAGCGGTGATGACCTCGATCCCGCCTGGGTAGAGATGGATCCCCATCGGGTGGTAACTCGGGAGGGCGGGGTCGGTGCACTGGCCCAACTGCGCCATGTAGCGAATCGAGCTGATGGGACGGATGCCGTCGTAGTGGCCCTTGATGCCCCATCCGCACACCGCTGCGTCGTGCAGGGCCCCGTTCAGGATGAAATACAGCTTCACATCCCACTCGAGATCGTCGACCACGGGACCCACGCCGCCGATCCGCTTCTCTGCGATCTCCTCGGTGACGTACTTTGCGATCTCGTTCCAGTGGCCGGGGGGCGTCTCGGAGTCGATGCCATCCGCCCAGAACTCTGCGAGGCAACGGGTGTAGTCGCCGCGGGGCACGATCTGGGGCGCATAGGGCTGGCCGGTGACGGGATTCACGTCGTAACCGGTGCCGGAATTGGTTCCCAGCGGATTGTTTCCAATCGAGGCGGGCGAGATGTCCCACATGACACCGTCATCGGGGGTCTGCCAACCGCTGAGAATCGCGACCTCTTCCATGCCGCCGCAGTACTCATCGTGGCCCTCGCCGCCGTACTGCGGCTGCGGACCCGGATCGAAGTAGACCCCCGGACGGTCGGGGTTCATGTCTTCGGGAAGAAGCGCAAACGGCACCACGAACCCCCAGTGCGGCCCGACGAAGGGTGGCGTTCCTCCGGGGATGGTGTTGCCGGATTGATCGACGAACTCCTCAAGCGTCAACGGCTGCCAGCGGTTGGGGTCGATCAACGTGGGATTGCCCGGCTCGGCGACCACCAGCGGCGGATTCACCGGTTCGTAGAAGCCCGGAGGAATCGCGTAGTCGTCGAACTCGTTCGATCCATCCTCGAACCCGAAGAGGATCATCTGCTGCGCGATGCGGTTTCCGATCGCGGCCGGAGAGTTGCCCTGCTGCGAGGTGAAGGTTGGGTCGTAGCCGAGCAGGAACATCTGGTCGGTGATGCGATCGAGAATCAGCCAGTAGTTGTCCGAGTTGCTGAAGCGATGCTTGATGATTCGGAAGGCGGCGAAACTGATCGCCTCATTCCGAGCTGCCTGCACGTCCTTGGCGACGTGCTTCTCGGTGAAGAGCCAGCCGGTCGCCTCTGGGTCGTAGGCGGCCCAGGCGTCCCACATCGCTGCGGCGATGTGGAAGAGGTTCCGTGCGTGGATCGGAGGCCGAGCCCGCGAGTCCCGAACGGCTTCGATCACTTGGTCGTTCCACTGCCGGGCAACGGTCGGCGGCGGAGTCTGCGCCACCGCAACGCCAGCTGCCGCGAGGCCAACGATGGCCGCCAATGCCTGCACCGCCTTTCGCCACATGCACGCCTTCCTCTCTGACGAATCGAAACCGAGTCCAACGCTCGATGGCTCGGAAGCCAAGGAGACGAGACGTTCGCCACTCCGGTTCACCGTATCCCGAGGGTTCGGAGGGTCAACCCGCTTTTGGCGAACTCACCCGCTTCGGGGTGGGACTCGCACGGCTCGCTCACCTGAGTCTCGACCGGCGATTGGGCAATGAACGACCGCGGCGACCGGTTGGGTCCGGCCGCCGCGGGTCGAGCTCATGATTGCGTCCGCGAACCGGACGCTTCAGTCTTCACAGCGGCGATCAGCCGCGGCGACGGCGAGCACCGGCGAGGCCGGCGAGGCCGAGCAGGGCCACGGCGCCCGGAGCCGGCACGATGCTTCCGTTGAAGACGAAGGGCAACTCGTAGCCCTCACCCGTGCCGGAGTCGATCGCCGTCGTCCACTCACCGGTGGAGACGGTGTACAGAAGGCTGTTCCCAGGCACGTAGGTGTCGGGGAGGCTCACCGGCGGAACCCACGGACCCGACGCGGCCGAACCGGTCGATGCGAACTCGACCCAGTAGGTTCCGTTGCCGAGCGTGATGTCGAGGCCATCCGCGGTGATGTTCATGATCGCACGGTTGCTGGCGAGGAAATCGGTGCCGTTGGTGCGATAGATGCCCGACCAGTCGGTCGAGGTCATGATGTTGGTTTCCATATCACCCCACACCACGACGTCGTCGGCGTCAAGACCGTCGTTGTCGGTGTCGAGCCAGATCTGAACGTAGAGGCCGGTGATCGTCGAGGGGATGCCACCATTGGTCTGGTAGCCGAAGAAGTTCATGGAAGTGATGTTCCAGCCGCCGCCGGAGACCATGAACTCGTCGGCGCGGTGGAAGGACGGCTGATTGAAGTTGCCGCCGTAGAGGCTCTGACCTGGTGAAATCGAGGAGACATTCGCTCCCTCGAAGCCGGCACCGGGATAGGTGATCAGCGGACCGTTGTTGTAGAGCTCGCCTGCCATCACCGTGGCGGACGCCGCAAGAGCCACCGCGGCCCCAACGAGGTTCGTTCGCTTCATGTCTTTCTCCTGCATGTCAAAGGTCGACTCGACCCGCCCCACGGCGGGCCCGAGATCCAAGATTCACATTGGGAAGTCCCCACGAGGAACCGCCCACGACTAGAACCCAGCCCCGTCAAGCGTGCCCTCCCGCTCGCGTTGGTCAAGGACTCCGCTCGAACCTCGAGCAAAATGACCAATTCTGGGCCCCTAGGCTCGATCGCGCTCCCCGACGGGATCGTCGCGGGGGGCCGCGAATCCGCGAAGTCCTGAGAAAAAGGCCGGCGCGATCGGTAGTCCGACCGCACCGGCCCGGGGTGCCGGAGGCTGTGATTCGAGTTCGGGGAATGCCGGAACGCCGTCTCGGAGCGACGACACGGTGGCAGGCGAACCGCCGCGGGCAACCGTGAATGTCCCGATTGGCGGCCGGCAAGTCGAGCAACCCGATCGGCCGTGGATGAGGGCCGCTCGCAGCGGTCCTTCCCGGACTTCCTAGGACGACTCGTGGCGAGGCAACCATGTCCGGTACCGTCAGCCAACCGGCCCATGAACGCCTCGTCGACGACTCGAGAGACTCGCCCTCCCCGACCCTGGCGAGACCGCTGGACTTCCGCCGTCGCCAGATTCGTGATGGCTCGGCCGGGATGGATCCTCGCGGCCTCGCTGCTGCTGGCCCTCGCCGGCGGCGGTACCGCGTGGCGGTGGCTTGTCCTCGACGCGGACACCAACAGCCTGATCGCGGCAGACCGCCCGTTCATGCAGCTCTACCGCGACTTCCTCGATGAATTCGGCGATCTCGAGTTCCTGACGATTGTGGTCGACAGCAGCCCGCCGGGCTCGCAGCGGTCTCCCGCCGAGTGCGAGGCCGACGCAACGCGAGCCGTCGATCTGCTGCTCGAACGATTGCAGGGACAACCGGGACTTCCCGGAGTGCACGGGCGAATCGAGGCCGTGGAACAACGCCGGCTCGCGACCCGAGCGATGGAGCAGGCGCAACTCGACGGGCTGGTCGCTGCTGGCACGGCGCTCGCGACACTCGCCTCGGGCGATGCCCTCGAGGCGGTCCAGGGTGCCGACGCAGATCTCGAGACGCTGCTGGCCCGCGGCGCGACCCTCGACGACGCCGCACGAAGAGCGCTCGCCGCGTCGGCCCTCCTGGTGCTGCGAGAGATCGCCTCCGACGGTTCGCCGGAGAATCTCGGCGCAGCACCGCCGCCGCGGTACCTCCGGTCGGAAACCGGCCGAATGTTCTTCGTGACGGTGATGCCGCGGAAGGACTTCCATCGCCTCGATGCGATTCGCGAACCGCTCGCCCGGATCCGCGCCGCGATTGCCGAGGTGCAGGAAGCGGTTCCCGGGGTCGAGATCGGGCTCACCGGGAAGCCGGTCTTGCAGGCCGACGAGCTCGAGACCACCGATCGCGACATGATCCGCTCGGCAAGCGTCGCCGCCGCGTTGATCGCCATCCTCTTCATGATCGTCTTCCGGGGTGTGCGTCGGCCGCTGCTCGCGGTGGCGGCGTTCGCGATGGCCTTCGGCTGGACCTACGGGGTGGCCACGCTCGCGGTCGGCCATCTGAACCTCCTCAGCATCGTCTTCATGCTGGTCTTGATCGGCGTCGGGCTCGACTACGGGGTGCACGTGGTCGCCCGTTTCATGGAAGCGCGGCAACGACGGCTCGCCTCCGGCGCGATTCGCGAAGTCATGCGGACCGCGGTGCCCGGCAACCTGACCGGCGCTGCCACGAGCGCGGCGGTCTTCCTGCTTGCCTTCACCACCGACTTTCAGGGCCTCCGCGAGTTGGGACTCATCGCGGGCGTCGGCCTGATCCTGTGCGTCGCGGCGATGACCTTCGATCTTCCGGCGCTCCTCTGGCTCACCGAGCGCCGTGGTCGCGCGGCGGCCCGCAGTCGGCCCGCCCGCGACTCGAGCGTGCCTGTCGAAACCGTCGCCCGCCGCGGTCGCCCTCGAGCAGGCGGCGACCTTGCGGTGGTCGCGGTCACTGGTCTCCTCGCCGTCGCGGCCGTGGTGATGGCGACGAGGTCGCTCCGCTTTGAAAGCAACCTGCTCGACCTTCAGGCAGAGGGGCTCGAGAGCGTGGCATGGGAACACCGCGTCTTCGAAGACTCCGTCTCCGCGAGTTGGTTCGGCGCGGTGATCGCGGACGATCTCGAGGACGCGCAGGAACTGGTGCGACGGACCTCCGGCGAGCCCACCATCGCCCGCACCACGAGCGTGCTCGATCTCATCGCAACGCCGGATGATTCGCGTCTCGCGGCACGCCGGGCGTTCGTCGATGCGATCGGCAAGCCCGGCTCCGAAGATTCCGGGCCCGACTCCGGCGGTGAGGCCGCCGACGCAGAACTCGCCCGCGGCGTGCAATCGGCGGTTCGACGACTCCGCTCGCTCGCGACCGCCGCAGCGCTCACCGCGCCGAAGGAGTCGCAGTCGCTGAGCGACCTGGCCCGAGGGCTCGAACCCATCGTCGACCGGCTGCGAGATCCCGAAACCCGCGCCGAGGAGGCTGCCGCGATCCGAACCACCCTCGCCGCGACCGCCGACTCGCTGCGGACCATGGCCGAAGGCGACCGGCTTACCCTGCGCGAGGCGCTGCCTGCTGCGGTGCGGGATTCCCTGGTCGCTCCGAGCGGGCGTCTGCTGCTTCGCGTGCTGCCTTCCGAGGACCTCTGGCAGACCGAGCCGCTCGAACGCTTCGTCGAGACGCTGCGATCGATCGACCCGCAGGCGACCGGGGTACCCATGACCCAGTTCGAGTCGATCCGCGACATGACGCGGGCATTCGTGCAGATGGCGGTGCTGTCCTTCATCGCCGTCGCGGTCCTGGTGTGGATCGACTTCCGGAGCCTCTCCTGCACCCTCGTCTGCCTGGCGGCGCTTGCCTGCGGACTCGGATGGACCGTTGGCGCCATGGCGACCTTCTCCATCCCGCTCAACCTCGCGAACTTCTTCGGCATCCCGATCCTTATGGGCCTCGGCATCGACAGCGCCGTGCACATGGTGCATCGCGGCCGCGAATCGCGGGGACGACGCATTCGCTACGGCGCGACCGCGCGGGCGGTGGCACTGACCGCGAGCACCACCGCGATCGGCTTCGGATCGCTGGTGTTCGCAAGCCACCGCGGTCTGCAGAGCCTGGGCCTCGTGATGCTGGTGGGCAGCGTGGCCTGCCTCGCGGTGGCGTTGCTGCTGGTGCCGAGCCTGCTGCGGCTGATCGGATGGGAACGGCACCGCACCGCGGCGTGATGGCCGTCCGGAAACACGCTCGCGGCGGCATTGCGGGGGACTGAGCCGATCGCGAACCGATACCGTGCGTCGTGACGGCAGACCTTCCCGCGGCAGCGGGGCCGACTCGCTCGATCCGGACCGACCCGATCCCCGGGCATCCGTCGCCCGACGCCATGCCCCCTTCGTCCACTCACCCCGCCTCTCAAGCCTCCGACCGCCGACGCGTGGCGGTGGTGATTCCGGTCCACAACCACGAGGCCTTCGTCGAAGCGGCGATCGCCAGCGTGCTGCAGCAGAGCCGCCCGCCCGACCGACTGCTCATCGTCGATGACGGCTCGAGCGACGGATCGGTCGCCGCCGTCGAACGAGCGATCGGGGCGGCCGGGGAGATCCACGTCGAGTTGCGAGTCCAGTCGAATCGCGGCAGCGCCCGAACCCTCAACGAAGCGATCGCATCGCTCGACGAGGAGTTCGTGGGCATCCTGAACTCCGACGATCTGTGGGCCTTGGACCGGCTCGAGCGGCTGCTCCCCCACCTCGAGCGATCCGGCCCGTCGCTCGCCTTCAGCGGCGTCGAGTTCTTTGGCGACTCGAGCCAACCCGACCTCGCGGTCTATCCCGCGTGGATGAACGATGCCTTCAATCTCGGCCGGCGCTTTCCCACCGCCGGGTTCAGCCTGCTGCTCGCCAACATCGCGGTGAGCACCGGGAATCTGCTCTTCGCTCGGGAACTGCACCGGGAAGTCGGCGGGTTCGACGAGTCCCTCCCGATCAGCCACGACTGGCAGTTCCTGCTCGATGCCCTGCGGCTGGCCGAGCCGGTGTTCGTGCCCGATCCCCTCTATCGCTACCGGATCCATGCCCGCAACACCTACCGCGAACACGCCGATCCCTCCCGCAACGAGTTGCGGATGCTCCACAGCGCGTTCATGGGTTGGGCGACCGCGCGCAGCAGCAATCCGCTCGCGCCGACCCCCCGCAACTTTCCACGGTGGACTCCCTTCTTCGTCCCCATCTGGCTGCGCATGGTGCCGGGTTCCAATCGCAGCGTGCCGCAGAGCCTGATGCAACTCGCGCCGCGCCATCGCGACGGTCTCGATGCGGTTCCAGAGTCGCTCGAGCGCGGCTCGATCGCCGGCGTGCTGGAGCGGCTGCGAAACAATGCCGACACGCCGCCACCGCTCGAAGTGGTTCGGCACGAGGCGGCGCGGCACTGGGCCGAAGTGCGAGAGGCGAGCCCGCCGCTGCGACCGATTCCGTCCGCGGCCGGGGTCTCGGCGCGATTTCGCTGGGCCGGCGGAACCACCACCGTCACCGCGGCGGACCCGGAGGAGCTCGTCGAGCTGTGCGACTTCACCGGCCTCGAACCCGAGCCGATCTCGCTGCGACTCGGCCGCGGCGAACTCAATCTTCTCGCCGATCCGCAGATCTTCGTGCACGGCCAGCACCGTCTCTATCCGCGCCGCGAGGAGCGCATGATCTGGGCGGCGCTCACCGTCGGAGAGTTCCTGGCCCGCGATGCCAAGTGCCCGCTGCTGCACGCCGCCGCCATCGAGTGCGGAGGCGTCGTCGCGCTCTTGTGCGGGCCGCCATTCGCCGGCAAGTCGACCACGACCCTGAGCGCGCTCGCTCGGGGCCTCGTGGTGCTCGGCGACGATCAGGTGCGGGTGATCGAGGGTGCTTCCGCGGTGCAGGCCTTGCCGCGGCCGGTGAAGTTGCGTCTCGACCTCGACGCTCCGCTTCCGGCTGGTGTCAGCGGATCGGATCGCCCCCTGCGGGGTTGGCTCGAGGAGGAGCAGACCCTCATGCTCCGCCGCGGCAGCGCCAGTTCGCCCGAGGCGATCCGCCCGGTCGGAGCCATCTTCCACCTCTCCCGCTGCTCCGGCCCGACCTGCACGCTCGCCGAGATCGACCGAGCGCCGGCGCGGGAGCTGCTTGCACCGCAACGTCGCGGGCGGGCCGCCGAGGATCCCGACTCGATCGACCGAGAGTACGCGGGGCTGCTCTCGGTGCCGCACTTCAGCCTTTCAGTCGGCGAGCATCGCACCGACGCGGCCCTCGACCTCGTCGAGGAGATGCTCGAATCGCACGTGGAGCGAACGCGCGGGGACCTCGGGTCCTCCCCGGAGGACCGGTCGTGAGCGGCGTCACCAGCTGCCGAGCGATCGACACTCCGGTGGCGCTCATCCTCTTCAATCGACCCGAGCAGATCACGGCGGTGGTCGCGGCCATCCGGCCCTCCGCGCCCCACCAGGTGTTTGCGATCGCAGATGGGCCTCGCGACGGTCATCCCACGGATCGCGAGCGCTGCGCCGCGGCACGGGCCGCGCTCGACGCGATCGACTGGCCATGCGAAGTCGTTCGCGAGTTCGCTTCGGAGAACCTCGGGTGCAGTGCCCGCATCGAGTCCGGACTCGACGGGATCTTCGCGCGGGTCGATCGCGCCATCGTGCTCGAGGACGACACTCTTCCGAGCGACTCGTTCCTGCCGTGGATCGAGTCGGCGCTCGAGGCGTGGTCCGGCGACCCCGACTTCGCCTTCGCCACCGGCTTCAACGCCCTCGGCACCTGGGGCGAAACCGCCGCGAGCCACTTCTGCGCCAGCAAGGGCCGCACCCTTGGCTGGGCCACCACCTCCACCGCGTGGCGACGGATGCGGGCGATCGACCTCGCGTCGTACCAGCACGAATTCGGACGCCTCGCGCGAGAGCGAGGCCTCGATCCCATCGTGGCCGAGCAGTGTGAGGTGGTGATCGGCGAGTGCCTGCGCGGCGATCCGACGAATTGGGACCGCCTCCTTCGCGCCCGAGCCATCGCGGCGGGGATGTTCACGGTGATCTCCTCGGCCAACCTCGTCGCCAACACCGGGATCGGTCTCGACGCCACTCATACCACTGATCTCGACGAGTTCACCAACTTCCTGCCTGCGCGATCGGCGGGGCCGGTCTCGGATCGCGGATCGGCCGCGATCGACTCCGAGTACGACCGCCGTGCGGTGCTGCTCGAATTGCTCGGCCTTTCGCTGCGGCCCGAAGTCGCGGCGCGCCTCGCTCGTGCGTTCCGCGAGAACCCCGCGCTGCCGATCGACCGCCTGACCCGCCTGCATCTTCAGCCGTTCCTGCACCCGCAACTCTCGATCGAAGTCCTCGAGCATCTGCGCCGCGGTGGGGTCGCGTCTCAGCGGCTCGAGCGGGTGCTCGCGGTACTGCAGCAACTCGTCGCGGAGAGACGGTGACCCGAAGACGGGCCATCGATGCCGAGGCGAGCTTCTCCGAAGCGACCTCGATCGGATTCCGCGGGCTTCGTGCAGGCTCTCGCGGATCGCTCGACTCCGCCGCGGTAAACGCGGTCCGGCCGGCCGTGGAGCAAGGACTCAGCAGTCGAACTCGTTGACCTCGATCTCTTCTTCGTCGCCACCGCGCAGCACGGTGATGCCCACGCCCTCGGGCAGGGCCTGCAGGAAAAGGCGTCCGTAGGGCTTGCTGGCGATGCGCGGATCGAGCACCGCGATCTGACCGCGATCGTCGCGTGAGCGGATCAGCCGGCCGATCCCCTGCTTGAAGCGCAGCACCGCGCGGGGAAGCTGATCGTCCCGGAAGGGATTGCCCCCCTGCTCGCGAATCCGCTCGAGCCGAGCCTCGACCAGCGGGCGATCCGGGACATCGAAGGGAAGCCGGGTGATGATCACGTTCCGCAGCGCTCGACCGCGGACATCGACGCCTTCCCAGAAGCTCGCGGTCCCGAAGAGCACCGCGTCCTCGGCGCTGCGGAACTGCCGCAGCAGCCCCGTGCGGCTGCTTCCCCCGCGGTGGACAAGCAACGGATGCCCGCGGCGTTCGATCTCGCTGCCGATGCGGGAGGCGAGATCCTCGAGCATCGCGAAGCTCGTGAAGAGCACGAATGCACCTCCGCCGGTGCGGTCGATTTCGCGAAGCACCGCGTGGGCGAGGCGCTCGGGATACTCGCGGACCTCCGGCGCCGGCATCGCCGCATCGAGATAGACCCGCATCTGCCGCGGGTAGTCGAAGACCGAGCCCAGCGCGAGGGTGCGGGCGCCCTCGCATCCGAGCCTCGCCGCGACGTGCTGGAAGTCGTCCTTGCCGACCGCGAGCGTCGCGGAGGTCATGGTGACCGAGATCTCCTGACCGAAGAGATGCTCGCGCAGGGTCGGAGCGACCTCCACCACCGCCGCCGCGAGACTCATCGTCGGCCGACCGCCTCCGCGATGATCGCGTCGCGCCTTGCCCGACTCGGCCCAGTAGACGCAGCCGGGAATCGCCTGACCGAGCAGGGCTGCGGTTTCGTCCGCGAGATCCTGGGCCCGCTGGGCGTAGGCGTTCAGCTCGAACTTCTCCGCCTCGTCCTCGATCCGCTCGCGCATGAGCCGCAGCTGCCCCGCGAGTTCGCGCAGCGGCTGCGAGAGGGTGTCCGCCACCGACCCGGACTCGCGCATGCGACCGTTTGCGCCACCCTTCTCGCGCGACCATCGCCAGAGTCCGTCGAAGAGCGCCGCCGAGCCATCACGCACGCGGTCGAGCATCGCGACCGCCGCATCGACCAGCGCAGCGCCTTCGATCCACCGGAGTCCCGCGAGGTAGCCCCGCCCGGTCCGTTCGTCGAGCAGCGTCCGCAGCAGATGCCGCACGCGGCTCTCGCCGAGCCGCAGGCCGAAGTGCTCTGCGGCGACCTCCTCGAGGTGATGCGCCTCGTCGAGGATCACGTGCTTGTACGGCGGCAGGAATCCCACTCCCCGCGCCTTGAGGGCGAGATCCGAGAAGAAGATCGCGTGGTTGCAGACTAGGATGTCCGCGTTCTCCATCCGCCGCCGCGCCGCCTGGTAGAAGCAGCTCTCGTAGGTCGGACAGCGCCGTCCCATGCAGTTGTGCGTGTCCGACTGCACCTGGTCCCAGACGCCCGCGGGCGGCAGTTGCGGCAGGGTGGCGAGCGATCCATCCCGCGTCTCGTAGGCCCAGTCCTCGATCCGATGCAGGGCGTGACGCTCCTCCTCGTCGGGGAAGAGCCGATCCTGCCGCTTCGAAGCGAGACCGAGCCGCCGCAGGCTCACGTAGTTGCCGCGACCCTTGACGAGCACCGCGGTGAACTCGTCGGGGATGGTGGCGTTGAGCAGCGGGAGATCCTTCTCGAGCAACTGCTCCTGCAGGGAGATGGTGTGGGTGCAGACCACCACCCGTTCCCGCCGCTCGAGCACGCGACGAATCGCCGGGAGCAAGTAGGCGAAGCTCTTGCCGACTCCGGTTCCCGCCTCGACGAGCAGGTGCTCGCGATGCTCCATCGCCGCCTCCACCGCGGCCGCCATCTCGAGCTGTTCGTGCCGAGTCTCGAAGCCCTCGAGCCGCCGCGCGATCGGCCCGGTCTCCGAGAGATGGCTGGCGCAGTCGAGCGGCATCAAAGGACTGTATCGCCGATTCGCGAAGGTCTTCCGCGCCGATATCATCCCACCCCTTCGCCGCACTCCGGTGGCGATCCCGATTCCACGTTCGACCTCGGAACCGCTCCATGAAGGTGCACGAGTATCAGGCCCGCCAACTGCTCCACGACGCGGGCATCCCGGTACCGCCCGGATCCATGGTCGAGACCGCCGAGGAGGCGACGCGCGAAGCCGAGCGGATCTTCGGCGGCGGCGCCGGGCTCGCGGTGGTGAAGGCGCAGGTCCACGCCGGCGGCCGGGGCAAGGCCGGCTTCGTCAAGCTCGTGAAGAACGCCAACGCCGCGACCGAAGCGGCGACGTTCATGCTCTCGAATCGCATGAAGAGCCCACAGACCCCGCCCGAGGGTCTCGAGGTCAAGCGCCTGCTCGTCGCCGAGGCGGTCGACATCGCCAAGGAGTTCTACGTCGCGATGCTCGTCGATCGAGCCCGCCGCACCAACACCCTCATCGCTTCCG
Organism: bacterium; assembly: GCA_029977865.1. GTDB lineage: Bacteria > Planctomycetota > Phycisphaerae > Phycisphaerales > SM1A02 > VGXO01. Next base: position 14,258 of record JAPOKA010000041.1, read on the forward strand.
CGGAGGGCGGCGTCGAGATCGAGAAGACCGCCGAAGAGCGGCCCGAGGCGATCTTCACCATGCCGGCCCACCCGACCCTCGGCCTGCAGCCGTGGCAGGCCCGCGAGGTGGCGTTTCGCCTTGGTTTCGTGGGCAAGACCGTCGGGCAGGCGGTCGATCTGATGCTGCGTCTCGACCGGCTCTTCCGCGCCAGCGATGCAAGCCTTGCGGAGATCAATCCGCTGGTGCTCACCCCGCCGTGCGATGGCCATCCAGACGGTCGGGTGATGGCGGTCGACGCCAAGTTCTCCTTCGACGACAACGCCCTCTTTCGCCAGAAGGCGATCGCCGACCTCTTCGATCCCGCCGAGGAGAACCCGCTCGAGCTCAAGGCCCGCGAGTTCGGCCTCAGCTACATCGCCCTCGACGGCAACATCGGCTGCCTCGTCAACGGCGCCGGGCTCGCGATGGCGACCATGGACATCATCAAGCTGCACGGCGGCGACCCCGCGAACTTCCTCGACGTCGGAGGCAGCGCGAGCGAAGCCGCGGTCACCGAGGCCTTCCGCATCATCCTCGCCGACCCCAAGGTGAAGGGCGTGCTGGTCAACATCTTCGGGGGAATCATGCAGTGCGACGTCATCGCCCGAGCGATCGTCTCCGCCGCGAAGACCGTCGGCTTCACGGTGCCGCTGACGATCCGCCTCGAAGGGACCAACGTCGCGGAGGCACGTCGCATCCTCGAGGCGGCGCAGAGCGAGATTCCGACCATGCAGCCAGCCGGCGACCTCGGCGACGCCGCTCGGCGAATCTGCGCTGCGGTGGCGGGGCGCTGACCGCGACCATGCTTGTCCTCTTCGACATCGATGGAACACTGCTGCTGACGCATGGCGCGGGACTGCGGGCGATGGCCCGCGCCCTCGCCGACGTGCATGGTCCCTCCCCGAGCGGCGAGTACGGCCTCGAAGGCATCGAGACCTCCGGCCGCCTCGACAGCCACATCTGGCGCGACCTCTCGCGGAAGCATGGACTCGCCGAGGACGATGCGACCCACGAGCGGTTCCGAGCCCGGTACCACCATCACCTCGCGGCTGGATTCGCAGCCGACGCCACCGCCCATCCGCTGCCGGGGGCCCGCGAGCTGGTGGAGCGCCTGCACGGCGAGCCGGAGGTGACGCTCGGGCTGCTCACCGGCAACTACCCCGAGACGGGCCGCCTCAAGGTTCGCACCGCCGGGTTCGATCCCGATCGGTTCGTGATCGGCGCCTTCGCCTCCGACGGCCCCGACCGGCGATCGCTCACGCCCGTGGCCCGGCAGCGATTCTCCGAACGGCACGGTCGCGAGCTCCATCCCGAGGCGACCTTGATCATCGGCGACACCCCGCACGACGTCGACTGCGCCAAGGCCCACGGCTGCCGTTGCCTGGCGGTCACCACGGGGCGACATCCGGCGGAGGAGTTGGCGGGCGCCGACCGAATCGTTGCGGATCTTCTGGCGACGGAGGAACTCGTCGCATGGATCCTCTCGCTTCGCCCGCGCGACACGTAGGCACTGCTCTGACTTGGAGTTGACGCAGCGCGGGCCCGGCGGCGAATCCGACTCGTGTCGCGAAGCACTGTGGATAATCCCGGTTGTCGCTGGTCACCGCCCAATCTGGGGTTAGGTTCTCCCTGCGAGCAGTGCGCGATAGGGGTGCGACTCGATGGCTGACTTCGGCGGCTGCTGCAGCGATTTCTACGTCAATCAGAAGTTGGCGCTCAAGATGGACCTGCCCGAGAGCCGCGAGCCGCTCCTGGACATGTTCGATCGGGTGCGGCGGTCGATGCCCGATCTCGACCGGCTTCGCCGCTACGACGGCGAACTCGCCCTTGAGAGCTCCGATCAGGAGCGGCGGTACCGCTGGGTCGCCATGCGGCAGACCTCGATCCGTTCCGGGGACGTCAACCCCACCGACATCGAGGAGGCCTACGCCCTGCACCGGCTGATCCTCGAGACCGCCCCCTACTACCTCTCGATCAGCCCGCTCGACATCGACTACCTCGAACTGGTCTTCGGCTTCGATCTCGAAGCCGAGACCAACCGCGACGAGGTCGTCTTCGACGCGCTCCTGGCCGATGGCCCCCTTGCCAATCTGGTCGATCCGAGCCAGGACCGGTTCCTCGACTGCCAGCCCATCGTGGGGATCGCCCTCAACGAGGCCTGCGACCTGCAGGCGTTCTTCGAGGTCCGAAGCCGCGGCTCCGCCTCCGAAGCCGCCACCGGCCTCTACTCCCCGGAGCCGATCAGCGTCTACCTCACCATCCGCCGGCATGGCCCGGTGGCGAACCTCGCGGACCTTCCGACGATCTTCGCGACCCTCTGTGGACATGCCGAGCGGCTGGCAGAGGAGCGGGCGATACCGCACTTGGTGTTGCCCATCCGCCACGCGATTCTCTCGCGGCCCTGAGAAGAGGCTTCCCAAGCCCATCCGAATGAGGGCGGGACTTCGCGCCGTTTCGCCGCATCCTGCCTTGGGCTCGAACTGGCTCGCCGACCTCGGGGCCGGGCCCCTGCAACTACCACCCCGATTTCCCTCCCGGTTTCCTGCCCGCCGAAGCACGGTTGGAGGGTCGCCGAAGCCCCCCCGGACGGGGTTCCCCCCCCAATGCCGACCGGGAGCAGACTTGAAGCTATCTCGAAGACTTATTGAAAAGATGGCCCATCGGCGTTGCACTTTTCCCCCCAGAGCGGATAGTTCAGATCGTCGGTCGCCGGGCCCGTCTCGTGGACGGGTCCCGGGGGTCGGAAGGTCCGGTCCGGATCGATGTCAGGGTGCCGCGGACCGCGGCACCGAGGCGAGTCGGGTCCGACTTGCCATGGAGGAGCAGGGATCGACATGAAGAACAGCGTTCGTGGACGGGTTGCTCGCCACATCGCGATGGCCGCAGCCACCGTCGCCGCCGGTACCGCCTCGGCGGACATCATCTGGTCCGGGTATGTGAACCTCAACATCCCCTCGACCACCAACGGCCTCTATCTCAACTTCGCGAACGGCGCCTACAACGAGACCGGCGGCGCCGGCTCGACCGTCCCGGGCTGGGATGTGAACCCCTATTCGAGCGCCAACCTCACCTTCTACGGTGGCTCCGCCCAGACCGCGGTCGGCGGACCTCAGTACGTTCGCGCCTCCGGCACCAGCGGCGTGAGCAATCTCGCCCCTGGTTACGTCATCGACGGCAGCGTGACCTGGGCCACCGGCAGCGCCCAGACCACCGGCGCCAACGCCTTCGTCTTCAACAGCGACCAGAACCTCGTCGGCTTCCGGTTCTTCAACGAGGCTTCAGGCACCATCCACTACGGCTGGATGCGGATCTCGCTGTCCGGAACGCTCCAGGCACAGCCCCGCACCCTCGTCGAGTACGCCTATGAGAGCAACGCCCTGACCGCCATCGCGGCTGGCGTGGTTCCCGCCCCCGGGGCCATTGCTCTGCTCGGCTTCGCCGGCGTCGCCGGTTCGCGACGTCGTCGCGACTGAATCGCTCCGTTTGGCTTCTAAAGGCGGGCGGCCCCAACGGGTCGCCCGCTTCTCTTTGCACGCCGCCCATCTCGCCCGGAGGGGGCGGGCGATCGGGCGGGATCGCGTCACACCACCGGAGGTCCCTGTTTCGCTTGCACCGATTCACCCTGCGCGGCCTGCGGGCGAAAGGAGCGACCTGACGCAGATCCTCCGGAGCACTCCGTGCCGAAACGCCGCTCGCTGACGGAAACGCTCGCCGGGAGTCCGCAGATCGCCATCGTGGTCGGCCTCGTCACCACGCTCGGCGAGACTCCCGGAGGCAGATCGGCTTCGCTGTGAAGGGGTGCCAGACGGGCCGAGTTCGCTGCGATCTCGCGATGCGTTCGGTCGGCAGCCTCCGCGGTCGAACCTCGCGGCGAACCCGGAGACCTCGCCGCAACCCGTCGCTGCGGCGCCTGAGCTCGAATCCGCGCGGTCGAAGTGCCAAATGAAAATCCCCTCGAGCGAGTGCTTCTCGCTCGAGGGGAAGTGGTCGTGCAGTTCGGCGCGAGCCCGCGAGAGCCGGCGGGCCTAGTTGGTCCAGGCGCTCAACACGATCGTGAGATCGGCACCGTCGACGATGCCGTCGTCTTGAAAGTCGGCGGCGGCGCACGCGGGCTCGGTCACCGGACCCCAGCAACTCAGCACGATCGCCAGATCGGCGCCGTTGACCACACCATCGCTGTTCAGGTCGGCAGGATTGGGATTGTCGCAGATCTTGCCGTCGCAGTTGATCGCCAACTCGCCGGCCCCGAAGGCGTTCTGGGTGTAGCCGCCGATCTGGATGTAGTACCGAATCCCGCACTCGGCCTGCACGATCGTGACCTGACTGAGCAGCGGATTGATGACGCAGGCGTCGTCGTTGCACCCGACGTTGGTCAGACTTCCACAGTCGTCGCCGACCCAGATCGCGAGTTTCGAATCGAAGTTGCCGGTCCCGCCCTCGGCCTGGCACATCGAGAACTTCAGGTTTCCATCGCACAGCGAGTCGTAGAAGTACCAGCGATCGTTGTGGATTGTGGACTGGCCGGTGAATGTGCATTCTGCCGGCGGCGGCTGCGGCAAGCCGGTGGTCGCGGCGTAGGTGGAGAAGGGATTGAGTCCCAACTGCATCTCGGAGGCGGCGGCGCAATCGTCGTTGTTGCCGCCGTCGCAGACATTCGGGCAGTTGGCGAAAGCGAGGTTGACGCACAAGAGGTCCCAGGCAGCCTCGCAACAGGTTGGATCGAGGCTGCACACCGCATCGCAGCACGACCCGTCGCTGCAGTATCCGAGTCCTTCAGGATTCACGATGCAGCAACTGCCGGCCGCGGGATCGCCGCAGGTGACGGCCGGATTGAACTCGAGAGTCACCGTTCCGCTTCCGGAGGCGTCACCGAAGCCACCGACTCCGAAGAGGTAGCAGTTGCCGGCGACCACGGCGCAGGTCACCTTGGACGGCCCACCGGTGATGCCGCAGGTATCGTCGCCGCAAGCGATCTCCCGTTCCGGCAGGGTGTCGGGGTCGTAGGTGCCGTCTCCAATGTCGTAGGCCCGCATCATCTGGTCGTACTCGGTCTGATCGCATCCGATCAGGGACACGGCGCCGTCCTTCTCGGCGCAGTACTGGAACCAGACGTCCTTGCCGAGCGACAGTCCGAACTGACAATCGGAGACCGGGGCCACCGGGTCGGCCGTGGTCGTATCGAAGGGCAGCACATCGCCGGGGTTGATCGGCGTGGCGTTCGTCGGGCAGTTGTTGGGGGGGCCACCATCGGGGCAGGAGTACTGGTAGATCCCGCAGATCTTGATTGCGGAGGCGGCACAGACCGCATCCCATGCGACGTCGCAGCACCCCGGATCGAACGCGCAGACCGCCTGGCAGCAGACCAAGTCTTCGCAACCGGGAGTCGGGTGCGGCTCGTCGCACGCTCCTGGCGCATCGCCGCACAGGATTTGTCCCCCGATGATCACGGTGACGAGAACGTTGTTGTACTGGATGGGCCCTCCGCCAGTCCAAGCGTTTCCGATCGAGAACCGCCAGGTCCCGTTGCCCGTCTGATACAGGTCTTGAGCATCCTCGTAGTAGCCGGTGAACGGAAGGCCGTAGAACGACCAGTCCGGTCCCTGGATGTCGGCAAAGGTGATGTTGTAACCACCGATCTGGACGCTCGGATTGTCGTCCGCATCGTTGATCCAGAACCCCATGTCCGAGGACCACTCGATTCCGCCGATCGAGACGTAGTCCATGCCGAACTCGAAACTCACCATCGCGGATCCCGGGGGAATCATCTCTTCGGTCACGTCCATCTCGACGAATCGGGTCTGGAACCCGCTGAGCGGACCTGAACCGAGGTTGACGTTGAAGTCGGCGACGGCGGGCGAAGCCAGCGGCGCGGACATCGCGAGCAAGACGAGCGTGAACGTGAAGTGGTTACTCATTCGGGACGGTCCTTTACCTGAGGTGCCTAGTCGCAGATCCACAACGCGGAGGAGCCGGGCCTCGTCGGGCACGGCGAGGACGGATTCGAACCTCAAATTCTCTCCCGTGATCTCGCATCGGCGAGCAGCGAACGTCTCGGGGAACAGCACCGGCGCGGGCGGCAGGATCGCGGCAGCGTCGCCGCGGCCGACCGGTGTCGAGCGCCTCGATCCGGCGGGCTTCGCTCGCGCCGCCCCCCGGCAGGACCTTGTTCGAACTGGACCCGTGCGTCGCCGGCCTGCTCCCTGCTCGACCCCACCGATCCGACCGGCGGGTGCCGAAGTCGCGACCGCCCCCGAACCGGCATCGATGCGATCGATCGAGGCAGGCGAACAGCCGGAAGGGTTTTTCGTCCGCCTCCGAGCCATGGCACCGATCGCAAGCCTCGCTGAGGCAAAGGCTTAGAATCTAGACCGCCCCGTTTTCCGGACTTTTCCTCGTTACCGGATGATCTTTTTCTTGACCAACGCCGACTCGTATGGCACTTTTTCGGACAGCATCGAAGTTTCAGTCGGCGTCGGCTGGAGGGAGTTCACGAGAACGGCGGTCTTCACGGCCGCACACGGGAGAAGGGCATGAACACGTCACGAATGAGTGGGATTGGGCTTGCGGCGGCGCTCGCAGCCTTCGCCTCGACGGCCTCTGCGGATCACCTGCTTGAGGTGGACCTGAGCGTCACCAACCAGATCACCATCACCGCGACCAGCGGCGTCTCCGCGGTCACCATCAGCGGAAGCCAGGTCACCGGCTTCTACCTGGAGAACCTGCTCGCCGGCGGCTCGGGCTCTCTTGGCGCGAGTCTGGTCTCGGGCAACCTCACTTCGGCTGAGAATGCCTCGGACGGCTCGCCGGTTCTGTACCGCTTCGGCCTCAACGACCCGGGACTGAACGTGTACTCGTTCACCACCGATTCGCAGGCCTCGTTCACCGCTGGCGGGTTGGCCTTCTCAGGCACGGCGACCTGGAACGTCTCGGAAGCGGCCTATGCAGCCCTGACCGGCGGCGCGACCGAGGGCAACGTGTACTTCCCCGCAGATGACCTCGGCGACCTTCCGACCGCTCAGATCCTCGGCACCTACCTCGTGATCCCGGCCCCCGGCGCCATTGCCCTCCTGGGCCTCGCCGGCCTCGCCGGCTCGCGGCGCCGCGACTGATTCGCACGGATCCGATGTCACGATCTTCAGGCGGGCGGCTTTCTCAGAAGGCCGCCCGCTTTGCTGCGCAGCCTCACCCCGCAGTTTGGCGGATTGACTAGATTCGAAGGGTGAACTCCGCCGCACCCGCTCCCGATCGCACCGCTCGCCCTCGGCCCGCCAAACGCCTCCTGATCGTGGGATGGGATGCGGCCGACTGGATGATGATCGACCGCCTGCTCGCGAAGGGGGGCATGCCCCGCTTGCGGCGGCTGCTCGAGGCGGGCTCTCGAGCCGACCTCAGGTCGTCGCTGCCACGCCTGTCGCCCCTGCTGTGGTCGACCATCGCCACGGGCCGGACCCCAGATCGCCACGGCATCCTCAATTTCATCGAGCCGGACCCGGACCCCGGCTCGACCTTGGGCGTTCGGCTGGCGTCGAGCACCTCCCGACGGGTCAAGGCGATCTGGAACATGCTCACCCAGTCGGGCCTGCGAGTGCATGTGGTCGGCTGGTACGCATCGCACCCGGCCGAGCCCATCTCGGGAATCTGCGTCAGCAACATGCTGCAGGAAGGCGAGCCGGCATCGGTCACCGCGGCCTGGCCTCTGGCCCCGGGAACGGTGCATCCGGTCGAGGTCGCGGACGTGGTCGCGGGCTGCCGAGTCCATTCCTCGACGGTTGCGCGAGAGCAACTCCTTGCCCTCGTCCCCAAGCTCCGCGAAGTCGAGCCGAACGATCCGCGGATCAAGACGCTGATGCAGCAGCTCGCCCGGACCGCCTCCGTCCATCGAGCCGCCCGCACGGTGATCGAGCACGACCGCCACTGGGATTGCACGATGGTCTTCTACGAGGGCATCGACACCATCGGCCACCACTTCATGCAGTACTTCCCGCCGCAGATGCCGCATGTCTCGCGCGAGGACCTGCGACGGTTCGGCGCGGTGATGCCCGGCACCTACGAACTGCACGACCGGATGCTCGGGGAACTGCTCGATCGCGCGCCGGCGGACACCACGGTCCTGCTCCTCTCCGACCATGGATTCCACAGCGACCATCGCCGTCCCGCGATCACCGCCGAACTCGCGGCCGATCGCGCCGCCCTCGAGGCGAGCTGGCATCGCGAGTTCGGAGTGCTGGTGCTCTCGGGCCCGGGCGTCGGCAAGGACAGTCCCATCGTCGCACCCGGACTCTGCGACATCGCGCCGACGGCTCTCTCGCTGCTCGGCCTCCCGGTCGCGCACGACCTCGATGGAAGACCGCTCGTCGAGGCCTTTGTCCCTCCGGTTGCGGCCGAGGATCTGGAGTGGATCGAGAGTTGGGAGAACCGTCCCGGCGAAGCCGGCCAGCACCCGCCCGACCTGCAGCTCGATCCCTTCGAAGCTCGCGATGCCCTGCGGCAACTCGTCGATCTGGGCTATCTCGCGGAGATGCCGAGCGACCTCTCCGAACGGGTGGAGCTGGTTCGCCGTGAAACCAACTTCAACCTCGCCATCACCCACCTCGAGAAGCGCGAGCCCAGCCGGGCCGCGGAGCTGCTGCAGGCCTTGGCGATGGAATATCCGGCAGAGCCTCGCTACGTCGAGTCGCTGGCGAGAGCCCTCCGTGAGGGCGGCCGCGCCGCCGAAGCGGTGGCACCCCTGCAGGCGTTGATGGCGTCGAACCCCGAGCGGATCGAGACCCGTCTGCAGCTCGCTGCGGCGATGCACGCGGCCGGAGACGCTGCGGGCGCGGTGCGCGAGTTCACCCGGGCCAGGGAGGAGGCGAGCGATCGCGGTGAATTGCAACTCGGGCTGGGAACTCTCGCGACCGCGCTGGGCCGCTTCGATCAGGCGACCGCCCACCTCGCCGAGGCGAAGAAGCACGACCTGACGCCGAGCGTCCACCTTGCCTTCGCGAGGCTCGCGCTCCTTCGCGGTCGCCAC
>JAPOKA010000042.1 GCA_029977865.1 bacterium
CGCCATGGCCGCGCAGATCGGGCAGGACGACGCGGAAGCCGCGTGAGAGCCAGGGCTCGAGGCGCGACAGGCCGTCGATCCGCGAGTGGCCCCAGCCGTGCATGAGGATCACCGTCGGGGTCGCGGTTGCGGCGAGGGTTCCCTCGTCTCGTGCGATCGACCAGAAGGGCACGCCCTTCACGCGGTCCTCGCTCCAGGCGACCTTGGGGCCGCCGTGGGCTTCGAGTTCCCCGGGATCACTCGGCCGCTTCCGCGCCATCGCCCATCCGGCCGTGCGTCGAGGGGGATGTCGAAGATGCCTGACGAGCAGCAGCAGATAGAGGGTCACCGCGATCACAGTCGCGATCGCGAAGAGCGCGACGAGACCGGTCATGGGAACACCCGCGTGAACGCACGGCAGGGTGCAGCGGCGAAACCAACCGCCTCGCCGCGGGTTGCTCGACGAGGGGACCGACCGCCGCGGCCCGACGAAACCGGCTTCACCTGCAGCGTGCCTCGATCGCTTCGGCGCGGCGGCGGAACTCGGCGAGTGCGTGCTCGATCGCCGCGGATTCCTGGGTCTCCCGTTGCTGATCACCGAGAAGCGGCAGGTTCACGCGGACGTTCCACGCCGCCGAGCGGAAGCCCGCATCGGCTAGCACCGCGGCAATGGCGAGATCGCTGCGAATGGTGCGGCTGGTGCGGCCAGGCAGCGGTTCGAGGGTCGCGAGGAGCGCCACCGCGAGCCCCATCGCGCTGCGGGGAGCTGCGATCGCAGCCTCGACGGCGGGCTTCCAGCGTTCGAGGCGGACGGGGTCGTCCTCGGCGAGCTTCCACAGGCTCGAGAGCCCCGCATAGGCGACCGCGTCGGCATCGGCGGCTGCGACGGCATCGAGTCGAATGCGATCGCAATCGGCGAGCGACTGCTCGAGTTCCTCGTTCCACGCCGCGAAGGCCTTCTTGCCGATCGAGTAGCGCAGGACCATCGAGCCGAGCGACGCCGCAGTCGCCAGCACCAGGCCAGCCGCTGCGCCGCCGCCCGGCACCGGCTGCTTGGCAGCGAGCGCTGCCAGCAGATCGCCGGCCGTGTGCGTCGCGATCGGACCGAAGGCCGGAGTCTCGTCGCTCACCCGCCGCCTCGAATCTCGCCGGCCACCCGCTCCCTGAGCGCCGCGACGACCGCGGCGACCGAGGGCTCGACCTCTTCACTGCGCAGGGTGCGTTCGGGATGACGGAAGCGAAGGCGAAGGGTGACGCTCTTGCGATCGTTGCCGAGCGACTTGCCGCGCCAGGTGGTGACGAAGTCGAGCGACTCGAGATGGGCGGGCGTGGTCTCGCGGACCGCCGACTCGATCGCCGACCAGGGCGTCTTCTCCTCGACCACCACCGAGAGGTCGCGCTCGGTGCCGGGAAACTGCGGCGGCTCGACGATCGCCCGCAGCGGCGGGTAGTCGGCGATGAGCGGTTCGAGGGCGATCTCCGCGACCGCGACCGGGCGATCGAGACCGGCCAAGGCGACGATCTTCGCATCGAGCAATCCCGCGGTGCCGAGCGGCCGGCTCGCGCCCTCGCGGGCGATCGCGAGGCTGGCCGCGGGGAAGCAGCCCGGCACGGTGCCGTCCTCGGCTGGCTCGACGAGCAGGCGAGCGCCCGCAAGTCGCTCGACCAGCCGATCGATCGCGCCGCGGAGGCGTCGGTAGGCGGCTTGCGGATCTTCACCGCCGTCGATGGCGAGGCCGATCTCGCGACGCTCGCGATGGGTGCCGTCTGCGAGCACCCGGAAGGTCGCGGCCACTTCGAAGAAGGCCAGATCCCGCGCCCCTGCGCCTTCGTTGCGGGCGAGCACCTCGAGCAGGCTCGGCAGCAGGCTCGGGCGCAGGAAGGGCGTGCCTCCAGCGCGATCGTCATCGACGGCAAGCAGCGACTCGCCCTCGGCGAGGAAGCTCGAGGCAAGTCGCGGGCCGATCAGCGAGTGGGTGACCGATTCGAGGAAGCCCATCGAGGCGATGGTGTCGCGCGCGATGCGGACCGCCTCGACCCTGGGCTGGGTGCCGGCGGGGCGAATCTCCAGCCGCTCGCGCAGCGGAATGGCGTCGAGTCCGTGAATGCGGCAGACCTCTTCGATGAGATCGATCTCGCGTTCGAGATCGAGTCGCCGCGGCGGCACCGAGACCCGAAAGACCGTGCCGCCGGTCGCTGACTCGCGGCGAGGCTTGAGATCGAGCTTGGCGAGGATCTCTTCGATCCGGCCGTCGGGGATCTCGATGCCGATCACTTCGCGCACGCGGCTGCTGCGCAGCGAGAGGGTCCGCGGCGACGGAATGGGAAGCCCGTCTGCGGCGACGCCGCCGCGAAGGGTGCCCCCGGCGAGTTCGAGGATCAGCGCGACGAGCCGATCGGCGGCTGCGGCGACCTCGGCCGCTGCGACACCGCGTTCGAAGCGATGGCTCGAGTCGCTGCGGATGGCGTGGCGACGGCTCGTCGTCCGCACCGAGACCGGATCGAAGGTCGCCGCCTCGACGAGGATCGCGGTGGTGGCGTTGGTGACGGCGCTCTCGGCACCACCCTTGACGCCAGCGAGGGCGACCGGCCGCTCCGCGTCTGCGATGACGAGGTCGTCGGCAGAGAGCGCGATCGGGGTCGCACCCTCACCGAGCGGCAGGAACGGCTCGTCGGGACGAGCCATGCGGACCTCGATGCGGCCGCCGCGGAGCTTGGCGAGGTCGAAGACGTGGGTGGGTTGGCCGAGTTCCCACAGCACGAAGTTGGTGGCGTCGACGAGGTTGTTGCGGGGGATCTGGCCGATCGCCTCGAGCCGGCGTCGCAGCCACTCCGGGCTCGGGCCGACTCGGACGCCCTCGATCACCCGACCGGTGTAGAGCGGGCAGCGGTCGGGGGCCTGGTTCACCACTTCGATCGCGCCAGCACCCTCGACTCTCGGCGGCGCCGCGGCTGCGGGCGGCCAGTTCACGCTGCGGCCGGTGACGGCTGCGATCTCGCGGGCGAGGGAAAGGTGGCAGAGGCAGTCGCCGCGATTGGAGGTGGTCTCGACCTCGAGCCACGCCTCGCCGTTCTCGGCGACTCCCTCGTCGTCGATGGGAAAGCCCACCGCAGTCAGCACCTCGCCCTGCTCCTCCGCGGTTGCGGGGCGGTCGAGATAGTCGTTGATCCAGGAGACGCCTGCCTTCATGCGGAGAAGGTACCGCGAGCGGGAGCCGGCGGGTCGCGGTGGGTCGATCGCCCGCCGGAGGCGAGTGCTTCGCTGCGGCGGCTGTCGCACGCGGCGCGGCGACGGGCTCGGTCGGGTGCGCTTGCTCGACGAGCCCTTGGTCTCGAGGCCCTCGCCCGCGAGCGACCGGGTGCGGTACCTTCCTCGCCATGAAGCCGATGCTGCTCGGATCGATGCTGGCAGTCTGCGGAGCGATCGCGGCCTGCCGCGGACCCACCTTCGTCCCCGATGCATCGACGGTGCCCGAGGCGTTTTCGGTGAATGTCACGGTGCTGCGCGGTGAAGCGGCCGGGGCGGTCGAGACCGTCGAAGAGCGCAACGGTCGCTGGATGCTGCTGCCAGACGGCTCGCTGCGTGCGGCGGGAATGGCGAACGCGGAGGCGACCGATCACGGCGTGCGGCCCGGAGTCGTGCGGACCCTGCGCGAGCCTGAGATCGCCGAGTTGTGGTCGCTCGCGGCGCGGCTTGGCCTCGCGGATCCGAACGCCGGTGATCCGGTCGGAAACCCCCGCACCCTCGAGCCGGGGCCGGGTGAGCTCATTCAGGTGATCGAGTTCCACGGTGGCGGAATGGGTTGGGCGTTCATCGCCCGCGGACCGGCCGAAGCGGGTGGAGATCAGGTGCTTGGCACCTTCATCCGCGCCCTCGCCGATCGGGCGTGGATGGCAGACGCGCCGCCGGAACTCGCGCCCGCCGCTGCCATTCGCTACGACTTCGGCCCCGATCCCTATCAGCGCTATCGAAGCCAGGGCAAGCCAGGCGGAGGTGGCTCGTGAGTGCTTCGGGGCGTCGGGATCTGGCTGCCTGGTCGGGAGGTCTTCGGCGGATGAAGTGGTCGCGGCCGGCGCTCGCAGCACTCCCGGGTGCATGGTCGAAGGCGGAGTCGACGCCGTGAGTCGCCGCGTCAACACATCCGAGTTGCCGAGTGAGCGCGGGGCGACACGCTGCCGACGCAGGTTCGCATGGTTCGCCGTCGCGTGGCTCGCGGTCGGCGTCGCCGGCTGCGCGGGCTTGGCGAAGGCAGACCGCTCGCCCACCGGCGGGCGAAGCCTTGAACTGCAGCGTTGGCTTCCCGCCGAGCAGCGCTGCGAGTACTACACGATCGACCGCAACGGCGTCTTCGGGGCCGCGGGTGGCCGCGCCGCGGAACTGCGCGAGATCACTTGGACCACGCCGCTCACCGAAGCCCAGATCGCGGAGTTCCTCGATCCGCCGAGCGAGGCATCATGGTGGGAGGTGGTTCGAGGCGAGTGCGCGGATGCCGAAGCCAACATTGGCCTCAAGCCGCCGCGAACCGAGTTTCAGTTCCGGGGGCCGACCTCGACGAAGCAGGTCGACTTCCGCGGCGAAGTGCCGCAGATCGAATCGATGCTCAAGGCGATGCGGGCGATCGCGATGGGACGGTTTGCGCCTGAACTCGACGCGTTGCCGCGGGCGGGCGAGCGGTTCTAGGGCTTCAAGAGTCTTGGGAACGGGTGGCTGGGTGCGGGATGTGCCGGCGTCGTGCCGCGGTGCGGGCGGCGCTCGCCGAGATCGCGCCGCACCGCCTTCGTTGCTGCGGGCGGCACTTGCCGACGTCGCGGCGTCCCGCCGCCGGACCCTTCGCTGCGATCATGGCCCGTCGGCTCCCCAGCGGTGCTGTGGAGCGGTCGCGATCAGCGACCCGTCTGCTGCGACGGTGCCACAACGCAACACCGCCCCGGGCGGGTGGCCCGAGGCGGCGAGGTGAGGTGGTTGGAAGTCAAGCTGGTTCGAATCAGGCCCGACTGCGTCGACGTCCCCGAAGTGCCGCGGCACCGAGTGCAAGCCCCGCCAGTCCGGTGCCGCCGGGCACCGCCGCAACGGTCACGCCCGCGCCGATCGTGCCGCCACCGTCGTCCCATCCCCAGCCGGTGATCGTGATGTACGACCCGGCAACCGGGTTGAACCCTCCGTTCACGTTCGCGGTGAAGGAGAGCCACCCGTAGTTGTTGATCGCGCTGCCGGCCTTGAACTTGAACAGCAGGTACCAGGTCGCGCCGGTGTTCCCGACCCGTTGCGGGTCGTCATTGAACCCGCCGGCGTTGTTGGTTCCGAAGTTGATGTCGCCGGCGTTACCAGTTCCGATCCCGTTCGCGGTCCCAGGGAACTCGCCAACGGTCCGACCATGGTTGTTCCACGTCGCGCCCGCAGCGACCGGAAGTCCGCCGAACCACTGGCCTCCTGAGTTTTGGCTGAGATTCCGCCAAGTGAAGTTTGCGCCGGCGATCCCTGCGTAACTGCCAGCAACGCTCGAGAGGCTGATCACTCCCACGTTCCCGCCGCCGGCCCCGGTGATCGTCAACGAGGTGTTCGTCCCACCGGCTCCGATTTTCAGGGTCAACCCGGTGGCGGAGTAGATCGCCGCATCCGCCTCCGTCGCGAGCAGCATCGTCGGAACTGCTGCAATCGGAACCGCAAGGGACCTGTAGCGGGCGAGGCGAGACTTCGATGCGGGTTCGGTGGTGGCGGCCATGGCGTCATTTCTCCCTTGAGGACGGTTGTTCGGGCCGAGAAGATCCGAGAACTCAGTCAACCTATGAGGAACATACCCCCGGTCCGAGATTTGACAAGTAGTGGACTTCGACCTTTTTTGAATGAAACTGGTCCGGCCGTCCACGTGGCGGCGAGGGGCAGGCCCTGAATTCAGTTCACGCGATTGCTGCGGACCACACGCCAGCCCTCAGCCCCGCAGGCTCCGGGCGATCGCGACCTCGTGCATCCGCATCGCGGACTGATTGAGCGCGTCGCGGGCGGCCGCGAACGCCTCGGGGTCGACCGAATCGACATCGCGGGTGGCTGCCTCGACGAACGCCCGCACGTCTCCGATTCGAGCCTCGACCGCGGCGACGTACTCGCCGTCGAGTTCGTACCGCACACGGGCGAGGGTGTCGGTCGTCCACTTGGCGTCGAGGGCGGCATTGACGCGAAGGTCGATCACGCGGTGCCGGCGCATGTCCTCGCGGGCGTGCCGCAGCGACTCCGCTTCGAGGCGATCGACCTCCTCGACGGTGAGGCCGTAGGTCGGAACCACCTGGATCGCGGCGCGGATGCCGCTGCGGGCCTCGATCGCCCGCACTGCAAGCACGCCGTTGGCGTCGACGAGGAACTCGACCTCGATGCGGGGAATGCCCGCCGGCATCGGGGGCAGTCCGGCAAGGTGGAAGGTGGCGAGGCTGCGGCAGTCCGCCACGAGTTCACGCTCGCCCTGCACCACATGGATCTTGACGCGCTGCTGGCCGTCGACCGAGGTCGAGAAGCGCTCGTCGGCGCGGGCGGGAATCGGGCTGTTCCGCATCAGCAACTTCGCGACGCCGCCGCCGGCGGTCTCGATCCCGAGCGAGAGCGGAATGACATCGAGCAGCAGCAGGTCGCGGCGACTGCCGGCGAGGATCGCCCCTTGGACCGCAGCGCCGAGGGCGACCACCTCGTCCGGGTCGAGGGCGGTGTAGGGAGGCCGGCCGAAGAACGCCTCGACCGCCGCCCGCACCGCGGGGATACGGGTCGAGCCGCCGACGAGCACCACCGAGTCGATCGCCTCCGGAGCGAGGTCCGCGTCGGCGAGGCAGCGGCGACAGGCCTCGAGGGTGCGTTCGAGGAGGGGCGCTGCGAGGGCTTCAAGTTCGGTTCGGGAGAAGTCGAAGCGGAGCGAACCGGCCGGCAGTTCGAGTGAGACCTCGATGCTCGCGGCAGTGGAAAGGGCGATCTTGGCCGCTTCGGCCGTTGCCCGCAGCCGCTGCACCGCTGCCGGCCCTTCGACCGCGGCGGCACCCAGCTGCTCCGAAGCCAGCGCGGCGAACCGGGCTGCGATCGCGGCGTCGAGGTCGTCGCCGCCGAGGCTGGTGTCGCCGGCGGTGGCGATCACCTGGAAGAGATCCTCGCGGTCGGTCTGGCTTCCATCGCCAAGCCCCTCGGTCCGGATCAGCCGGAGGATCGAGACATCGAAGGTGCCGCCGCCGAAGTCGTAGACCGCGACGGTGGCGGGGCCGTCTTCTCCGCCGCGACCGAGGCCGTAGGCAAGCGCCGCCGCGGTGGGCTCGTTGACGATCCGCACCACCTCGAGCCCGGCGAGACGGCCCGCGTCGCGGGTGGCCTGACGCTGGGCGTCGTCGAAGTAGGCCGGCACGGTGATGACTGCCCGGCGAGGCATGAAGCCGAGGCGATCGGCTGCGATCTCGCGCAGGCGGCGGAGGTAGCGGGCTGCGATCTCCTGGGGAAGTCGCACCGCCTCGCCCTCGCGGACTGCGGCGAGGCCCCGGGGACCGGCGACGAGTTCGGCGTGGCGGCCTCGGTCGGCCTCGCCAAGGTCTTCGAGGCTGCGGCCCATGAGTCGCTTGACGCTGAAGAGGGTGGTGTGGGGGAAGTCGCCCGCGGATTCGCGAGCTTCGTGGCCGACCGGCGGCGATGCGAGGGTCGCATCGAGCCGCGCGACCGATGGCAACAGGGCTCGACCCGCTTCGTCGCGAAGCACCCGCGGCCCCGCCTCGTCGCAGATCGCCACCAGCGAGTGGGTGGTGCCGAGGTCGATGCCGAGGATCGGATCGGTCGGCGGCGGGGCAGTCGGATCGGCGGCGGACATGGCGAGGCGATGGTAGAGGGTGGTCGGGCGAACTCCGGTCGGCGTGACAATTCTCGCGATCAAGGGATGCGGTTTCGGCGAGGGCGCCGGTACACTTCGCGGTTCCGCGCGAGCATGGCCGTCAGGGCCTCGGGAGCCGCCGCGGACCCCTCGCCTCGCCGGCGGCGATCGCCCGGCCACTCAGGAATCTCGATGAGCCACGCCACCACTCCCAGCGCCGGCGTCTCCGCCTCGTCGTCGCCCTCCGAGCCCAAGCCGGACGGTCGCCCGCGAACTCGCAGCGGCATCGGTCCCGCGTGGACCATCGAGGACTCCGCCGAGCTCTACCAGGTGCGGGGTTGGGGCAAGGGCTTCTTCGACGTGAGCGGCGAAGGCCATGTGCTCGTGCGGCCGCATCGCGACCCGGCCCGACAGGTCGACCTCCACGAGGTGGTGGCGGGCGTGCGCGAGCGCGGCTTCGGCACGCCGGTGCTCATCCACTTCGGCGACCTGCTCAAGCAACGGCTGCAGGACATCCACGACGCCTTCGCGGGCGCCATTCGCGACAACGGCTACAAGGGCGAGTACTCCGCGGTCTACCCCATCAAGGTGAACCAGCAGGCCCGCATCGTCGAGGAGATCCGCCGCTACGGCGAGCCGCTCGGCTTCGGGCTCGAGGTGGGGTCGAAGCCGGAACTGCTCGCGGTGCTCGGCCTCACCGGCGATCGCCCCGACCGGCTGATCGTCTGCAACGGCTTCAAGGAAGAGCGCTACATCGAGTTCACCATGCTCGCGGCGAAGCTCGGCCGCACCATCATTCCGGTCATCGAGAACCTCGCCGAGCTGCGGATGATCCTCGAGAGTTCGGAGCGGCTGAGCGTGCGGCCGCGGATCGGCGTGCGGGTGAACCTCTCGACCTCGGGGGTCGGACGTTGGCGGCACTCCAGCGGCGTCAAGGCGAAGTTCGGCCTCTCCCTCCCGGAGGTGATCGAGGTGGTCGAGCTGCTCAAGGCCCGCGGCATGGCCGACTGCCTGCAACTGCTCCACTGCCACATGGGAAGCCAGATCCACGACATCCGCCAGGTGAACTCGGGCGTCAACGAACTGGCCCGCATCTACGTGGAGATGGTCCGCATGGGCGCGGGCATGAAGTACCTCGACGTGGGCGGGGGCATGGGCATCGACTACGACGGCAGCCAGACCAACTTCGAGTTCTCGACCAACTACACCCTCGCCGAGTACGCGAGCAATGTGGTCTACCGAATCCAGTCGGTCTGCGACGAAGCCGGCGTCGACCATCCGACCATCGTCACCGAGAGCGGCCGCGCGATGTCGGCGCAGCAGAGCGTGCTGGTCTTCGACGTGGTGGGCGCCAACCGGCTCGACCGCTTCACGGTGCCGGCAGACATCGAGACCCACGTGCACCCCGATCGCGAGCCGCCGCGTCCGCTGATCGATCTCCACGACGCCTGGCACGGGGTGAGCGAACGCCGCCTGCTCGAGTGCTACCACGACGCCCTGCAGGCCCGCGACGAAGCGCTCTCGCTCTTCAGCCTCGGCTACATGACCCTCGAGCACCGCGCCCTCGCCGACCGGCTCTTCTGGGCGACCTGCCTCAAGATCCGGGACCGGGTCCGCAACATGGACGAGGCGCCGGAGGAGCTGCAGGACCTGCAAGCGACCCTCACCGACACCTACTTCTGCAACCTCTCGATCTTCCAGTCGTTGCCGGACATCTGGGCGATTCGCCAGCTCTTCCCGATCATGCCGATCCACCGCCTCGACGAGCAGCCGACCCGGCAGGCGACCCTGGCCGACCTGACCTGCGACTCCGACGGCAAGATCGACCGCTTCGTCGACCATCACGACATCAAGAAGGCGCTGCCGCTGCACGACCTCCGCGACGGCGAGCAGTACCTCGTCGGAGCCTTCCTCGTCGGGGCGTACCAGGAGACCCTCGGCGACCTGCACAACCTCTTCGGCGACACCCACGTCGTGCACGTCAAGCTCGACGAGAACGGCCAGTGGTGGATCGACGAGATCGTCGAGGGCGACTCGGTGCGGGAGGTGCTGCAGTACGTCCACTACGACCCGGCGCGGCTGCTTGCGGACATCCGCCGCGAGTGCGAACGAGCGGTGCGGACCAAGGCGATGAGCGTCGGCGAGAGCCAGGCGCTGCTGCGGGAGTACGAGCGCGGGCTCACCGGCTACACCTACCTCGAGTGCAACGACGCTGCGCTCGATTGAGAGGTCGAGCGAACGCCGCGGACGTGTTCACCCTGCAGCACGTTGCTCGGCGGCCGCCATCCACGCCGGTTCCGTCGACTCGCCGTCGAGCGCCGCTTCGACTTCCGGGATCGGCGGCAGGTCGAGGTCGGCCGCCTCGCCGCGATCGATCGCCGCGTTGGGTTCGTTCATGAGAAGCCGCAGGAACGACTGGCTCAGCCAGAGGTAGAGCGGGATCGGGCAGACGATCCGTGACGCCGCCGACGCCGCGAGTGCCGCGGGGCCGAGGATGAGCAGCAGGCTCCAGCCTCCGGTCATCTCCGCGCAGATCACTGCCGAGGTGATCGGGCTCTGCGTCACGCCTCCGAAGTAGGCGGCCATCATCACGAGGATCACCAGCCGCGGATCGATCGCCCCGATCATGCCCTCGAGCGGCGCGTGCAGGGCGTGTCCGAGCCCGGCGCCGACGGTCAGACTCGGATCGAAGAGCCCGCCCGGCACGCCGCTCGCGAGGCACGCCCAGCTGCCGAGGGCCTTGGGAAGCGAGAACCAGTCCGGAGGCGCGAACTCGCCCTGCAGCATGCGAAGGGTCTGCCCGTGGCCCGAGCCCATGCTGAGCCCGCCCGAAGCGAGCATCACGATCGAGAGCACCACGCCGAGGCCAATCCCGAAGATCCACACGCTCTGCCGCCGGGTCGCGAGGGTGCGACCGATGAACGAGCCGCTGCGGGCGACCGCCACCGCGAAGACGCCGCCGAGAAGTCCAGCCGGAATGGCGAGGACCAGCAGCGCCACGAGTTGGGCGAGGAAGTTCGAGTCGGTCAACGGAAGCGGCGGTGCGATCGGCCCGTAGAACATGGCGTCGTCGTAGGAGCGAATGAGGACGCCCGGTTCGCCGCCGAGATTGGGAACGAACCAGCCCACCGCGAAGACCGCGGCGGTCGAGAGCAGCGCCGAACGGAAGAGCAGCGGCGCATCGGCCTTGTTGAAGCGTCGCGACATCTCCTCGATCGCAAAGAGCAGTCCCGCGATCGGGGTGTTGAACGCCGCGGCGATGCCGGCGGCGCCCGCGGCAGTGAGGAGCCCGGTGCGAGCCCAGTTGCGCGGCATGTCGATGCGGGTCCACAGCAGCCAGAAGAGGCAGGCTGCCAAGTGCACGGTCGGCCCTTCCCGGCCGATCGTGAGCCCCGCGAGGATGCCGACGACAAGCAGCATGCTCTTGCCGAAGGCGAGCCAACCGCTCAGCACGCGACCCCGCGCCGGTCCGGGCTGGATCGCGACCGCCGCCATCGCCTGCGGGATTCCGGTGCCGTTGGCGTTCACGAAGACCCGCTGCACGAGAACCATGCCCGCGGTGACTGCGCCGGTGACGCCGAGAGCGCCGAGCAGCCATCGCACCCACGGGGCCGGCGCGAAGCCGCCGAGATCGCGTTCACTGCGAAGGAACTCGATCCACGCGTCGCCCCACGGCTCTACCATCTTGAGAACGCCGCCCGCGACGCCGGCCAGGATCGCCGCGACGCAGGTCGCCGTCACCGCCAAGGTCACGGTGCCGATCGAAGGCCGGGAGTTCGCTGCGGTCGTCATTCGTCCGGGTGCTCCGTCTCGCTGGAAGATGGTGCCGCGAGTGCTTCGCGGATTCTCGCAAGATTTCCCTGCATCGACTCGATGAAGCCGCGCTCGCCATCGGAGGCCGCGAGCGGTTCGAAGACGACGACGCGGAGGCCCATCTCCTCGAGTCGGCGCCGCATCGCGGGACGCGGCTCCGCTTCCCAAAGCATCAGCGAGGCTCCGTGCGCATCGCGCAGGGCGGCGAGTTCCGCGAAGGCGTCATCGTCCGGCTCATCCTCGGGTTCCCAGTGCACGCTCTCGATCGAGAGACCGTGGGCATTGGCGAGGAACCCATACACCGGGTGCGAGGCGAGCAGCGGCGGGGCGCCGCGCAAGGCCTCGCGGAACTGCTCGTCGAGTGCCGCGAGGTCCTGATCGAGGGTTCGCCAGCGGGCGTCGATCTGCGCCTCGGACTGCGGCCGCAGCCGGACCAGCGCGTCGCGCACGCTGCGAGCCTGCAGGCGAGCGATCTCGAGATCGAGCCACGCCTGCGCAGCGGTCGCCGCGTGGTCGTGTTCACCCCCGCCGTGACGGTGGCGAGCGGACGAAGTCGTGGCAGGGAAGCGCTCGCGAGCCTCTGCGGTGGTGTCGACGATCCGGCTCGCGGGCAGGGCCACCACATCGCCCCAAGGACCGGCGCCATCGCCCTGCAACAGGATGAGCGTCGCCTGCTGCACGCGGGCGACGGCCGCTTCGTCGGGCATCCAGTCCTGGGGGTCTTCGCCGATCGGCGTGGGGTTCTCCACCTCGACGAGCCCTTCGCCGAGACGGCGGGCAAAGTCTGAAAGCGGCATGTTCACCGCGACCACCGGAGGCTCCGGGATGTCGCGACCCGGAGCGGACGGGCCCTCGCATGCGAATGCCGCGAGGAAGAGGCTCAGGGCCGCAGGCCGGAGCGCACGCGGGAAGGTCGGCGGGTCGAGGCTCATGGGCGATCGCGTCGGTCGGCGCGAAGGCGCCGGCGATGATGCTAACGGACTCATTGCGTTCGTCGGCGTCGACGGCGCGGCGTGCGGCTCAGGCCGACGGTGCGCGGTGGGCTTCGACCCGGTCGGCGAAGTCGCGCAAGATCGTCTCGTAGAGGAAGTCCCCGAGAATCGCGTCCTCGATGCCCGCGTCGATGTTGGGGTTGTCGTTAATCTCGATGACCACCGGCTTGCCGTCGAGCACCTTGAGATCGACGCCATAGAGACCGTCGCCGATCAGCTTGGCTGCCTTGGTGGCGAGCGAGACCACCTGCGTCGGTGCCTTGTCGACCGGCACCGTCTCGGCGGCACCGGGCTGGACCCGATCGCCGTCGCGCTTGACGATCTGCCAGTGCTTGCGGGCCATGAAGTACTTGCAGGCGAAGAGGGGCTGACCGTCGAGCACGCCGATCCGCCAGTCAAACTCGGTGGGGACGAACTCCTGGGCGATGAGCAGGTCGGAGTTGTCGAAGAGGGTCGGAATCGCAGCCTGGAAATCGGCGGCGGTCTCGAACTTCACCACCCCGCGCGAGAAGGAACTGTCGGGCTGCTTGATCACGCAGGGGAAGCCGATCTCGCTCGCGACGAGCCCGGCGGTGTCGCGCGAGATCACCACCGTGCGGGGGGTGGCGAGTCGGTGCCTCGCCAGGAGTTCGGCGAGGTAGACCTTGTTGCCGCAGCGGACGATCGACTCCGGGTCGTCGATCACCACCAGTCCGTCGGCCGCGGCGCGGCGGGCAAACCGGTAGGTGTGGTGGTTCACCGCGGTGGTCTCGCGGATGAAGAGGGCGTCGAACTCGGCGAGGCGACCGTAATCGTCCTTGCCGACGAACTCGGCGTGGATGCCCAGAACGCTCGCCGCATGCATGAATCGCTTCAGAGCCTTCTCGTTCGAGGGCGGCAGGGATTCCTTCTCGTCGCGCAGGATCGCGAGCTCGAAGCGCGGGGTGGCGCGGGGCTTGCGGGAGCGGGGCGGTCGCTCGAGGTAGCGCTTGGCCTGGTGAAGCACGAACGGGCGGTCGGAGTCGTTGACTTCGCTGCCGCCCACCACCCGCAGGCCGTCGAGAGTCCAGTGACCGTTGCGGGTGAAGTTCGCCCGCAGGAACGGGGCCGGAAATCGCCCGAAGAGGGCGGCGCCGAGGCGATCGAAGCGGGGGTCGCCAGTTCGCCCGAAGTGGAAGGTCAACTCGTGCTTGCTTGCCTCGAAGCCCGCGAAGCTGCGTTCGACCACGTCGGCGAGATCGCTCGCAACCCCCTTCACGATCGAAGGCAGGCGCAGATCCTGAATGGTCTCGATCGAGGGGATGGGCCGCTGCCCCCGCGCGGTGGCGAGCAGGCTCACGTAGTAGCCGAAGCTCTGGTAGCGGTAGCTTCGGCAGAGATTGAGCACCTTCGCGCGGGTGAGCGAGGCGTAGCGGCCGTCGGTGAGGTAGCGCCGCGAGGCGACGAACTCGACGCCGTCGACCTCCCCGATCTCGGTCTCGAAGGGCCAGGCCTTGGGGATGTCCACCACGATCAGGATCGACGGTTGGGCGCTGCCCTTGCGAGCGGGCGAATCGGCGCCGGCCGAGGCTTCGGGCGCGGTCACGCCCGCATCACTCGGCGGAGATTCGAGCGGTTCGAGGGAGGGATCACGGGTTGGCGCGGGACTGGACGGTTCCACGGAGCCCTCGGGCGATCGCGGAGCGAGCGGGTTCGAGCGATCCCGCGTCGAAGCGCAGATGCTATCGAGTTCACGTGCCGGGTCGCCGAGGAATCCGCCGGAGTTCACGCCGAAGATTCGCTACGGGTTCCCCCGGAGGTAGCCGGGCAGGTCGCGACCCGAGGACGTGCCGGTCGGGGAATCCGCGGGAAGGGACTTGATCAGCCGATCCAACTTGCCACGGAGGGTGGGCCTCGATCCCGGAATCGAATCGATCAACTCGATCGCCGCAGAGGCCTGGGCGCGGGCATCGGCGTACGCACGGCTCTTGCGCAGGATCTCCGCAAGGTTGTAGCGCACCGCGGGGTCGTTGGGCATGCCCAGGACGGCCGCCTCGGCCTCGACGCGGGCTTCGGAGAGCCGACCGAGGCGGTAGAGGACCAACGCAAAGGTGTCGCGGAGTGCCGGGGTGTCCGGCATGATCCGCATCGCCTCCTCGATCCACGCCAAGGCCTCGTCGGTGACGCGGTCGTTCTCGGCCAGGCGATAGGCCATGTTGTTGAGGGCTGTCGCCGCGATCATCTGGGTCGCCGCGAGCGAGGCCCGCTCCTCTGCCGGCAGGGTCGCCCAGGTCACCAGTCGTTGGCGGTCGGCGACCGAGACCGAGTCGAGCGCGGCCCGATAGCGGTCGATCGACTCGTCGAGCCGGCCCTGCGCAGCCAGCAGGTCACCGGCGCTGATCAAGGAACTCGGAGTCTCCGGCAGCGAGTTCGCGATCTCGGCGGCCAAGTCGAGCACCTTGGGGTCCTCCAAGCGAACCCACGCCTCGGTCAGTGATGCGGTGAGGGGGATCGCGAGCGATGGGTCTTCCGCCAACACCGGCCTGATCTCGGCGAGGGCAGCTGCCATGCCATCGGGGGTCAAGCGGATCAGTCGCGGAAGCAGGATCGATGCGAAGGAGAAGCGATCTCCGCCGAGCGCCGCGAGCGACTCGTCGGTGCGGCCGAGTTCAAGCAGGGCGGCGGCTCGGATCGCAGGAGCCTCCGGCGGCAGCGAACTCCCGTCGAGTGCCGCAAGGGTCCGCAGCGCTTCGGCAGGCAATCCGGCAAGCAACTCCGCCTTGGCCTTCAGGGTGCTCACGACCTGGGGGTCGATGCCGTCGAGGCCGGCGAGGACCTCGATCACCGTGAGTGCCTCTCGGGGCCGACCGGCGTCGAGGAGGAGCACCGCCAAGCCTTCCTGCAACAGGGACGAGAGCGGAAGGGCGGTGGTCGCTCGACGAGCCAAGGCGATCGCCTGGTCGATGCGACCGAGTCGAGCGTGAAACACCAAGGCGGTCCGCCAGGCCATGGGAAGTCGCGGGAACTGCTCGACAAGCGAGAGCGATCGCTCGAGCAAGGCCTCGTCGACCACGATCGATCCGTCCGGGCGGGTCGCGGAGCGCTGGAGCTCGGCCACCGCCATGAGTCCGGGAGCACCCGACTGCAGCCTCGTCAGCAGTTCCGGGCTGTCGTTGAAGCGCCATCCGGGGTGGGCCGGCCGCTGCGCCGCCCAAGCGAGCAGCACGGGTTCGTCGAGCGATTCGAGCAGCGCCGAGCGCACCATCGCGACGGCAGCGTCGAGGTCGCCGGCAGATGCCGACCAGTCCGCGAGCGAGACGATCGCTGCCGGATCGGTCCGTCCGAGCGACCGCAGCGCGTCGGCGGCGACCCTGGCCTCTTCAGCTCGCTCGGCGAGGAGCCAGGTCCGCAGCGTGACCACCGGGAGGTCGAGATCGCCAGACTCGGCCTGGCGGGCCTCGATCAGGGCGATTGCATCCTCGGCACGATCGAGAAGCACCAGCCGTTCGGTCGCGGCGAGGATCGCGTCGGTCGAAGCGTCGGAGCGTGACGCAGCGTCAAGCACGATGCGATCCGCTTCGGCGGCGGAGTCTGCGCCGCCGGTCAGGATCAGGCATCGAGCGAGGGCGAGTCGATCGACTTCGAGGTCGTAGTCGGCCACGAGCTTCTGCAGCGCGACCGCCGCCTGCGCCGGCTCGTTGGCGGCTGCCAGAATCAACGCTGCCTGACGACGAGCGGCAGGAGCTTCTGCTCGTTCGAGCAGTTGGGCCGCCACCTCGGCGGCAGCGAGGGTGTTGCCGCGTTCAAGCAGCACCGAGGCGAGTTCGGAGTAGGGGGCGAGATCGAGGGGGATCACCTGCAGCCGCCGCCGCAGCGCCTGCTCGATCAGGACGGAATCCGGCTTGGCGGCCAGGGCTTCCAACTGCGCAAGGTAGAGCGCCACCTGCGGATCCTCAGAGCCTGCCTCGAACTGCGCCCGAAGCGATTCTGCGAGCGGACCTCGGCGCACCTCCTCGTCGCGACGGAAGGCGAGCGTCCATCGAGCCTCTGCCTTCAGCACCTCCGGGTGGTTTGCGCCGAGGGCGGCCGCGGCGCGATCGACGGCCTTCCGCGCGGTGGTTTCGTCGCGCCAGGTCGCTTCGAACGAAAGGAGCACCAACGGACCCGGCGGGTCGTCGCGGATCGACTCGTACCACGCCTGTTCGAGCGCCTCCGCCGCGTCGAGACCGTGTCGCCGCGCGAAGCCCGCCAGCAGACCGAGTCGATTGG
Source organism: bacterium (assembly GCA_029977865.1). GTDB lineage: Bacteria > Planctomycetota > Phycisphaerae > Phycisphaerales > SM1A02 > VGXO01. The sequence goes on from JAPOKA010000042.1 coordinate 16,838, forward strand.
AGCTGGAGATTCCACGGGCGGGATCGCTTGCGGCGGCCTCGAGCAGGGCGAGTCCTTCCTCGGCGTTTCCCTGACGGGCAAGATCGAGCGCCTGCAGTCGGAGGAGGTCCGGATCGACCGGGTTGGCTGCCTCGACGAGCCGCAGGGCGACCTCGCGCCGCGGCGATCCGGAATCCACCGCGACCTGGGCCAGTCGCTTCAGGAAGACGGGAGGAATGGGCCGCGGCCGCTCGAGGATCGCGAGTGCCCGCTCGCGGCGCTCGACGTCGTTCCGCCGCGCCGCTGCCTCGGCGAGCAGCGTGGCCACGCGTGGGTCGTCGTCGCTCTGTTCGAGAATCGACTGCAGGAACTCGAGCAGCGGCTGGTTGGGAATGCTGGCGAGCTGGACATCTTCCAACCGCCTCCCGTCGGCGTCGTAGTTCGCCCACAGACTTGCAAAGGTGAGGATCACCGGGAGTTGGTCGCCGTACCGCGCGAGGACCTCGCTGCAGGTGGTCAGGGCCGCACCCCGAGCTCCGAGCGCCTCGGTCGTGACCGCCAGTAGCAGACCGGCCCGTGCCCAGCGGCGGCCCTCGACCTGGTGCGCGACAATCAGGTCTTCGACCGCGCGATCCGGGCGACCCGCGGCGAGAAGCCGCTCGGCGCGAACCGCCCGCAGGATCGGATTCCGTTGGTTCAACTCGATGGCCTTCTCGAGCAGCGAGTCGAACGTGGGATCCGAGGGGTCGATGATCAACTGCCGCATGGCGGCCAGCAGCGCATCTTCCGCAGCCCGAGCGGCGGGGGGGGCCTCTGCGTTCAACTCGCCAAGTCGGGTCACCGCTGCCAAGGCGTTGGGATCTCGTTCGCCCGGAACCGCGAGGAACATCTCCCACCGCAGCAGCGCCGCTTCGTCGCGACCGAGCGCCAGTCCGGCCTGGGCGAGCTCCGCACGGGCCTTGTCGAGTCGATTCGCCCACCAGTGGCGCCGGATCGCATGGTCGACGACGCCGACCTCTTCGGGGCTGCGGCCGATGGCGGCCTCAAGGAGCGCGGTTCCTTCGTTGCCGCCACCGGCGGTGTCGAATGCCTCCGCGAGGGATGCAAGCGTCTCGAGATCGGTGGGGTTGAGCGCGGCTGCATCTCGTGCCGACGCAAGGGCCTGCTCGCGAAGACCCTGACGAGCCAGAAGCTCAGCGAGGAGGGTGAGACGAGCTGGCTCAAGGGCCGGAGGGAGGGCCCAGGTTCGCAACTGAGCCGTTGCCTCCGCAAGGGTCATGGTGTCGCCGGCGGCGACCCCGAGTCGGGTTCGCAAGGCCTGGAGGCCGCCGGAACCGGTCTCGGTCAGTCGCAGCGCCAGGTTCTGGGCTTCCGCAGTTCGTCCGCGGGACCTCGCCACCGAGATGCGAATGACGAGTGCCTCGGAGTCCTTCGGGTCGAGCCGCAGGATCGCCTCGGCGAGTTGATCAGCTTCGGTCGCGTAGCCGGCCATGGCATAGAGCCGCATGAGGGCCCGTTGTGCCTCGAGATCGGCCGGGTCGCGTTCGGCGAGCAGCCGGCGAGCCACGATGGCCGCGCGAATGTGGGATCCGTCTTCCGTGGGCACCGCTTCGCGGGACTCGGCGAACACGCGGAGGACCTCTCCATCCTCGGGGGTCAGACGCACGAGCCTCGCCAGGTGCTCGAGCGCGCCGACGACATCACCCTCCTCGGCGAGCCGCAAGCCCTCAACCCGCTCACTCGCGAGCCAAGACTGGTAGCGCCACTCCTTGACCAGAAACAGGCCGGCGACGCCAAGTCCGAGCCCGAGCATCACGCCGATCAGAATGAACACTCGGTTCCGTCGCCTACGGCGGGGTGATTTGGCGTGTTTCGGCATGCGCGGAGTCTATCGGGGCAAACGGGGAGCAGATCTTGGCGTGGTGTTGGAAACTCCAGCCGACCCGGACCTTGGATCCGCGGACACCGGGCGGTAGAGTGCGGCGTTGATGGAAGGAACTCCGGCCGCCGACCTCTTCGAACCGACCCCGCGCACGGCGATGGTCGAGATGATTGCCTCCAACCGCAGGCCCGAGGTGCTCGAACTCCTCATGCGGGCGTACTACGAGCCGCTCGCCGCCTACCTCTCGGCCACGACGTTTCGGAGCCTTGGTGATCCTCGAGATGTGGTTCGGGGGTTCTTCGCCGATCGCCTCTCCCGCGAGCAGTGGCTCGAAGACTGGCGGGCAAGCGACCTGCGGCTCCGTCGCTGGCTGATGAACGGTCTGTTGTTCTTCTGCAAGGAGGAGCGGCGGCGGGAACACCGCGGCAGCGGCGACGGCTCGGCCGAAGCACCGCCGAACCTGGACGGCGAGTCTCCTGAACGAGTCTTCGAGCGGACCTACGCGCGGGTGACGGTGCAGCGAGCCATCGAGAGTGCCGCCGACCTGTGCGGGCAGGAGGGCTACTCGGCGCATTGGGAGTTCTTTCGTCGCCACCACCTCGAGGGCGATTCGCTGGTCGACCTTGCCGAGCGGTCCGGACGAACCGTCGGCCAAGTCACGGGCATGGTGCGGACCGCGGCGAGTCGATTTCGCCGCGTGCTCGCCGAGTCGCTGGTGCGAGATGGCGCCTCGCCGGAGGCGCTCGAAGCGGAGATCGCGAGCATGCTCGCGACGCTGGGTAGTCGCTGACCGACATCACGTCCGTGCCCGCTGCTGATCGTCTCGGGCTCGTCGACCTTCGATCTCGTGCGTTGGACAACGGTGGTTCGTTCGGACGGGGGCGTGCCGCGCACGAAGTCGCCACGTTAGGATCGTCGCCCCGCCCGCAGCATGGACCGACTCGCGAATGGCACGGTTGCCGCGTCGAGATCCCAAGAGAACCGATCGCAGGTCCGACGCGCTTCGTCGCGACCTTCGCTTCTTGAATGCCGACGCCCTTGCGTGGGCGGTGATGACCGGTTGCGGCGAGGCCTACTTCGTCGCGTTCGGTCTCGCGGCGGGACTTGGCGAGGTCACCTCGGGACTGCTCGCCACAGTGCCGTTGCTGATCGGTGCCGCAGCGCAGTTGGTGACCCCGTGGGGCATCCGCCGCTGCGGCAGCCTTCGCACCTGGGTCGGTTCCAATGCCGGACTGCAGGCGCTCTCGCTGCTGCCGCTCGCGGCGATGGCGGAGGCCGCCGTCGCGCCGGCGTGGGCGATCTTCGCGCTCGCCTCGCTCTACTGGGCGGCAGGGCTTGCGACCGCCCCGGCGTGGAACACCTGGGTCACCACCCTGGTGCCGGCGCCGGTGCGGCCGCGGTTTTTCGCCCATCGCTCGCGGCTCGCGCAGATCGGGCTGATCGCGGGACTCTGTCTCGCGGGCGGGCTGCTCCAGTGGGGCCGCGGGGCGGACTTCGAACTGGCTGCGTTCGGGATCCTGTTCTTCCTGGCGTTCCTGGCCCGTGCGGTCTCGGCGGTCTTCCTCTATCGCCATCGCGATGCGCCGCGCGGATTCGTGACCCGCATCGAACCCATCTCGCGTCGGGCCCTTGCTCCCTTCCTCGCAGAGGGCAAGGGGAGACTGGTGCTTCTCTACATGCTCGCGGTGACCATGAGCGTCCAGGTGTCGGGCCCGTTCTTCACCGCCTACATGCTCAAGGAACTGGAGTTCAGCTACATCGAACTGATGTCGATCAACGCCGGCAACATCATGGCGAAGGTCCTGTTCCTGCCGCTGATCGGCCGCCTGGCGAAATCGCAGGGACTGGGACGGCTGCTCTGGATCGGCGGGCTCTCGATCACTCCCGCCGCCACGCTCTGGCTGGTCTCGGGCAACTTCTGGTACCTGATGGGGCTGCAGATGGCGGTGGGGGTGGGCTGGGCGTGCTGGGAGATGGCGACGTTCCTGCTCGTCTTCGACACCATTCCCGAGAGCCACCGCACCCCGGTGCTCACGCTCTTCAACTTTGCGAACGCGTTGGCGGTGGTGGGCGGTTCGCTGATCGGTGCCACCATCCTTCGCTACACCGGAGTGGGGCCGTGGGGCTACGCGATGCTCTTCGGCGCGACCGGCGCCATGCGGCTCGTCACCCTGTTCATGCTGGCTGCGATCGCGCCGCTCTCGCTGCGGCAGCGGTTCCGCGGGCGTCTGCTCGGAATCCGCACGCTCTCGGTTCGTCCCGGTGCGTCTTCGATCGACATGCCTCTGGTGGAAGCGGAGGGAGAGGAGTTCGACGAGTCTTCGCACCGCGACTCGGGCGAAGATCGGCGAACGATCACCGGCGCCGACGCGGAGCCTGCCTGAAGCGCAATGCCTGCCGGAGCCGCGGCCGCGGCCTCTCGCTCAGAGGTTGCCGCGCTTCTCCTGCTCGATCTCGAGCGCCTCGAAGAGGGCCTTGAAGTTGCCCTTCCCGAAGCTCTGGCTGCCGCGGCGGCAGATGATCTCGAAGAAGAGGGTCGGGCGATCCTGGAGCGGCTTGGTGAAGAGCTGGAGCAGATAGCCCTCGTCGTCTGCGTCGACGAGGATGCCGAGGTCGCGGACCCGCTGGTGGTCTTCCTTGACCGGCTCGTGGCCGTGCTCGCGCAGCACGCGGTTCACCCGATTCCAGACCAGTTCGTAGTAGGTGTCGGGAAGGGCGAGGAAGTCGACGCCGCGACGCCGCAGTTCCGCCACCGAGTGCAGTTCGTCGTCGGTGCGAAGGGCCAGGTGCTGCACGCCCGGGGTCATGGCGTGCCACTCGAGGTACTCCTGGATCTGCGACTTCTTCTTGCCTTCGGCGGGCTCGTTGATCGGCATCTTGATCAAGTGGTTGCCGGAGGCCATCACCTTGCTCATCAGTGCCGAGTACTCGGTCGAGATGTCCTTGTCGTCGAAGTGCTTGAACATCGCGAAGCCGAGGACGTCCTCGTACCACTTCACCCAGTGGTTCATGCGGCCCTCCTCGACGTTGCCGACGCAGTGATCGACGAACTTGAGGCCGCAGGGGTGCTTGAGGTTGAAGTCGTTGAGGGCGTAGGGCCCCATTGCGCGGAAGCCCGGCGCGAAGAGCCCGCCCTGCTTGACCTGCGGCAGGGCGTACCCGCCGGTCCGGCTCACGAAGGAGTGGACCACGCGCCCGTAGGTACGAATGCCGGCCATGGTGACGGTGCCGTGGGCGTCGCTGGTCGTGCGGGGCTCGTAGGCCGACTCGCCCCCGTTGCGGATCGCCTGCTCGTAGGCCTTCTCGGCGTCGAACACGGTCAGCGCGATGTCCTTGACGCCGTCGCCGTACTTCGCGATCTCCGCGGTCGCCGGATGGTCCGCGGTGAGCGGCGTCTCGAGCACGATCCGGATGTTGCCCTGCGTGAGCAGGTAGTTCGCGGCGGTGCGGCTGCCGGTGGTCAGGTCCTGGATCTGCGCGACCTGGAACCCGAAGGCCGAGGCGTAGAAGTAGGCCGCCTGCTTGGCGTTGCCCACGTAGAACCGGACATGGTCGACGTCGATCAACTGCAGGGGGTCGGCCGAGCGGGCCGCGTCGGTGCTGGTCTGAGGAGAGGCGGTGGTCATCGAAGGTCGATCCGAGGCGAGGTCAGCGAGGAAGTCCAAGCGCCATGATAGATCCCGAGTGCGCGGCGTCGCGAGCCGAGCAGGTGACAGCCGCCGAATCACCGGGTAGTTTCGTGGGTCGACTGCCCCACGATCGGGGCGGTCGGACCTCCGGAGACCGCAACGCCATGCAACCTCATCGCGGTGGACTGATTCTGGCCCTGGGAATCCTCGGACTCCTCTTCAGCTGTGCGCCGGTCTCGATCGTTGCGTGGGTGATGGGGAAGGGCGACCTCGCCAAGATCGGTGCCGGGGTGATGGACCCTGCGGGCCGCGGAAGCACCCAGGCGGGGATGATCCTCGGCCTCATCGGGACCATCCTCTTCCTGCTCGGCGTGCTGGTGATCCTGGTGCTGATGCTCGGGTTCGGCGTGGCGATCTTCAGCGCCGTCGAGACCGGCGGCTGAGCGACGTTCGAATCCGTCCTGTTGAGCGTGTCCGGCGTACTGCGACCACGTCACCGCAGTCGTTGTTGCCTACGCGGTGTTGCCCGCGATGGATCTCCGTCGAGGCCGACGCTGGCTGCACCCCTGCCAACCCGGCGGCGAGCGCGATCATTCGAGTCGGATGCCGACCGGCCCGCCCTTCGCCTCAGTACCGCAGCACCGACTGCACCTCGACGCCGGGCAGTTGCCCGCGACCCTTCAGGAACTCGAGTTCGATGAGGACGCTGACGCCGAGGATCTCGGCGCCGAGTCCCTTCACGAGGTCGTGGCAGGCCTTCATGGTGCCGCCGGTGGCAAGCAGGTCGTCGACAAGGATGACCTTCTCGCCATGCGAGAGCGCATCGGCGTGCATCTCGAGAGTGTCGGTGCCGTACTCGAGGGCGTAGCTCGCCGCCCGCTTCTCTCTCGGCAGCTTGCCCGGCTTGCGGATCGGAATGAAGCCGCAGGAGAGC
>JAPOKA010000043.1 GCA_029977865.1 bacterium
CCAGAAGTTCCGGCTCGCCCGGCGCCGTCGACCCGGCCACCACCAGCGGTCGGCTGCGGTCGATGCCGAGCGACTCCGCCAGCGCGTCCGCGCCGGGCACCTCGTCGGCGAGCACCATCGAGTCCCACTTCATGCTGCCGGTCACGGTGATGCGACCGCGCTCGACCCCGAGCGCCTCGAAGCGGCCAGCGTATTCCTCGTCCTGGGCGAAGACCGCCTGCAGGCGGCGGAAGGTCGGCGCGAGCAGTGGCCGGACGCGGCGGTATCCCTTGAAGCTGCGCGGGCTCAGTCGTCCGTTCACCACGACCACCGGAATGCCGCGGCGGGCGCAGGCCTCGACGAGGTTCGGCCAGACCTCGAGTTCCACCGTCGCCACCAGATCGGGCTGGATTCGATCGAGGAAGCGCCGCACCGCCCACGAGAGATCGAGCGGATACTGCACCACCGCGTGCTCGGGCTCGAAGAGATCGATCGCTCGACGCAATCCCGTCGAGGTGGTCGCGGCGATGACCACCTCGAGCGCCGCCTCCGAATCGGCAGCACCGGCGAGCGCCGGCACGAGTCCGCGGCAGGCGTTGATCTCGCCGAGCGAGACCCCGTGCAGCAGTACACGCGGCGCTCGCGGCGGAGCGAGACCTTCGCCGTCGCCGAGCCGGGCCGACCAGTCGGCCACGAGGTTGCCTCGGCGGGCAAGGTGCGGGATGAGGTAGGGGCTTCCCGCGACGGCCGCGGCGAGGTACCCCGCATCGAGCAGGAGACCCATGGGGTCGGGATGGTATGGCCTCCCGCCCTGCCCCGCCGCTACTTCGTTCCCGCCGGACCGCCGCCCTCGATGTACTTGGCGGCGATCGCGGCTTCGAGATCGACTTCGCAGACGTTGGCAAGGGTGGTGAGCCAGGCCAGCACGTCTGCAAACTCCTCGGCAAGGTTCTCCGCATCGGGGCGGCCCTGCTCGCGTCGACCGAGGGCGTGTGCCAGTTCCCCCACCTCTTCGGAGAACCACAGGAAGGTGCCGGGTACGCCGCGGGCGTGGTCGGTGGCGTAGTAGCGGTCGCGGATCAGGGTCTGGAACTCGGCGATGCGCATGATTCCCTCGCGAGTGCGGTCGTTCATGACAACGCCCCGCCAGTCGGCGGGGCGAAGCGTCCACGGCGGGGATCGAACCTGCAACCTTCGCCTTCGGAGGGCGACGCTCTATCCAATTGAGCTACGTGGACCGAGGCGGGAATGGTAGCAACCGCATCCGCGGTCACCGCGACGGAGCCGGGCCGCTCTACCATGCCCGCCCATGACCGCCACCACGCCCTCGACCCGTCCCACGTCGATGGCGGCGCTGCTGGCGATCACGGCGCTCGCCTCTTTCGGCACCGGCGTGGTCTGGAACGGCCTCGCCTTCGTCACCCGCGAAAACTACGGCTTCGGCGAGGTCGAGAATCTCCTGCTGGCGGTCTTCAACGGCGCGGTCTACGTCGCCGCCGCCTTCGCCTCCGGTCCCCTCACGCGTCGGCTTGCGTCGCGGCTTTCTCCCCGCGGCGTGGTGGTCTCGACCCTCGCAATTCAAGCGGCCTGCTGCCCCCTGCCCATGATGCTCGAGGGCGCGTGGTCGATCTGGCCGGTGACCGCAGTGCTGAGCGCCGCGAGCGCGCTGCTGTGGCCGCTCGTCGAGAGTTTCCTTGCCGCGGGCCGCCACGGCCGCGCGATGCGTCGCGCCATCGGCTGGTGGAACCTGGTCTGGATGACCGCAGTGACGGTGGCGATGCTCTCGATGGGGCCGCTGCTTGCGGCAGGCCGCGCCGAGTGGATTCTCGCCCTGCTCGGCGTCATGCTGATGGTGGCGGCGCTGATCGCCTTGCTGCTGCCTCCCGCGCCGGCCCACCACGATGAAGAAGCCTCGCGCGGGCATCTGACCGACGAGTATCCGCGCCTCCTCGCTTCAAGCCGCGTCCTGCTGCCGCTCGGTTATGTGCTCGTCGGGGCGATCTCGCCGCTGATGCCGTACCTCCTCGCCGATCTCGACGCGAGCCTCGGGGCGCAGGCGCCGATCACGAGCCTCTGGCTCTTCGCGCGAGTGGCCACGGTGCTGCTGCTCTGGCGCACCCACTTCTGGCACGGCCGCTGGTCGACGCTGCTGCTCGCCGGTCTGCTCATGGTGGGCGGATTCGGCGGCATGGTGCTCGCCAACTCGCTGCTCGCGATCGAAGTCGGCCTCGTCGCCTTCGGCATCGGCCAGGGCATCGTCTACTACGCGGCGCTCTACTACGCGATGGCGGTCGGTCGCGGCGGCGTCGACGCCGGCGGCACCCACGAGGGACTCATCGGTCTCGGCTATGGGGTCGGCCCCGGCGCGGCGCTGCTGGGGCTGCTCGCCGGCGGCGGACCCGGGATCGTCGCGGCGGTCTGGGCGATCGTCGCGATCGCGGTGGTTCCGGCGGCACTGCCTCGATTCGCCTCGCGGCGACCTCGAGCCTGAGTTCTTCGGCGCACGCGAGGACGCGATGTGTTCCAATCACCGTCAATGAACGCCCCCAACGCCGCCACCGATCCCACCCTCAGCTACGGCCACTATCTCAAGGTGCCGCAGCTGCTCTCGCTGCAGCAATGCCGCTCCGACGGTCCCGAGCACGACGAGATGCTCTTCATCGTCATCCACCAGGTCTACGAGCTGTGGTTCAAGCAGATGCTCTGGGAAGGCGACCATCTCGCGCGAGCCCTCGCCGCGTGCGAGCGCTCGACCGCGGCCTCGACCCTTCAGCGGATGCTCACCATCCTCAAGACCATGGTCGCGCAGGTCGACGTGCTCGAGACCATGACCCCGGTGGGATTCCTCTCGTTCCGGGCGCGGCTCGAATCGGCGAGCGGATTCCAGTCGGCGCAGTTTCGCGAGTTCGAGTTCATGCTTGGCCGCAAGCGCCGCGGCGCGGTGAGCCACTACCCCGAGGGAAGCAGCGAACGAGCGACGCTCGAACGCCGCTTCGAGAGCCCATCGCTGTGGGATGCCTTCCTGCGCTTCCTCGCGCTCTCCGGAGTCGAGGTGCCGGCGGAGGCGCTCGGCCGCGATGTGCGGACGCCGCCGGAGTCCTGTCCCGCCCTGCACCAGCCGCTCATCGATCTCTACCACCGCAATCCCGATCTGCGCCAGGTCTGCGAACTGCTCGTCGATCTCGACGAGGGGGTGCAGGAGTGGCGCTACCGGCACGTCAAGATGGTCGAACGCACCATCGGCATGAAGCAGGGAACCGGCGGCTCGCCGGGCGTTCCCTACCTTCGCGAGACCCTCTTCCGACCGGCGTTTCCCGACCTGTGGGAGATTCGCTCGGCGCTCTGACGAGCCTCAGCCCTCGCCACGGCCGTCGAGGACCTCGACCCGGCCGGTGCGAACATTCCACTCGACCCGCGAGGCCCGCACCGGGCCAGCGGCGCCGCGCTCGAGCACCGAGACGCTGCGTCCCGGCCGCGCGGTGAGCACCACGACTCCGGTCTCGGCGTCGTAGTCGAAGGCGTCGCACTCGATGTCGCGGCCACCACCGCGAGCGAAGACGCGTCCGAATCCGCGCACCGCGAGCAGTTCCGAGGAAGCCATCCTCGCCTCGTCCGGCGGAGCGCTCGCATCGGGGCCCTTCGGATCGGCGTCGGCGACGATCGCCTCCATCCGCGCCGCCGTGACCGTGAACTGCTCGCCCGCGGCGGTGTCGGTGGCGCGAACCACGCGGGCCAGCTCGACCTCGTCGGCGAGGGTCACCTTTGATCGGCCCGGAGCGAGGCTGACCAGATCGAGACGACCCTTCCAACGGAATCTCGAGATCGAAGCAGGATCGTCACCGACCGCGGCCTCGGAGACGAGCATGGTGCCGGCGCCGGGAACTCGCCCTTCGCGATCGTCGAGGTCGTACTCGATCTCCGGGCCGGTGATGCGGAAGAGGTCAAGCTCAGAGGCCTCGGCTGCATCGACGGCGGTGTCCGGCGGACGTCGCGCTTCAAGGGTCGCTGGCGCGCCTCTGGCCACGAGCTGCATGGGCTCGAGTGAACTCTCCCCATCCTCCGAGCCAGTTTCCTGCGGTCGGAATCGAACCCGAATCGAGTCGGCGTCGAGGCGATCCTCACGCCCCCGCTCGCCGATCGCGCGAGCGCGGACGCCACCGCGAATCTCAAGCGTCGCCGGAGGCGGCGCGGCTTCCTCGGGGTCGGCCCTCGGCTCGGCGAAGTCGAGGCCGTCGGTCCACACCGCCATCAGTTCGAGCGCTCCACGCGGTTCGGGACGCGTCGGACGCGGTGGCGGCGACCATTCGGTGTCCGTGAGCTGGACTTCGGTCGGCGGCGACCATCCCTCGATGGCGGCCTCGCTGCCGGCTCGGAGCCGACCGGGACCGGTGCCGTTGGCGAGCCGCGCCGCCGCGCCATCTTCGAGTACCAGCGACTCGAAGCGATCGACGACGGCTTGGTCGCGGGCAATCAGCAGACTGCCGTCGCTGCCTTCGAGTCGAAGCTTCGACTGCGGTCCGTCGCCCTCGAGGCGGTCGGCAAAGGCCCAGGTTCCATCGGCGAGCGCCACCACCACCTCGCCCTCGGCGCGGGCCTGGTCGATCTGCCCGGCATCGACGGCGGTGGCCCCGGGTTCGGCCTCACCGCGAAGCTGCTCGCCCGGCACTCCTTCGCCTGCAGCGACTTCGGGGCTGGGCTCGGCGCTCGCCACGGCGAGAAAACTCGCTTCGAGGCGGTCTGCGTACACCAGTCGCTGTGCATCGAGCGCCCGCACCGCGCCGGTCGCCTCGAAGCGCTCGACACTCGTCGAGGCTGGGTCGTCGCGCAATTCGACGTCGATGGCCTCGGCCCACATGCCGCCGATTCCGCCTCGCCGCACCGCCCGCACCCCACCCGAGGCGAGGAAGCGACGCAGGCGGTCGCGCGAGTCCGACTCGCCGCGCGGAAAGAACGTCGCCTCGAGCGAGGCGGCTTCGAGGTGCAGGGTCTCCGCCTCGACCATCACTCCATGCGGACCACCCTCGAAGCGGGCAGACTCGATGGAACGCTCGTCTTCTGCCAAGGCCAGGTCGAGGCGGGTTCGCCAGGAGATCGCGATGGTCTCGCGCTGCCGCGGCACCTCCGATTCCACGGCGTCCTCGGACGCGGACGCTTCACGATCACGGGCAAAGAACCGCACCTCGCCGGGACCGTCGAGTCCGATGGCACGCCCGGCGACTCGGATCGCAGGCGATTGAACCTTGAGGGTCGGGGTCTCGATGGTGGTCACACCTTCGGGCGAGGTCAGATCGATGCGGTCGCCCGCCTGCGAACCCGTTCGGGCCTCGAGCACGCTGCAGCGGACCGACGCCTCACGCTCGGGATCTTCGATCTCGACCGGAGCGCCATCGATGCGAACCCACAACTCCTTCGGCAGCGTCGGTCCCGGCTCGCCCTCCGCGAGCGGCTCGAGGACGAGGGAGCCTCCGAACTCGATCTCGATCCGGTCGGCGTCGTCTGCGAGCACCCCGCCGGAGGGCCCCGACGCCTGCGGTGAGGCCGCGAGCGATCCGGCGGCAATCCAGAGTTCGACCGGAATCGCCGCGACCGCGCGGTGACTCGACTCGGGTCCATTGGCGGCCAGTTCCGCGAAGCCGCCCTGCTGCATGGCGAAGACCGCCGTCAGCCGGTCGCCCCGAACGGTGCTTCGTGATTCGCCCTCGAGGCGACTGACCAGCACGCCGCCTTCAAGCCGAAGCTGAAAGAGCCGATCGGACTTGGTTGGTGCCGCGTTCGGCGAGGCGGGCTGCGCGGGCTGACTCGCGGCGGTGGCGTTCGCAGCCGTTGCCTGCGGCGACGGACGCGATCCCGCCGCAGCAGCAGGCGCTGCGGCGGCGCGTTCGGTCGGAGGGTCCGGCGAAGGACCTGCCGCCGGTTGCGAATCTCGTTTCTTCGGGGTCAGCACCAGCGGGCCGGTCGCCCGCTCGACCACCAATCGCTCGATCTCCCGTCCCGACGGATCGAGGAAGAGCAGCATGCCTTCGCCATCAAAACTCAATTCGGGCGAACGGACCGAGACCGCACCATCGCCGCGGATCCTGCCTTCGCTTCCGTCGAAGTCGATCTCGTCTGCGGCGACGGTCGCCCAGGGTTGCGTCGATTCGAGATCGATCGCCTCGTCGTCGACGGGCCGGAAGACCTCGATCCGCACCTCGCCCGACAAGGTGCCCGACTCGATCTCGCGATCGGGAATTCTCGCGGTGCCGCTGCGGCCCCCGACTCGCGTCACCCGGCCATCTGCCGCGAAGAAGTGCGCCCGCGGCTCGTCCATCTGCATCCAGCGATCGGGCAGCGGGTCCATCCGCGCCGCGGAGTAGCGCTGCCGCAATCGTCCGGTCTCGTCGGCCACCTCGATCCAGCCGCCCTCGGCGAGCTCGACCGCGCCGGGTCGTGCGAGGTCTCCGGAGGATCCTTCCTCGTCCTCATCGCCTCGTCGCTCCGCATCGGTCAGCGCCGACGGACGGGCAAGGTCGGCGATGTCGATTCCCTCGAGTCGGCTCGGCTTCTCGACCTCGTCGCGATCGAGGCTCCAGGCCACCACCATGGCGGCCGCGGCGACCAGTACTGCGCCCACCAGGGCCACCACCGCCCGCCAACGGCGGCGGCCGCTTCGGTCGTGCGGTGCGACTGCAGCGGTCATGGCGTCGAGCCTCGCGCGGAGCCACCGATCGTCAACCGGCACCTCCCGTCGATCCGTTGGCGACTGCCCAGCGATCGGTTGCGCGAAGAAGTCGTTCGACGAGTTCTCGAACGGCGCCGTGACCCCCGGTCGATCGCGTCACCCATCGCGCCGCCTGCAGGACATCGGTGGCGGCATTCGCAACCGCCACCCCGAGCCCGGCGCGGCGAAAGAGCGGCAGTTCCGGGAGGTCGTCTCCGATCACCGCGATCTCGGACCAACGCACGCCCAAACGCGGCAGCATCGACTCGACCGCGGCCTCCTTGTCCGCCACGCCCGAGACGATCCACCGCACCCCGAGTTCGCCGAGACGATGGCGAACAGCGGTGCCGCCGCGGCCGGTCACCGCCAGCCACTCGAAGCCCGCCTCGATCCAGAGGCGGACGCCGAGGCCGTCCTGCACATCGAAGCGCTTGAACTCGCGGCCGGCGGCGTCGATCCACAGCCCGCCGTCGGTGAAGACCCCGTCGACGTCGGCGACGATCAGGCGAATCGGTGACGCCAGCTCTCGATCCGATTGGCTCGCGGCGTGTTCCGACACCCAGCGTCTCCGGCAAGCGAACGCCGCCCATGAAGGCGGCTGCTCGCATGCCGAAGTCTACGGACTGTGGCGATCAACCGCCGCCGATCGCCTCGAGTTCAGCCGCGATGCCGTTGAATCGAGCGGGCCGGCGCGTCGGCGCCGCCTGCAGCAGGCTCGCCACGAGTTCGGGCAGGCCCGAGGGGGCGTCGTGGCGAGCAAGCGCCGCCGCCGCCTCCACAGGATCTGCGGTGAGCGCCGCGAAGGCCTCGTGCGTGGCGGCCACCTGAGAACCGACCGCAGAGCCGGTCGCAGAGCCGGGGCAGCCCTCCTTGTCGCGAAGCGCCGTTCGCAAGATCGAGGCTCCGAGGGCAAACGCGTCGGTCGCGGGACCGAGCGACTCGAGTCGCCGTTGCTCCGGAGCCATGTAGCCGGGGGTCCCCTGGATCCGGGCCTTCCGCTGCCCGATCGAGCACGCCTGGCCGAGGTCGATCAGCACGATCTCGTTCGAGTCGTTGACGATCACGTTCCCGGGCTTGAAGTCCGCATGCACCACCCCGCACGCGTGCAGGCGACCGAGCGCCCGCGCCGCGTCCGCGAAGCGGCCGAGGGTGATGCGCCAATCGGTGTGTTCGAGGCGATCGAGCGGCGTGCCGTCGACGAAGTCGAGCAGCAGCAGCACTTCCCGAACCCGGAGAAGTGGCCGCACCCGCACGATGCGCCGCGCTGCGCGAATGCCGGGCACGTCGAGACGGCTCGCGATCGCGTACTCGTTCTCGACCTGGTCGAGAAATCGCTGGTCCTCGCGCTCGCAGCCTTCGCGACGGATCACGTGCTTGAGGGTGAAGACCTCGCGGGTCTCCGGGTCGAAGGCCGCGTAGAGCGAACTCGCAGCACCGCGGCCGAGCGGTCGCAGCACCTGGAAGCCGTGCAGGGCCGAGGGCGCGGTCGCGGACGAACCGAAGGTTCCGAAGCCGTCCTGAATGAAGCTGATGGTCATGGGATCTGCCTCCCGGCGTCCTTCCGTGGACGCTCGGTGAAAACATCCGAATCAAAACCTGCCGGAGCAAGGAACCGTCGATCACCGCAACCGACGGCAACACCGGCGGCGCTGCTCGTGACGATTGGGAGACGTCGAGTCGCGCTTGCACCGGGAGATTCCCGGACCCGGACTGAATCAGGGGCGATTCCCCAACCGCGATGAGGACCGGAGTGCGCGGGCGCCGCCGCGGCGATCAGGGGCCGCCGAGCAGCACCGCGACGTCGTAGAGGGCGTGAGCCCCGACGGTGATGCCGAATCCACGCCTCAGCATGAGGACGCCGAGCCAGACTCCAGCGAGCAAATAGAAGCCGAAGCGGGCGAGGTCGAGTTCCCCCGATGCGTCGCGAATCGGGTGATACACCGCAAAGAGCACCGCGGCGACGACGACCGCGATCACCGAGCCGCTCCACTCCCGCAATCGCAGCACATCGCAGCAGAGTGCGTGCAGCGCCGCGAGCAGGAGCAGCCGGAAGACCAGCTCCTCGAAGATCCCGGCGCCGAGGCTCACCGCGAGCTTGCCGGTGGTGCCGATGGTGCGGATCTCCTCGGCGGCCGCGAACAGCCCGGGGCCCGAGGCCAACTTCGAGAGCGCAAGCAGGGGCAAGGTCATGATCGCGCTCTCGGCGAGCATCCAGATCAGGACCGCCGGGGCGACCCGCCACCGCGCTCGCAGCAGCAGGTGCCAGAGGAGCAGAATCGCAACGAGGACCACGCCCGGCAGGGCCATCCCCAACGCACCCGCGCTGCCGAGACCGATCGAGTCGAGGAAGCGGAGCACTCCGTGCTCGGCCTTGTTGACGAGCACCTCTTCACCGCGGGCGACCAGCACCGCAAGCCGGATTTCATAGAAGAGCACCGCCGGAAGCAGGAAGAGCAGGACCGCCCACGGCGACTTCGACTCCTCGAGGTAGTCTGCGATCGCCTCGCGAACCTCGCTGGGGCGGGAGTCGGTCACGACGGGCTCCGGACGAGATCGACGTCGCCGCCGCGTCCGCGGAGCGGTGCTGACGCCCGGATCGAAGGGTATCGAGAAATCGCCGCTGCCCGGTCGCGAACGCTCAGGCCGCTGCGGCGCCCTTGAGCGCGTTCAGCCGTCGCGCCAAGCGGCTCTTCCGCCTCGCCGCGGTGTTCTTGTGCAGGGTGCTGGTCGAGGAGACCTTGTCGAGCACCGAGACCACCTTGCGGTACTCCGTCTCCGCCGCGTCGACGTTCCGGTCGTGCACCGCCTGCAGAAAGGCCTTGACCTGCTCCTTCACCCGACGCTTCCGCCACAGGTTGAGGGCCCGTCGGCGGGCGGTCTGGCGGACTCTCTTGCGGGCGGATTCGGTATTCGGCACGGCGGTGACTCCGGGGGACCGCAACACGCGGACCGGAAAGTGGAGAATCGGGGATTATGCGGGAGCGGCCGCGCTTTGCAAGCCCCCCACGCAAAGATGATCCGCAGAGCCCGGCCATGACCGACCCCCCCTCCTCCGCGACCCCTGCTCGATCGACCCTTCCGTCCTACCCGGGTGGCAGCGGAGGGCTCGTCACGCCACCCCGATGCCCGGACCGCCGGTCTCGAGGTCGCCGAACAGCTCGAGGCCGCCGGGGCCGCGGGCAGCGCCATCGTGGTGGCCTTCGCCTCCTTCCATCACACCCAGGCCATGCCCGAGGTGATGGAGTCGCTGCGGGCAGTGCTCAAGCCGGAGCGACTGCTCGCCGCGACCGCCTCGTCGATCGCGGTCGGCGATGCCGAACTCGAAGGAAGCCCCGCCATTGCCGCTGTGGCCTTCCGCTTGCCCGAGGTCACCAGCCGTCCCATCCGCATCCTCGCCGACGACGGGCCGCCGGAATCGTGGTCCGAGGCCACGCTGCATCGGCACTTCGGATTCGCAGACGACGGCACCCCCCCTGCGGGCATCCTCCTCTTCACCGATCCGTTCGGACCGGCTCCCGCAGCACTGCTCGCTCGCCTCGGCCGCGTCGCCGGTGGCCCTCCGCCGCTCGTGGGCGGCATCGCCACCGGCTCGAGCCAGTTTGGCGGTCAGGTGCTCTGCATCGACGGGCACCTCGAACGAACCGGCGCCGTCGGACTCAGCCTGCACGGCCGCGTGGCCTTCGACTGGATCGTCTCCTCGGCTGCCCGCGCCATTGGTGCTCCCGCGGTCGTGACCTCGAGCAAGGGCAGCACCCTGAAGACGCTCGGCGGTCGTCCGGCGATCGAGGTCGCGCAGCGGGCCTGCGAGGACCTCGATGAACGTTCGAGCACCCTCATCGAGCGGGGACTCTTCGTCGGGGTCGCCAACGACGAGTCGGCAGAGCGGCCCGAACAGGGCGGATACCTGCTCCACCCGGTCGTCTCCGCCAATCCCAAGCGCGGCGAGCTCCTCCTCGCGGAATCGATCCGGCCCGGCCGCACGGTGCGATTTCATCTCCGCGACCCCGAGAGCGGCAACGACGACCTCGATCTGGCCCTCGATCAGGCCCAGTTGCGACCCAAGCCGGCGGTCGCGATCGCCGCCATCTCCTCGGCTCGCGGCAAGACCCTCTTCGGATCGGCCGGGCACGATGCAGCGGCCATCCAGCGACGGGTCGGGCCGATGCCGTTGGTGGGCGCCGCGACCGCCGGCGAACTGGCTCCCCGCGGCGGGACCAACCGGCCGCACAGCCTTACGGTGGCCGCGGCGCTGGTGCGGCCGTCCTGAACTCGCCAGTCGCCGCAGATTGACGCACCGCGAGCGAGTGCCGCCCTTCTCTGCAATCGAGTGCAGCCTCGGCGCCCTCGAACGGCTACAACCAGATCCCATCTGCGGGTGGTGGCGCGATCATCGGATGGTCGATCAGCCTCCGGGCGAGGTCGCCAAGGGAGTTCGTCAGAACCATGGGCATTGGAACGCTGCTGCTCGACCGGGGGCTCATCTCCGACCGCCAGTTGGCGGAGGCGATTGCCGAACAGCAGCGAACCGGCGAGCGGCTCGACCACGCCCTGGTCCGCCTGGGATTCGTTCGCCCGCAGGACGTGCTCGAAGCCATCGGCCAGCAGTTCGGCATGCCGATCGTCGACCTCGCGAGCGTCGACGTCGACGACGCCACCCTGAAGATGCTGCCGCCCAAGCTGGTCTTCAAACAGCGCTGCGTGCCGATCCGCCGCACCGAGTCCGCGCTGCAGGTGGCGACCTGCGATCCATTCGAACTCAGCGCGTTCGATGAGCTGAAACTGCTCACCGGCCTCCCCATCGAGCTGGTGCTCGCCGAGGAGCGGGACATCTCGAAGTTCATCCGCACCCACTACGGCGTCGCGGGCGACACCCTCGAGGCGCTGGCTGCGGAGGGCGGGCCCGAAGCGGCCGCGACCGAGGAGATCCGCTCGGCCGAGGTCGACGAGGCGCAAGAGGCGAGCGTCATCCGCCTCGTCAACGATCTGCTCCTCGAGGCCATCAAGGAGCGGGCCACCGACATCCATATCGAGCCCTACGAAGACACCCTCGAGATCCGCTATCGCATCGACGGCGTGCTCGCCGACGCCGGTGTTCCCCCCACCGTCAACCGCTTCCGCAACGCGATCGTGAGCCGCCTCAAGATCATGGCGAACCTCAACATCGCCGAGAAGCGCAAACCGCAGGACGGCCGCATCACCCTGCGGAACAAGGGCAAGGAGTACGACCTGCGGGTGTCGGTGATCCCGATGCTCTCCGGCGAGGGCGTGGTGCTGCGGATCCTCAACAAGTCCGCGGTGATGATGGGCCTCGAGGAACTCGGCATGCCGGGCGAGGTCGAGTCGCGCTGGGGCGGGCTGATCGGACGACCGCACGGGATCCTGCTCGTCACCGGGCCCACCGGCAGCGGCAAGTCGACGACCCTCTACGCCAGTCTCCGCCGCATCGTTTCGGGTGCGGTGAAGGCGATCACCGTCGAGGATCCGGTCGAGTACCACGTCCCCGGCGTCAACCAGATCCAGGTCAGCCACCAGGTCGGGCTCGACTTCGCAGCCGGACTGCGGGCCATCCTTCGCCACGATCCAGACATCATCATGATCGGCGAGATCCGCGACCTCGAGACCGCGGAGGCGGCAGTGCAGGCCTCGCTGACCGGGCACTTGGTCTTCTCCACCCTGCACACCAACGACGCAGCCGGAGCCATGACCCGCCTGCTCGACATGGGCGTCGAGCCCTACCTCGTCTCGAGTTCGGTCGAGGGCGTGCTCGCCCAGCGGCTCGTCCGCCGGGTCTGCGAGGCCTGCGGGCAGTGGCGGCCGTGCGAGCCGACCGAGCGACCCCCCAGCTTCGAGCCCGGCCCCGAGAACTCGATCCGCGAGGGCGCTGGGTGCCGCGAATGCCGCCAGACCGGATTCCGAGGCCGGCTCGGGGTCTACGAACTGCTGACCATGGCCGAGCCGCTTCGAGAGTTGGTGATGCGGCGTTCCAGCAGCGCCGCCATCGCAGCCGCCGCCACCGCGAGCGGCGATCTGCTTCCCCTTCGCGACGACGCTTTCGGAAAGGTCCGCCGCGGCGCGACCAGCCTGACCGAGGCCCTTCGCGTCGTGCCCGCTTGACGCCAACGGCACGGACGCCGACACTTGCGGATTGGTCTGGAACCGAAGGTCCCGCAGCGTCGCGGGCCTCTCGACCCGACCCGGTGCGGCGGCCGCTTCGCCAGGTATCGACGGAAGGACTGGACGCATGGCGACCCGCGCAGGAAGCGGCACCGGAATGCTGGTTTCGCTCGTGGTGTTCGTGGTGACGACGGTGGCGCTACTGGTGGTCAGCATCGTGCTGTACGCCGGCCAGTCGAAGTCCCGAGATGCCGAGAAGCAGGCGCAAGCCGACCTGGCTCAGGTGATCACCGCCGAGGAACGCAGCCGCGACGCGACGCGGGCGATGCTTGCAGACGCCACCTCGGCCCGGCTGAGCCTCTTCGCCGAGATGAACCGTCGCAGCAGCGAAGTCGCGACCTTCGTCTCCGGCAACCCCAACGCTTCGCTCGAGCAGATGCGGCAGGAACTCGGCGTCGCCGAGAACCAGACCGTCCGCACCGTTCTCTCCAACGAGCGGACCAAGGTCCGCCAGCTTGGGCAGGACCTCGATGCCACCAAGGCTCGACTCGCCTCCGCCGACGACGAGACCAAGCGGCTGCAGGCAGCGATGGCCGACGCCGACAAGCGAAACCAGGCGACGCTCGCCGCTGCGCAGGCCTCGATCGACGGATACGCACGCACCGTCGACACCCTCCGCGCCGAAACCTCTGCGGCGGTGCAGGGAATCGACGCAGCCCGCACGCAGATCGAAGCCCGCTACACCCAGCGGATTCGCGACCTCGAGCGGCAGATCGACGAACTCAACCGCGACAACGCGGTCTTCCGCACCCGCGTCGCACAGCTTGACGCCAAGGTCAACGAAGTCCGGCCCAAGTCCGAGAGTCCGGCCGAACTCGTCGACGGCGAGGTGATCGACGTGATCGGGTCCGACCGTCAGGTCTTCCTCAACCTCGGCCGCAAGGATCGGCTCCGTCCAGGCATCACCTTCGAGGTCTACGAGGATGCTCGCACCATCCAGCCCGACCCCCAGACCGGCGCCTACAGCCGCGGCAAGGCCTCGATCCAGGTGATCAAGGTCAACGACCTCACCAGCACCGCCCGCATCATTCGCGACACCCCCGGCAGCCCGGTGGTGCCCGGCGACGTAGTCGCGAACGCAGTCTTCGACGCCAACACCAAGTTCAAGTTCCTGGTCTTCGGTAAGTTCGACGTCGACGGCGACGGCCGCGCCAGCACCGCCGAGGCGGAGTTCCTCAAGACGCAGGTTCGGGACTGGGGCGGCGTGGTCATCGAGGGCAGCGAACTCACCGGCGACCTCGACTTCCTCGTCCTTGGCGTGCAGCCGGGCGAGCCTGGTCCCCTGCCTCCGAACGCGACGGCGCAGCAGATCGACGCTCGCCTCGAGGCGCAGGACGAGTACGACCGCTACGACCGACTCTTCCGCCGCGCGACCGAGGCGCAGATCCCGGTGCTGAACTCGAATCGATTCGAGATCCTGACCGGATCGGTCCCCCGCTGACCGCGGCGGTCTTGGCGGCGGCGGTCCTGTCGCGAGCGAACCCTTGGTCTCCTCGGCGATCGACACGCTGCAGTACCTCGGTTTCCGCCTCTTCGGCGGCGGGCTGTCGATCTTCAGTTCTGCGGCCAATCTCGAGACCGCCGGCGAAGTCGGCTCGGCGTACTGGCGGCTCTCGGCGCGTCACCGACGCCGCGCGATCCTGAACGTCCAGGCGGCCTTTCCCGAGCTCTCCGATGCGGAGGCCGAGGCCTTGGCGGAGGGTTCGATCCGCTCGCTGATGGGGATGTTCCTCGTCGACAGCCTGATGATGTCGCGGCGAGTGACGCCTTCGGGCTGGGCGCAGCACGTCCGGCTCGGGCCGCTCGCGGACACCGTGGAAGTTCTGCTCTCCGATCGGCCGGCGATCCTCATCACCGCCCATCAGGGGAACTTCGAGCTGCTGGGGTACACGCTCTCGATGCTGGGGGTTCCCATCACCGCGCTAGCTCGACCGCTCGACAACCCCATGCTCCATGCCTGGATCCACTCGATGCGGACCCGGCATGGACTCGAGATCATCACCAAGTGGGGCGCCACCGAACGGGTGGTCGAGGCGATCGCCCGCGGTGCGAAGGTCGCCTTCATCGCCGATCAGAACGCGGGCAACGACGGGATCTTTGTTCCCTTCTTCGACCGCCTCGCCTCGAGCTACAAGTCGATCGCCTTGCTCGCGGTGCGGGAGCGGCTGCCCTTGGTGGCGGGATTCGCCCGCCGCTGCGATGCGGACTTCCGCTACGAGATCGTCTGTCTCGATCGTCTCGAACCGGAGATGTGGGACGAGCATCCGGACCCCATCTTCTTCGTCAGCGCCTGGTACACCTGGGCGATCGAGCGGATGGTGCGGATGGCGCCGGAGCAGTACTGGTGGCTGCATCGCCGCTGGAAGAGCCGCCCCCGCTTCGAACGCGAGGGCAAGCCGATGCCTGCACGGATGGTGGCCCGGCTGGAGTCGCTGCCGTGGCTGACGCCCGAGCAGGTCGCGAACATCCGCCGTCATTCCGAGACCGCCACCGCCGACCCCGCCCCGGGGACCTCGCGATGAGCGGCTCACCGCTCGCGGGCCGCCGCATTCTGATCGTCGACGACGATCCCGACATCCTCGAGGGCATGGCGCTTTCCTTTCGCGGAGTTGGCGCGGTCGTCGAGACCCGCTCCGACGGCGAGGCTGCGTGGCAGGCGATGATGGACTCGCAGCCGGAACTGGTCGTCCTCGACATGATGCTGCCGCGGGCCTCCGGTCTGCTGCTGCTCGATCGGCTGCAGGAATTCGCCCGCCGGCCGCCGATCATCATGGTGACCGCCAATCAGGGGCGAAGACACCAGGCCTACGCGAAGGCGCTCGGCGTGGAGGGCTACCTGATCAAGCCGGTGCCGCTCGAGCGGCTGCTCGATCTCGCGGGCTCGCTGCTCGCGCCGCCGAGCGCGGCGGACTAGGCGAGACGGTCGACGCCGCGCCGGGCTTCCGCTACCGTTCCCGTCCACCCATGCAGCGGGAACTGGTCATCCTGGCGCGTCGCTCCGGCGAAGAGAACGGCCCGACGCCGATCGCGGCTCGCGCCCGCATCCTGGAGCAGCTGGAGGCGCTCAACACCTCGCCGGAGGTGCGTGATGGAGACGTGCTGTACGGTCCCGGCATCCGCATCGATCTTCCGCCGGGACAGGACCCGATCTCCCAGATGCTGCTGACCGTGGTCGACGACGACATCGCCTGGTCGGTGATCCGACGCCTGTTGAAGACCTTTCCCTGGCGGCTGCTCGACCCCATCACCGGGATGGAGTGGGCCGGCAGCGGCGGCAGCGACGAGGAGGAGGACGCGTGAGCGGCGAAGTGCGATTCGAACAGGGCGTCCGGGTCTCCCGTGATGCCGACTCCGCCGAGTTCGAGGCGGCGCTGCTCGCCGCGGTCGACTACCGCGGTGATGTGACCGTCGAGACCTCCGAGGGTGTGGAGCAGGGTTTCCTCTTCGACTACCGCCCCGGCGACGTGCTGCGGCTGATTCCCGCAGATGGCGAGGGGCGACGATCGGTGGCGATCGCCTCGGTGCGGGCGATCGAGTTCTCCGGCAAGGATGCCGCGAGCGGCAAGACCTGGGAGAACTGGGTTCGCCGCTACGTCGAGCGGAAGCGAGCGGGGCTCGCCGCCAACATCGAGAGCGAGTCGCTCGACCCCTCCTGAAGCTGCCCTCGAAACTCGACCTCGACCGGCCCTCTCGCCGATCTCCCCGGATCGCTCCTCTCGGGAGAACCGATGCCGATTCCGATGCCACTGCTGCCCGCCGCCGCGATCTGGCTCGCCTCGACCGCGGTGGCGGGTTCCCTCGAATCCGACGTGACGGCGCTGGTCCGCGGCGCGAAGCTGCCCGGCGCCACCATCTCGGTGAGCGTGCGCGACGCCGCGGACGGCCGGGAACTCGTCGACCTCTCCGCCGATCGCCCGATGATCCCGGCGAGCAACATGAAGCTTCTTTCAACCGGCGCCGCCCTCGATGGGCTCGGCCCGGAGTTTCGCTTCCGCACCCGGCTGGTGCATCGGCCCGGCACCGGCGGCGGCACCTTGGTGGTGATCGGTGACGGCGACCCCGCCTTCGGCGATCCTGAACTGCTTGCCACCACCATGCACCGCCGCCCCGACGGGACCGTGGTCGCCGGGCTTGCGGTGGAGGAACTGATCTCGCTCTGGGTGGACGCGATCGAGTCGCGGGGCATTCGCCGCCTCGAGACCCTGGTCGTCGACGATCGCGTCTTCGATCGCGCGTTCCGTCCCCAAGGCTGGCCGATGGATCAGGCCAACGAGCACTACTGCGCCGAGGTCGCCGGGCTCAACTTCCACGCCAACTGCCTGCACCTCGCGCCGGCGCCGGCGAGCGATCGCGCCGTGCCCGGCCCCTTCACGCCCGACGCACCGTGGGTGGTGATCCACAACCGCGCCTCCGCCAATCGCGGCAAGAAGGACCAGCACAATCCGTGGATCTCGCACGAGCCGGCCACACCCAACGCTCCCAACGCCCTCGCCTTGCGCGGCAACGTTCGCGAGCCCTCGGCGGTCCCCATCCGCGTGACCCTGCGCGAAGTCCCGGACTTCTTCGCGACGCTGCTCGCCGATCGGCTCCGCCGCCGCGGCATCGAGATCGGATCGGTGCGGGTCGCCAATGCGGACGACCCTTCCTTCGCCAACGAGATCGACGTGGCGCCGATCATCTCGACGCCGATCACCACGGTGCTCCAGCGGGCCAACTCCGACAGCAGCAACCTTCATGCGGAGTGCCTCTTCAAGCGCCTTGCCCACGAACAGACCAACGCGCCCGCGACCTGGAGCGCTGCCGCCGCGGCCTTGCGGGAAGAACTGGCCAAGCGGGTCCCGACCCCGCTGCTCGAAGGCGTCGAGATCTGCGACGGATCTGGTCTTGGCCGGGGGAATCGGATCCGAGCCGATCTGGTCACCGCATGGCTCGCGTCGCTCGTCGCCGATCCGGAGATTCGCGGTCCCTGGCTCGCAAGCATGGCCGTCGGCGGAGAGCACGGGACCCTGAAGCGCCGCTTCTCGGGAATCGATCTCGCCGGGTGCGAGGTCCGCGCCAAGAGCGGCTACATCAACGGGGTCAGTTGCCTGAGCGGCTACGTGCTCGCGCCCGATGGACGATCGTTCGCATTCAGCGTGCTCTGCAACAACGTCCGCTCGGTGGCCGACGCCAAGAAGCTGCAGGAGCGGATCGCGGCGCGAGTCGCCCGCGAACTCTCGACCGCGTCCGCACGCTCCTGAATCAGTTGGCGGAGAGTTCGGCGGCGGGCTGGCCCGGCGACACCGGCGGCTCGAGCCACTCGAGTTCGATCGGCGCCACCAGCGCCGCATCGCCCTCGGCCTGCCGGATGGCGAGGCGCTGGCTGCGGGCGAGTTCGAGCGCGGCAAGGAAGAGACCGATCATCTCGAGCCGGCGACGCCCGGCGAAGACCTCCTGCAGCGGCAGTCGCCGGCCGGGAGCCCGCTCGAGCCGATCGAGCAGGTCCGCCTGATGCAGCGCAAGCGGAGTCTCGTCCATCTCGACGCGGTGGTCGCCGAGGCGATCGAGATCGACCGCGGCGATGATCCGCTCGAAGGCCTCGAGCAGATCGAGCACATGGGCGTCCTCGATCTCGAGGCTCTGCTCGTCGTCCTCGGGCTCGGGCACCTCTTCCGCGTCCTCGACGAGCCGCACCGGATGTCGTCGGCTGTGCTCGTCGCGCAGGCTCTGCAGGGCTTCAGAGGCATCGCGAAATCGCTGGTAGGCGAGCAGCTGCCGCACCAGATCGAGCCGCGGATCGGACCGTTCCAGATCGGTGAGCAGCGCCGAACCAGACTCCTCGCCGGCGTCCTCTTCGCGGGGTGCGAGGGCGCGAGCCTTGATCTCGACGAGGGTCGCGGCCATCACCAGGAACTCGCCGGCGGTCTCCATGTCGATGCGATGGAGTTCCCCCAGGTGGGCGAGGTACTGCTCGGTGATCACCCCGATCGGAATGTCGTGGATGTCGACCTCGGCCCGGCGGATGAGAAAGAGCAGCAGGTCGAGCGGGCCCTGAAACTGCTCGAGGCGGACGAGGTAGTCGCCCTGCTCGTCGAGGTGGCTCCGCCCGCGCACGCTGGTCGATCCGTCGGCCATGCGGGGAGACTAGCACGCCCGGGGCGGCGGTAGCATGGGTGCATGGCGACGACGCCCATCCGCCCTCCGGTCGACGAGGCCTCCCTGCTCGAGCAGGTGCTCCGCACCGAAGCGGCCGCGATCGAGCGGGTTGCCGGAGCGATCGCGGCAGGCGGCATCGCAGAGTGGGCCGCGGCGCTTGACCTGCTCGAGGGTTGCCGGGGGCACCTGGTGGTCTCGGGCATGGGCAAGTCGGGGTTGGTAGGACTCAAGATGTCCGCCACCTTCGCAAGCCTCGGCCAGCCATCCCACTTCGTCCATCCGGCGGAAGCGGTCCACGGCGATCTCGGACGGATCCGCCGCGGCGATCTCTGCCTCTTGCTCTCGGCGAGCGGCGAGACCGAGGAGGTCGCCACCCTTGCGGGCATCCTCAAGGCGGACGGAGTCAGCCGCATCGGCATCTCGACCAATCCTCGCTCTCGCCTTGCGCGGCTCAGCGACGTGCACCTCTCGATGGGAGACGTGGTCGAGGCCTGCCCCCACAACCTCGCCCCCACCACCTCGACCACGGTGATGATCGCGATGGGTGACGCCCTCGCGCTGGCCCTCGCAGGCCGCCGCAACTTCGCCGCCGACGACTTCCACAAGCACCACCCGGGCGGCATGCTCGGCGTGGGCATGCGGCCGGTGGTCGAAGTGCTTCGCTTCCGCACCGATCACAACCTCGCGGTGCTGCCCGAGTCGGTGCGGGTGGCGGAGGCGATCCGACCCTCGGGTGAGAACCGGCGGGCCGGCGCGATCCTGCTCGTCGACGGCGAGGGACGGCTCTCGGGCATCTTCACCGACGGCGATCTCAGACGGCTCTTGAATCGCGATGGCGCAGCCGGGCTCGAGCGGCCGGTCCGCGAGGTGATGACGCGAAGCCCCGTCCACCTCACGGTGGAGTCGCAGGTCCGCGACGCAGTGGCGGTGGTTCGGGAGCGGCGGCTCGACGAGATCCCGGTGGTCGACGCGGCGGGTCGTCCGGTGGGGCTGCTCGACGTGCAGGACCTGGTGACCCTCAAGGCCGTTCGCGACTAGGTCCGGTCGGGCGAGCGATCCGGCCGGCGATCCGACAACGCGCGATGTGCGGGCGACTCATCGAAGCCGAGTTGGACCCTCGACGCCGCTGCGGCAGCTTGTCCCGTGAAACGGATCGACGCTCGGGAATGCCTCGGTCGGGTCCCAGGGCCGCGCAACCCCCACCGCCCGGTCAGTTCGGCATCGATCGCGCCGGCGCTCCGCACCGTTTCACGCCCAGTCCCGCGCTCAGAACTCCTCGCCGGCCTCGAGTGCCCGCAGGCCGAGACCGAGGTCGCCGAGCTTCTTGTTGATCTCGTCGAGGCTGGTGGTGCCGAAGTTCTTCACCCCCATCAGCTCGGCTTCGGTGCGGGCGGCGAGTTCGCCGACCGTCGAAATGTTCAGCAGCTGCAGAGCCTTGCGGGCCCGGACCGAGAGGTCGAGCGCCGAGATCGGCTTGTTGAGCACCGCATCGGAGGCCTTGCCGCGCAGCTGATCGATGATGTCCTTGCGGACTCGCGAGTAGGCGCCGCCCTCGAGACCCTGCCCGAGGCGAAGGCCGCGGGCGGTGAGCATCTCCTTGATCTCGGTGAGACTCGTCTCGCCGAAGTTCTTGTAGGAGAGCAGTTCGGCCTCGGTGATCTTGAGCAGATCGCCCAGGGTGCGGATCTGCATCTTCTTGAGGCAGTTGCGGGCCCGCACCGAGAGCTCGAAGTCGGTGACCGGGGTGTCGAGCAGCGCATCGCGACGCAGGCGATCGCGATCGAACTCCTCGTCGTAGAGCATGTCCTTGGAGGCGAGCACGTCCTTCATGAAGAGCCTCGCTCGCGGATGGCTCGGGTCGGTCTCGAGCACCTGCCTCAGGCACTTCTCGGCACGGACCCACTGGCTGCGATCCTCGTAGAGCACCGCAAGATTGAGCAGTGCGTTGATCGGCGGGGTCTCCCGCGCCGCGAGCTCCTCGTAGAGCTGCACCGCCTCGTCCTCTTCACCGGAGAGGTCGAGCAGGAACGCGAGCCGGAAGACGATCTCGGCTGCGTCGTCGCACTGAACGGCGCGGCGGTAGGCGTCGATGGCACCCTGCCGGTCACCCGCCGCCTCGCACGCCCGCGCCTGCTCGGCGAGCCTTGCTGCCTGCTCGGGATCGCGGGTGCTGCCTCCGATGACGGTGTCGAGACCGCTGCCTGAAACCATGCGTGGACTCCTCGGGCCCTCCGAGGTGAGGGCCGGGTCAGTTCGAATCGGTCAATGTAGCCAGCCCCGCGGCCACACTCAACCCGTCGGGGCCATCGGCGGCCGCCTCACCCTCCCGCGGGGGGCTGCGGCGGGTCGGCGCCCCACTCCTCGACGAGGTCTTCGACCGCCCCGGCGGCGTCTGCGGTGGGCGGACCGCCAAGGAGCGGCGCCACCCGGGCCGCCTCGGCTTCAATGCCCGGAACCAGTCGGATCCGCCGCCAGGCCCCGGACTCCCACCGCCACCCCATCACCACCCCGAGGGCCATGAGGTAGGCCGTCGCAGCAAGCCACGGGCCGACCGACTCGAGTTGCGGCATGGTGTTCACGATCACGATGCCGCCGAGCACGATGAAGACCCAGCTGAAGACGACCGTCACCACGCCCGGGACGAGGGTGTCTCCGGCGCCGCGGAGGGCGCCGCTGTAGACGATGCCGACCGCGTCGAGGATCTGGAAGACCGCGGCGCAGACCAGCAGCTTCGACCCGATCGCGACGATCGCCTCCACCGTCTCCGCCGGCGTCTCGCCTCCCGAGGCGAAGACCCGCACCAGCTGATCGCGGCCGAGCAGGAAGAAGACGCCGCAGGCGGTCATCCACACCAAGGCCATCCCCAGCGCCGTGCGGGCAAGCCGCGCGGCGCGATCGGGATCGCCGGCCCCGATCGCCTTGCCCACCAGCGCCGTCGCCGCCACGCTGAACCCCACCGCAGGCATGAAGGAAAGATGAACGTACCGCATGGTCGCCCAACCGGCGGCCATGTGCACTTCACCGAACTTGCCCACCAGCACGCTCATGAAGATGGTCCAGCAGAAGATCTCGTTGCCGAACTGCGCCGCCGCCGGCGTGCCGACCCGCAGCAGGTCGCGGATCGGCGCGAGCCCGCACCGCCACGCGCTTCGCGAACCGAGTTCGCGATGAAGCGTCGGGCCGAGGAAGACCGCAAGCGGAATCGCAGCCTCGACCGCCACCCCGATCACCGTGCCCAGCGCAGCGCCCTCGAGGCCGAGCGCGGCGGTCCCGGGAACTCCAGGCAACCCCAGCGCCGGGACCCCGTCGGCACCGAAGACGAGGATGTAGCTCGCGACCACGTTCACCACGTTCGCCGCGAGCGCCGCGACCGTCACCACCTTGGGCCGATGCAGGCCGAAGAAGAGGTGGCTCATCGACTTGGCGATCAGGAGCAGCACGCCGCCGAGCAGCATGATTCGCCCGTAGTTCGTCTCCGCGGCAACGAGGGCCTCGCCATGATCGACCGCTGCGAAGGCCCACGGCAGCACCGCCGCGAAGGGCACCAGCACCACCAGCCAGACCGCGATCGAGATCCAGATGCCGGCCCAGCCGTAGCGCGCGACGCGATCGACCCGTCCGGCCCCGAGGTTCTGCGCCGCGAAGGTGTTGATCACCGTGAGCAGGCCGAACACGAACGCGATCGGGGTGAACGACCAGATTCCGCCGTTGCCCTGAGCAGCCACCTCGAGGGGGCCGACCTGGGCGACCATCAGGCTGTCCACGAACTGCATGACCGTGTAGCTGGTCATGGTGACCACGGTCGGCCAGGCTTGGGTCCAGACCTCGTGCAGTCCGCCGCGGCCCGGCACCGCCACGGGATCGGCGGGGTTCGCGGCGGGCGTGCTCATCTCAGTCGGCGGCCGCGAAGCGCTTGGGAAGAAGCAGGTTCATGAGCAGCGGCACCAGCAGGATGGTGAAGACCGTCGACACCAGAAGTCCCCCCACCACCACGCTGCCGATCCCGCGGTAG
>JAPOKA010000044.1 GCA_029977865.1 bacterium
AGGACCGCCGAGCTCGCGGGCATGGTCCACGATGTGGGCAAGGTGGCCCTCTCGGGCAAGATCCTCCGCAAGCCCGGACCGCTCGATCGCCGCGAATACGCCCAGGTGCGGAAGCACCCCCAGATCGGATGCCGACTGCTGCGGGGATGGCTGGGCATGCGTCCGGTGCTTGACGCGGTGCGACACCACCACGAGCGTTGGGACGGACTGGGCTACCCCAAGGGACTTCGCGGCGAACAGATTCCCAGGCTCGCCCGTATTGTCGGCCTCGCCGATGCCTTCGACGCCATGACCTCCGATCGTCCCTATCGCAGCGCCCTCACCGTCGCCGAGGCGATGGCAGAGATCCAGCGCTGCTCGGGAACCCACTTCGATCCGGCGATGGTTCCGGTCTTCGTCAACCTCGACCTCACCGAGTACGAGCGCGAGCGCCGGCTCGAGCGGCACTCGACGCCGATCCGCAGGGCGGCGTGAGCAAAGCGATCGGCGCGGCGATGAACTCGGCCGCGGGGTTCCGTCGCCTCGGAGGGCGGTCACCCTGCGAGCTCAGGCTCTTCGGCACGAGGTCGATGTTGGAGATTCGCTCCCACCGGTCGTTGGCATGGTCGGTGTTTGTCAGGGTTGGTTGCGAAGACCACCGCGCGAAGTAGCATCCGTCCGGATCAGCCGGCCTCGCAGCTCATGGACGAGCGGCGATCGGATGATCGGGACCTCGGCGACGGCAGGACGCCGTCCCCGCCGGGAGCAGCCCATGCTCGGCCAGGATGCCGCCTTCGTTCGTGAAATCGCCTCCGAACTCGATCGAGAGGAGCGTCTCATCGCGGCGCTTCGCTACGCCGACGACCTGTCGGTACCGGAGATCGCCTCGCTGCTCGAAGTGGAGCCGTTCGAGGTGGAGGTCCGCCTCGACACGGTGCGGACCAAGGTCGCCGAAGCCCATGC
This sequence comes from bacterium, assembly GCA_029977865.1. GTDB lineage: Bacteria > Planctomycetota > Phycisphaerae > Phycisphaerales > SM1A02 > VGXO01. The sequence goes on from JAPOKA010000044.1 coordinate 943, forward strand.
CGCCCGTTCCGTGGGCGGAGCCCGCCGCTCGGCCTGACCAGTCGGCCCGGGATCGCCGCCTCTGCGGGACAGTCCGGTGCCCCGTCCCCTGGGCGGCAGGGTTCTGCCGCGGAGGACCGGGCTCGTCGCGGTTACGGCGTTCTCGGTGCCTGACTTTGAGACCTCGCGCGGCTCAATCCCGGGGGCCACGAGCATTCGCCGCCGCTGCGGCAAATGAGGCTACGTTTCGCAGGCGTTGATTGGCGTCTCGGCGGGATGTGGGTCACGGTCCCCGTACGGCGCCGTTCGGCAAGGGACCTCCGAACGTCCAGGCCCCGAGACAGGCGGACATGAAGATCTCCTACCCAAACCTGCAGTCCCGGATCCTGTTGCAGGGCCAGTTTCGTCGCCAGGGGATAGGTCCGTTGCCTCTCCCGGATTGGATCAGCCGACGACTCGAGCGGATCGAACGATGGATCTGCGGAGTCGACATCCGCGATGTGCCCATCGACCGCCCGATCTTCCTGATCGGAATGCCGCGATCGGGGACCAGCATGACGCAGGATCTGCTCTGCAGTCATCCGGACGTCGCATTCATCAGCAACGCCATGTTCCGCCTGCCTTCGGCACCGGTTCTCGTGGACACCGTGTTGCGAAGTTTGAACCTCAACGCCGAAGCCGAGCGATTCATCGGTGACAGCGTCCCGGTTCGTGTGGACTCGCCGGCCGACGTCACCCTGATGTGGGGGCCTTTATTCGGGTTCAGGGATTGGCAGCATCTATCGCTGCTGGAGGGTCTGGATTATCGAGCGTCCGAAGCGCAGATCGCATCCTCGCTCGATTCAAATCGCGATCGGCTGGACAAGCTGTTTCGCAAGGTCGTCTGGAACTCGGGTCAGCCGTACCGACGATTCTTCACGAAACAACTTGCGAGTGCGCTTGGCGTCAAGGCCATGCTGCAGCAGTTCCCGGATGCTCGGTTCCTTCATGTCATTCGCAATCCGGAGCAAGTCGCGAACTCGTCGGTGAAGCTCCACCGGCGCAACATCCTGCGGCGGAAGCGATGGTGGCACGTTCGCGCGCCGAGTCCGGAAGTCTTGATTCCCCGCTGGCCGCGGCTGCCTGAGTACGTCGAGCGCTACGGCGTCGAGGATCCTCGCGCCTCGGCAAGCATCTGGCGGGATCACATCGACTACCTCGACGAGATCAAGCACGCGCTGCCCCACTACCACGAGTTCCGGTACGAGGACCTCCTGGCGGATCCTCGCACGGTGCTGGGCGAGATCCTCGAGTTCCTCGAACTCGACCCGGTGCCGGCCGAACACGCTGCGTACTGGGACCTGTTCCACCGCATCGGTGTGACCCACCATCGCAATGCCTACGGCCGCTTCGACGAGATCCGGGCGATCTGTGGCGAGGCGATGCGCCGTCACGGCTACGAAGCGTGAATCGCAGGGAGGCGTCGGCCGCGCCGCCTGCTGGATGCGGCGAAATCCAGTCGACATCCAAGCACCGACCGGCGCCCGTCCGCCTCATCGGTGGTTGAGGTCTCGACTCGCAGCTCGAGATCGCCACGGCGGCTCGAGGATCAGGCGCGTGACCAGATCCTGAGTCCAGAGCGGAGAGAGCGGCACGGTTCTCGCGAGCAAGGACAGGCGACCGACCGAGTATCGCCTCCGCGGCCGACGTGCCTCGATCGCCTTGCGGACGACACGGGCGACCGACGAGGGCGGGGAGGCGCGCACGTTCGCCATGGCCGACAACCGCCTCGCCCGGAAAAACTGATCGGCAACCGTCACGCGACCATGCTCCTCGACCGCTGCCTCATGGTGGTCGAGGCTTCGCAGGCCGCGGTCCCAGATCGGGGTATCGATGAGTCCCGGCTCAATGAGCGACACCCGAATTCCCTCTTGCCGCAACTCTCGCCGCAGTGCGTGAAGCACGAAGTTCAAGCCGACCTTGGTCGCGCAGTAGTGCGCGAGAAACGGGAGCGAGATGTTCGCGGCTCCCGAGGAGATGCCGACGATGCGCCCCCGGCCGCGACGCAGAATCGGCATGCAGGCCTGGATGAGTCCGAGGTGACCAAAGAGATTGACCTCGAAGACCGCCCGGACATCGTCGAGCGAGATGTCCGCCGTTCGACCGGCCAACGGCGCGCCCGCATTGCCCACGATCGCGGCGAGAGTTCGGCCGCCATCGGTCGAGTCCTGCACTTCCGCGACCGCCTCGGCGATCTGTCCGGAGTCGGTCACGTCGAGCCGGACCGGCGTCAGTCGATCCGAGGCCTCCGCCCGCAACGATTCCGCATCGGCTTCGCGTCGATAGCCGGCAAACACCCGATACCCCGCTTGATCGAGCAGCAGCGCGGTGGCGCGACCGATGCCGGAGGAAGTGCCGGAGATCAGCACGGAGCGCGCTTCACTCATGAACTCGACTCCTCGACCTGAGGGTCGGCGTCGCTGGGTCGAGGATCATGCGAATGCGGACTCCTCGTGCCTCGAGCGGGTCGTTTCCGAGTCCGCTCATGACTTGGGCCAGAAGCGGAAGATCGCTCGCGAGTAGAGATCCTGGATCCACATCGGGGTCCACGGTGCCACTCGGGCCAGATGGGCTCGGCGGCCGACGAGATATCGGATTCGGGGCCGACGGGACTCGATGGCCTTCTTGACGATGCGGGCCACGGACTCCGGTGGCGTGCCTCGAGACTCGAGCGTGCGGCAGACCGAGCGCACCTGGGCCAGGGGCACCTCGAAGGTCGCCTGCACCTCCGGATCCATGCTGGCCAGACTCGACGCGGCCGAGTCGTGGCCCGCTTCCCAGATCGCCGTGCGAATGATTCCCGGCTCGATGATCACCACCGGTATCCCGAAGGCCCGGAGTTCTCGCCGCAAGGCGTGGAGCATGAACGTGGTGCCGGCCTTCGACGCGCAGTAGGCGGCGAAGTAGTCGATGGGGGTGTTCGCGACGACCGAGGAGACGCCGATGATGCGCCCGCGGCCCCGACGGAGCATCGGCATGCAGGCCTGAACCAGCCCGAGGTGACCGAAGAGGTTGACCTCGAAGACGGCCCGGACCTGATCGAGAGGGAGGTGGGCGGTCGGGCCGACCACGAGCGTTCCTGCGTTGCCGACGACTGCGGCGAGCGAGCGGCCCCCGTCGGTCGACTGCTCCACCCTCGCCACCGCCGCGGCGATCTGCTCGGCGTCGGTCACGTCGAGCTGAACGGGTTCGAGTCGCTCCGAGGCCTCCGAACGCAGCGAGTCGCCTTCGCCATCCTTGAGGACGCCGGCGAAGACCCGATACCCGGCGGCATCGAGCCGCAGCGCGGTGGCGCGACCGATGCCGGAGGAAGTGCCGGAGATCAGCACTGCTCGAGGTTCAGTCATCGTTGGTCGTCTCTCCCTACGCCTCGGCGCGTTCACAGCGAAACAGTAGCGCGCCGCCGTACGCCGTCGATTCGAATCGCGACAACCCGAAGGCCTCGAGGGAGTCTCGCAGCGACTCGCGATCGAGGAAGGTCGCGTGGCGTCGCTGGTTCGCTCGACGCTGCAGATGCCTCAGCGGTCCCGTGGTCATCACGACGATCATTCCCGTCAGGATCCCGCCCGGGCGCAGCACCCGCGAGATCTCCCGCCACGCCGCCGCAAGATCGGGAAGCAGGTGCAGCGTCCCGCTGCAGTTGATCCAGTCGAGCGAGGCGTCTGCGTGCGGTAGCGCGTGGAGGTCGCCGCGGTAGAAGCGGATTCGTTCGAGCCGTTGTGCCTCGGCCAGTCGAGATCCCTTGCGGAGCATCGCCCGCGAGAGGTCCGCCGCCCAGATCGTCGCGTCGGGTAACAGGGAGGCCATCGCACGAGCGTACTGCCCGGTGCCGCAGCCGAGATCCAATGCGGCCTCGACCCGGCGACCCGAGGCGAACGCGAGCACCTCGTCGATCTCGCGCTGCATGGTGATGCCGGCACCGAGTCGGACGAGGAGCGGTCTCCAGATCGGGGTCTCGTAGATCGCCGCGAAGCCGCGGGTCTCCATCAACCACTGCGAGGGACTTCGATTGGGCCGAGTCGAGAGTGTGCCGACCGCGGCTGCGAAATCGGGGATTCCGTCGCGGATGGCCAAGGTCTCGCCGCAGGCGTTGCAAAGGGCCGTGGCGTCGGAGTCTCTTGCGCTCATCTCAAGCGACCCGACTGCCCGGCATGGTGGGCAGCGCAAGTGCGAGACCCATGTGAGGGGGGCGAGATCAACCTGACTTCGACGGGGCATGAGGTTCATGTGTTGCGGGCGGGGACGGGGGACGGGGGCGACAAGTCATCGGGGCGTGCTCGAGGCCGACCCCGGGAGGCTCGCCGCGTGGTCCCGAGCAGCGGGCTAGCCTTGCGGTGCGTTGGTGGCCCACGGCCGCGCCACCATGATGGCGCCGACGACGACGAGGGCGAGTCCGATGTAGCGCTCCGGATGGGTGCGGATCACCGAGTAGCCGGGAAAGCCGAAGTGATCCGCCGCGATCGAGCCCGAGGCGAGACCTGCGACGAAGATCGCCACCAGCAGTGCCGCACCCAACTGCGGAGCCGCGGTCAGCTGCGCCAGCACCACCGCGGCGCCGATCAGGCCTCCGAGGTGGATCCACCAGGGCACCTTCGCCAACAGCGAGAGCGGCGCGAAGCCGCGGCCGCCGAGAGATTGGAACACCAGCATCACCACGAGCAGGGCGGCGATGTAGATGAGCCCGTTCAAGAGGGTGGCCTGCAGGCGGCTCTGGGTGATCTCGGCGGAGACCGCATTGAACCCCGCCTGAACCGGCATCAGAAATCCGACGAGGAAGACCGCAGCGATCAGCAGATAGCGCACGGGGAAGTGCTCCTTCGGAGGACGGGATCGGGGGCGAGGTCCACCTCAGCCCTCGTCGGACTCGCGCAACTTGGCGAGCACCGAGAGATCCTCGAGGGTGGTGGTGTCCTGGGCGCTCTCGCGACCGGCGGCGATGTCGCGCAGCAGCCGCCGCATGATCTTGCCGCTGCGGGTCTTGGGAAGCGCGTTGGTGAAGCGGATGAGATCCGGCTTCGCAATTGCGCCGATCTCCTTGCCGACGTGTTCGCGGAGGGTCGCCTTCAGCGCATCGCTCGGGGTCGCGCCGGGGCCGAGCGTGACGAACGCCGCGATCCCGGTGCCCTTGATCTCATGCGGCATGCCGACGACCGCCGCCTCGACCACCGAGTCGTGCGAGACCAGAGCGCTCTCGACCTCGGCGGTTCCGAGGCGGTGTCCGCTGACGTTGATGACGTCGTCGATGCGGCCGAGGATCCAGAAGTAGCCGCGCTCGTCGCGCTGCGCCGCGTCACCGGCGGTGTACATCCCCGGGACCCGCGACCAGTAGGTCTCGAGGAAACGGTCCCGCGCACCGTGGATCCCGCGGAGCATGCTCGGCCAGGGCTTGCGGATCACCAGCAGGCCTCCGGTGCCATGGGGAAGCTCGCGGCCTCCTTCGTCGACGACCGCAGCATCGATGCCGAGCGTGGGAAGCGTGCAGGAGCCGGGCACGGTCGGCGTGGCGCAGGGATGCGGCGTGATCATGTGCCCGCCGGTCTCGGTCTGCCACCAGGTGTCGACGATCGGGCAGCGCTCGCCGCCGATCACCCGGTGGTACCACATCCAGGCCTCCGGATTGATCGGCTCGCCCACGGTGCCGAGCAGGGCGAGGCTCGAGAGATCGTGGCGCTTGGGATGCTCGTCGCCCCACTTCATGAAGGCGCGGATCGCCGTCGGCGCGGTGTAGAACTGCGTGACCTTGTGTCGCGCCACGATCGCCCAGAAGCGGTCCTCCTGCGGGAAGTTCGGCGCTCCCTCGTACATGAGGGTCGCGACGCGGTTGGGGAGCATGCCATAGACGATGTAGCTGTGTCCGGTGATCCAGCCCACGTCGGCGGTGCACCAGTAGACCTGGCCGCAGCCGGGTCGGAGGTTGAAGGTGTTTCGCGCGGTGAGGGCGGTGTGCAGGCAGTAGCCCGCGGTGGTGTGCACGATTCCCTTGGGCTTGCCGGTCGAACCGGAGGTGTAGAGCAGGAAGAGCAGCGCCTCGGAGTCCATCGGCTCGCAGGGGCGATGGTCGGACTGGCCCGCGACCAGCGCGCTCCAGTCGTGGTCGCGACCCGAGACCGACTCGACGTCGTTGCCGCAGCGGGCCAGGCAGACCACGTGCTCGACGTCGGGCAGCGACCGGCAGGCTTCGTCGACGTTCGCCTTCAGGGGCACCACCGAACCGCGGCGCCAGGCTCCGTCGCAGGTGAGGATGACCCGACTCTTCGCATCGTGCACCCGGTCGACGATGGCGCTCGCGCTGAAGCCGCCGAAGATCACCGAGTGCGCCGCGCCGATCCGGGCGCAGGCGAGCATCGCGATCGCGACCTCAGGCACCATGCCCATGTAGATGGTGACGATGTCGCCCTTGCCGACCCCGAGCGACTCGAGGGCGTTCGCGAATCGAGCGGTCTCGCGCTGGAGATCGCGGTAGGTCAGCCGCCGGATCTCCGGACCGTCGCCGCAGACCGGCTCGCCTTCCCACACGATCGCGACCTCGTCGCCGAAGCCCTGCTCGACCTGACGATCGACGCAGTTGAAGCAGGCGTTGGTGGTGCCGCCGACGAACCATTTCGCGTCGGGGCAGTTCCACTCCAGCACCTTCGAGAAGGGCTTGAACCAGTGCAGATGCTCGCGGGCCGCCTCGCCCCAGAAGCCTTCGGGATCCTCGATCGATCGGCGATGAAGCGCGTGGTAGGCCTCCATCGACTCGATCCACGCGCCGCCGAGCCGCGCCGCGGCGTCGGCGGGAGGAGCGAAGACCCGGTTCTCGTGCAGGATGGAGGCGATGCCGGCGGGCGTGGTCATGAGTGGGCTCCGAGCGAAGGTCCGAAGGACGCGGTCACGTCCGACGCGGGCGACGCGACGATCACGAGGTGAGGGCTCGCGCCGCCGCGAGGGCATCCTCGAGTTTCGACGGATCCTTGCCGCCGGCCTGCGCCGAATCGGGCCGACCGCCGCCGTTGCCACCGCAGGCCTGCGCGGCGGCCTTGACCCAGTCGCCGGCCTTGAGTCCGGTGGCGATCATCGCCTTGGAGACGCCCGCGACGATGATCAGCTTCTCCTCCCCGGGTTCCTGGGAGACGAGCAGCGCCGCGCCTTCCGGACGCGCCGCCCGCACCGCATCGAGCGCCGCGAGCACCGCATCGCGATCGGCTTCACCGACGAAGCCGATCACGCTCGAGCCGGACTGTTCCTCGAGCAGTCCGCGGGCGACGCCGATGGCGGCATCGCGGAAAGAGGCAGACATCCGCTTGCGGGCGTTCTTGGCGAGTTCGCGCAGGGCCTCGAGCCGCTGGCCGAGCCGCACCCGATCGGTCGCCGAAAGCGTGATGCCGTCGAGCTCGCTCGCAATCGCCGCGGTCTCGGCGAGGAGCGCTTCCTCCTGCAGTGAGGTCGCAGCGTCGAAGCGGGCCTCGAACGACTTCGCGGCGAGGGCGGCAGCCTGCGCCGCCACTCCCGTCACCGCGAAGACGCGGCGCACGCCCGCGGCCAGCGCCTGCTCGGAGACGAGCGAGAACAGTCCGATGGTGCCGGTCGCCTCGACATGGGTGCCGCCGCAGAACTCCGTCGACTGATCGGACCACGCGGCGTCGTCGGGGTGCTCGAGCAGCTGCGAGACCGCTGCGCCGATCGAGACCACCCGCACCGGATCGGGATAGCGCTCGCCGAACACGGCGCGGAGACCGCGAATCGCCTTGGCGGCCTCGAGCGGCGCCGGGGCCGCGTGCACCGCGAGGTTCTTCCCGATCGCCTCGTTGACGATGCGATCAATCTCGGAGAGATCCGACGCCGAGAGCGCCTTCGAACCGGCGTAGTCGAAGCGAAGTCGATCCGGCGCCACCAGCGAGCCGCGCTGATCGCTCTCGGGGCCGGCGATCGTCCGCAGGGCGAGGTTGAGCAGATGGGTGGCGGTGTGGTTCGCCTCGATCGCGGCGCGGCGGCTGCGATCGACGGTGAGCTCGGCCTCGTCGCCGACCTGCAGGCTCCCGCGCTCGACCCGCGCCCGGTGCACCACGAATCCGCCGCAGCGGCGGGTGTCGAGCACCTCGATCACGCCATGGTCGGCACCGTGCTCGCCGCGGCGCTCGACCCGCACCGAGCCGGTGTCGCCGACCTGACCGCCGCTCTCGGCGTAGAAGCAGGTGCGGTCGAAGACCACGCCGACCACCTCGCCGACCTCGGCGCGGCGCTCGAGGCCGTGGCCGGTCCAGATCGCCGCGACCCTGGTGAGGATGGGCTTGGGGTGGTACTTCGCGTCGTCGTCGGTGAAGGGCGTGCCGGTCTTCTCGAGTTCGGCGAGCACGTCCGGCGGCAGGGTCATGGTGTCGGTCTCGCCGCCTTCGCCGCCGGCGCGGCTCGCGGCACGGGCCTCGCCCATCATCCGCTCGTACCCGTCGAGGTCGACGGTGAGCGAGCGTTCACGGGCCATGACCTCGGTGAGGTCGATGGGGAAGCCGTAGGTGTCGTGCAGCTTGAAGGCGTCCTCGCCGCGGATGCGGCCGCTCTCGGCGCTGCGCTGCGCCTCCGCGAAGTGCAGCAGTCCCCGCTCGAGAGTCCGCAGGAACGAGCGCTCCTCCTCCTCGAGCACGCGGGCGATGCGGTCGCCTTGCTTGAGAAGCTCCGGGAAGGTGGCGCCGAGGGTCGCCTGCACCGCGGGCAGCACTCGGCCGAGGAAGGGCTCGCGCTGTCCAAACTGCTGATAGGCGTGTCGCACGGCGCGGCGGAGGATGCGGCGAAGCACGTAGCCGCGGCCCTCGTTGGAGGGGGTGGCGCCGTCGGCGATCGCGATGGCGAGGCAGCGGACGTGGTCGGCGAGCACGCGATACGCGACGTCGGTCTCGTCGTCGAGCCCGGCCGCGTAGGGCTTCGCGCCGCTCGCGGCGTGGATCGCCTCGAAGATCGGCGTGAAGATCTCGGTGTCGTAGTTGCTGCGCTGCTGCTGGATCACCGAGACCAGGCGCTCGAAGCCCATGCCGGTGTCGACGTGCTTCGCGGGCAGCGGCTTGAGCGAGCCATCGCTCTCGCGGTTGAACTGGATGAAGACGAGATTCCAGATCTCCAGCACGTCGGGATCGCCCGCGTTGACGAGACCAGCCGCGTCGCGGCCGCCGATGCGATCGAAGTGGATCTCCGAGCAGGGGCCGCAGGGGCCGGTCTCGCCCATCTCCCAGAAGTTGTCCTTCATCGATCCCGGCAGCACCCGGTTCGCGGGCAGGTGGCGGCGCCAGAGATCGCGAGCCTCGAGGTCCGCGTCGAGTCCGGAGTTCTCGTCGCCGCCGAAGTAGGTCGCGTAGAGGCGATCGGGATCGAGCCCGTAGACCTCGGTCAGCAGCTCCCACGCCCATCCGATCGCCTCGGCCTTGAAGTAGTCGCCGAAGGACCAGTTGCCGAGCATCTCGAAGAAGGTGTGGTGGTAGGTGTCGCGACCGACGTCCTCGAGATCGTTGTGCTTGCCGCCTGCGCGAATGCACTTCTGGGTGTCGGCGGCGCGGCGGTAGGGCCGGGAACCCTGCCCGAGGAAGACATCCTTGAACTGGTTCATGCCCGCGTTCGTGAAGAGGAGCGTCGGGTCCTCGTGGGGCACCACCGGCGAGCTTGGGACGACCTGGTGACCGCAGCGGTCTCGGAAGAACTCGAGGAAGGCGGCGCGGATGGCGGCGGGGGTGGTGGGTCGGGAAGTGGTCATGCGTCGGGTCGGCGTGGGTCGAAGGAATCGGGCAAGGTAGGTTCGACGGGGACGAGGGAACAGTGTGACGGGTTGGGGAAATCCCGCTGAACCGATGGCCCCGCGCCATCCGACGAGTCATCGATGCCCGACGAAGACCCGAACCTCGCCGATTCCGACCGCCGCGTGATCGCGGTCGATCTCGACGGCACCCTGCTGCGGTCGGATCTGCTTTGGGAGGGCCTCGCTCGCGTCGCACTTCGGGCTCCCTGGCGGATGCCGCGGTTGTTCCTCGGGCTCGCCGGCGGCCGGGCCACGTTCAAGGCAGGGGTCGCCGCAGCGTTCCCGATCGACCCGGCCTCCCTGCCTTGGCGGGCGGACCTGATCGAGTGGCTCCGGGCCGAACGGCGGGCGGGACATCGCGTGGTGCTCGCCACCGCCGCCGATCGCACCCTCGCCGAGCGGGTGGCGGCGGAACTGGACCTCTTCGACGAGGTGCTGGCGAGCGGGCCGGGGCGAAATCTCTCCGGTCGGGCCAAGGCCGAGGCGCTCGCCGAACGCTTCGGCGAGGGCGGGTTCGACTACGCCGGCGACCATGTGCTCAAGGACTGGCCGGTCTTCGCGAGGGCCCAGGGCTGCATTCCCGTGGGTGCGCCAGGGGTTGAGCGAGCCCTTCTGCGCGACAACCGACCGATTCGGGCGGCTTTCGCCGATCAAGGGTCGGTGCTTCGACCGGCTCTCAAGGCGATGCGGATCCACCAGTGGGCGAAGAACCTCCTGGTCTTCGTGCCGCTGCTCACCGCGCACCTGGTGCTCGACGCGGCTGCGTGGGCGAGTTCGCTCCTGGCCTTCGCGGCGTTCTCGCTGGTCGCCTCGGGAACCTACATCCTCAACGACCTGCACGATCTCGAGGCCGATCGACTGCATGCCAGCAAGCGGCATCGGCCGCTTGCCGCGGGCGACCTCTCGATTCCCGCCGCGTTCGCCCTCTCGGCGATCCTGGTGCTGGGCGGTGTGGCGATCGCGTACTTCCTGCTTCCTCGCGACGGCTTGGGCGCGGTGGGCCTCTACCTGGGATTGACCCTCGCCTACTCGTTCGCCCTGAAGCGACTGCTGCTGGTCGACGTGATCGCCCTGGCGTTGCTCTACACGGTGCGGATCCTCGGCGGCGCCGAGGCGATCGAGGTCGAGCTCTCGAGTTGGCTGCTCGTCTTCAGCCTCTTCGTCTTCTCGAGCCTCGCCTTCCTGAAGCGCTACGTCGAACTGCGCCGGACTGCGCCCGCCGAGGGAGCGGTGATTCCCGGCCGCGGCTATTCGGCGCAGGATCTCGCCATCGTGCGGGTGATGGGGCCCACGCTGGGGGTCATGTCGGTGCTGGTGCTCGCGCTCTTCGTGCAGGCACCCGAGGTGAAGGAGGCCTACTCGAGCCCGCGGCTGCTGTGGATGCTGCTCCCCTTGATGACCTACTGGGTGGCTCGGATCTGGTTCTTCGCAGAGCGTGGCCAGGTCGACGACGATCCGGTCGCCTTCGCGGTGCGCGACCGCGGCACCCAGGTGGTGGTGGTGCTGATGGCGGTGGTGGCGCTGGTGGCGTGGAAACTCTGAGCGGCGAGTGCGAGCCGGGCGTCGCCACTCACCCGGTAGGCTTCGCGTTTCGAGGTCTGCCCAGGAGCGTCGGATGAACCACCCCAATCGCCCCTTCGTCGGCGGCAACTGGAAGATGAACCTCCGCCTCGCCAGCGCGGTCGAACTGGCCGAGGACGTCCACGCGGCGCTCTCCAACCAGCCGCTCGCGGCCGACCTCGACGCGGTGGTCTTTCCTCCTTATCCCTACCTGCAGGCGGTCGGCCGCGCCCTCGGCCACGGGCCGCCGCAGCTGGGGGCGCAGGATCTCGCCGACCACGAGGATGGCGCCTTCACCGGACAGGTCAGTGCGGGAATGCTCGACGACCTCGACGCCCGCTGGGTGATCGTGGGGCACAGCGAGCGCCGCCATGGCCTCGAAGAGCCCGAGTCGGTCCTGCACCGGAAGCTGGTGCGGGCGCTCACCTCCGACCTCAAGGCGGTCTTCTGTGTGGGGGAGACCCTCGCAGAGCGGGAGTCGGGCATGGCCGAGGAGGTCCTCGCCCGGCAGGTCCGCTCCGGGTTCTCGGGCGTTGACCAGGGTCTCCTGGCCTCGGTGGTGCTGGCCTACGAGCCGGTCTGGGCGATCGGCACCGGCCGCACCGCCCACCCCGACGATGCCTCGCAAGCCCATCGATGGATCCGATCCACCCTCGCAGACCTGTATGATGCGGAACTCGCCGCAGCGACCCGGGTCGTCTACGGCGGCTCGGTGACGGCCGCGAACGCCGCCGAGTTGTTCAGTCGGCCGGAGATCGATGGCGGGCTCGTCGGAGGAGCCTCCCTCAAGGCCGAGACCTTCGCGGCGATCTGCCGAGCCGCGGCGGCCAGGCTCGCCTGACCGCACCGGCACCCTGTCCGTTCGGAGCTGTTCACACCATGGCGATTCTTCTGCCCATCACCGTCGTCTTCATCTTCGCCTCGGTGGCGCTGGTGCTGATCATCCTCGTTCAGCGTCCCCAGGGCGGCGGCCTTGCCGGTGCCTTCGGCGGCGCCGGCGGCGGCGGCACCGACACCGCCTTCGGCGGCCGCACCGGCGACGTCCTGACCGTGGCGACGGTCGGCGCGTTCGTGGTCTACCTCGGATTGGCGGTGGCACTCAACGTGCTCGACACCCAGTTGCTCGCGCCGCCGGCTCCCGAAGAGGAAGCGGCCACCGCGGCGGAGGATCCGGCCTCGTCGACCACGCAGCCGATCGTGCCCGTGGAGACCGGTGGCGGAACCACCCCGGCGACTCCCTGACGCCTTGCTCGGAGCGATCGCCCGATGATTCGTTCGATGACCGGATTCGGCGCGGCGAGCGGCGAGCTCGACGGCAGCCGCTACACCGTCGAGATTCGGTCGGTCAACGGCAAGTTCTACAAGTCGACGTTGCGGCTTCCCGACGAACTCCTGCCGCTCGAGGCCGAGGTCGACCAGTGGGTCTCCAAGCGACTCGGCCGCGGCAGCATCACCGTGGCGGTGCGCTTCGTGCCAGCGCCGGGTGCGCTCGCGGCGACCGTCGATCGTGCGGTGGTGGCGACCTACCTCGAACAGCTCGATGCGGCGATTCCCGCTTCGATGCGCGACCGCTGCACCATCGACGCCTCGCCGCTCCTGGCGCTTCCGGGAGTGCTGGTGCAGGGCGGTGGGGTCGAGGATCGCATGCTCGACGCGGCCCGCACGGCGCTCGGGGGCCTCGTGGGCGAAGCCTGCGACCGGCTCATCGAGATGCGGCGACGCGAGGGCGCGAGCCTCGCGATTCAGTTGCGGGAACTTGGCGGAGAACTCGGCGGGCGACTCGAGCGGATCGCGGAACGGGCGCCGGAGGTCGTGGTGGGCTACCGAGAGCGGCTGCGGGCCCGGATCGAGGTCCTGCTCGCCGAGTCGGGGGCCGCGCTGCGAGAAGAGGACCTTCTTCGCGAGGTCGCCATCTACGCCGATCGCAGCGACATCGCCGAGGAGGTCATCCGCTTGCGGGGGCACCTCGAACAGTTCGAGCAGGTGCTGACTCCGGCCGACGGCAGCCCGGCTGGCCGAGTGCTCGACTTCCTCGCCCAGGAGATGCTCCGCGAGGCCAACACCATCGCAAGCAAGTCGAGCGATGCTGCGATCACTCGCGAGGTCGTCGAGGTGAAGGGCCTGATCGATCGCATCAAGGAGCAGGCCCAGAACGTCGAGTGAGCGCCGTGGCGCGAGGAGCCCAAACGCATGGGGGACCAGCGCGAGCGAAGCCACCCGACCGGTGATGTCGCGGATCCCACGCCGCAGGAGTTGGCGGAGGTGCTCGATGCCTTCGGCATCCCCGGCCCGCGCCGGGTTCGGGCCTTGGCCCGCGGCTCCCGTCGCGCCCCGAAGTTCGTGGTGGAGTCCGCGTCCGGTCGCTTCCTGCTCAAGCGGCGCCGCGACGGTGCCGGCGTCTTCGCACTCGAGCTGCAGGCCCACCTCGCCGAACGCGGGCTGAAGGTCCCCGCGGTCGCGCGCACGCGTCGGGGCGAGTTCGTTGCGCGCTGCGGGGAGCATCGCTGGGAGCTCGTGGAGTTTCTCGAGGGCAATCGCTACGAGCGCGGCGAGGCCGCCGCCCGCAGCGCCGGCGCCGCGTTGCGGGTGCTGCACGACACGCTTGCCTCGGTGTCCGCGCCCATGAACATGCGGGCCTCCTATCACGACTCGACCTTGGTCCGACGAGCCCTCGAGTCCGCCCGCGAAGAGGCCGGCACGCCGCTCGACGCGGAGCGGTTGCGAAGGGTCGCGGCCCTCTCGGCTCGCTACGAGGCCGCGGCCGCCGCGGTGCGCCCGCACTGGAGCGGCCTTCCCGCATCGCTCGTGCATGGCGACTTTCATCCCGGCAACCTCCTGTTCAAGGCAGATGCGGTCGCGGCGGTGCTCGACTGGGAGGCGGTGCGGCTCGATGCGAGGCTTGCCGAGTTCGCGTCGGCGGCCTTCCACTTCAGCCTTCCCTCGCGGGCGGTGGAGTCGCCGCCGCGGGAGGGGCTGCGTCTCGATCTTGCGGCGGCGTTTGCCGCCGGCTACGGACGCCTCGAGGCCGGCCACGGCGAACTCGCGGTGGAGTTGATCGCCGAGGCGGCGATCGCCGAGGTCGCCTTCCTGCTCGGGGGAGTCGAGGATCGCCAGCGCTGCGACCGCCTGCTGACCGCGGTGGAGTCGGCCTTGGCGTTGCTGAACGACTCGCCCGACGATGTCGCAGCCCGGCTCGAGTCGCCTCGTTGAGCGGATCGGGAACTTGCCGGTCGTGACCGGCCCGTCGCGGCGATAGCATCCGGTCATGCCGTCCCGCCTGCGACTCTGCGCCGCATCGATCGCCGCTTCGGCCGGCTCTTGGCTGGCGGTCGCAAGTGCGTTTGCGGTGTCGGCGGTGGCCTTCGCGCAAAACCCGCCGATTCACTTCGATCCGCGGGTGCTCGAATCGGACTACTCGCGGGTGCCGGTGGCCGCGGAGACCCGCGTGCTCGTGGAGGGGCTCGCGTCGGAGTCCTTCGCCGACCGCGAGCAGGCGACCGCGAAGTTGCTCGCCCGCCGCGTGCCCCTCGCGGAGATGCTGGGGGTGCTCTCGGCGGAGGGCCTCACCGAGGAGCAGCGACATCGACTGGTGGGCGTGGTCTCGCAGCAGGTCGAGCGGATTCCGCGTGGCGCCTTGGGAATCCGCATGGACACCGGTCGAGAGGTCGGCAGCGGCGTCGTGGTGAGCGGCTTCGTCGATGGCATGCCGGCCTCGCATGTGCTCGAGATCGGCGACCGCATCATCGAGATCGAAGGTGCACCCACGCCGACATCTTCGGAACTGATCGGTGCGGTGCAGCGCCGGCTTCCCGGCGAGGTGGTGCGGCTGCGACTCTTCCGAACCGAGAACGGCGTCGAGCGCGAACGCTCGGTCGATCTGGTGCTCGGCTCGGTCGAGCAACTGCAGCAGGACGACACCGATCCCTTCGTGCGTCAGAATCCGGTGCTTGCCGAACGGGCCCGGTTCATCGCCGAACTGCAGCAGCGATTCGGCGCTCCGTCGGTCCTCGCCACCGTCGCGGCGCTGCCGGAGCCCGCTTCGGGCGAGCATCCCGAGGTCATGCGGCTGCGGCTCTACTTCGACCTGCTCGACTCGGGGGTGGTCACCGATCGCGAAGCGCTTCGTTCGGTGCTGGGACGGCGGCTGGTGCGGATGCGCCAGGATGCCGCGGAGTTTCGCCGCGACGCTGCCGAGCGTCAGGCGCTGCGGGAACTCGCCGATCGCTGCGAGGCCATGCTGCGCGAGCGGGATTGATCGCGAGCGGCGTCGGAGCCGCTGCCGGCGTCAGGCGAGGCGCACTTCTCCCGAGCCCTTGACGATGCGACCGAGCCGGAAGACCCGTTCGCCGCTCTTGGCGAGCTTGCGCATGGCGGCCTCGGCGAAGGTGGGTCGCACCACGAGGGTGAAGCCGATCCCCATGTTGAAGACCCGGAACATCTCCTGCTCGCAGACGCCTCCGTGCTGCTGCAGGAAGCGGAAGACCGGCGGGACCTCCCACGCGGAGAGATCGATCTCGGCATCGAAGGACTTGGGCAGGGCGCGGCAGAGATTGCCGGGCAGGCCGCCGCCGGTGATGTGGGCCATTCCAGAGACCGCCTTCTTGCGGCGATAGCCCGCAAGCAGCTTGAGGATCGGCTTCACGTAGATGCGGGTCGGCTCGAGCAGCACCTCGATCAGCGGCCGTTCGCCGAGCTCCGGGTAGATCCGCGAGAGGTCGAGGCCGGCGTCCTTCACGATGCGGCGAACCAGGGCGTAGCCGTTGGAGTGGATGCCCGAACTTGCAAGACCGATCACCACGTCGTCCTTGCGGACCCGGACCGGATCGATGGCCCGCGCGAGTTCGACCACGCCGACGGTGAAGCCGGCGATGTCGAAGTCGCCCTTGGCGTAGACGTCCGGCATCTCGGCGCACTCGCCGCCGAGCAAGGCGCAACCGGCGATCTCGCAGCCCTTGGCGACGCCATCGACCATGCGGGCGGTGGTCGCGGGGTCGAGCTGGTGCAGTCCGAGATAGTCGAGGAAGAGCAGCGGCTCGGCGCCCTGGACGATGAGGTCGTTGACGTTCATCGCCACGCAATCGATGCCGACGGTGTCGAAGATGCCCGCTTCGGCGGCGAGCTTCACCTTGGTGCCGACGCCGTCGGTGCAGGCCACCAGCACCGGATCCTTGTAGTTCCGCTTGAAGAGCTTCTCGTTGTAGTCGAGCCGCAGCATGCCCGCGAAGGCGCCGTGAGAGGCGAGCACCCGCGGTCCGTAGGTGCGGCGCACGATGGGACCGAAGAGATCGACGGCGCGATCGGCCGCGTCGATGTCGACGCCGCTGTCGCGGTAGGTCAGCCCGCGAGGGCTCTGCGACGGCGCCGCCGCGGCGCGGTCGCTCTTTCTTCGCTTCCCGCTGCGCTCCTTGATGGCCATAGGGGCGGGATTGTACGAGGCGGCCGATCGTCAGCGGGACGCGACCGCGAGCGCCTCGGCGGCGGCGGCCCCGAGGTCGGCCGGGCTCTCGCAGACCACCGCGCCGGCCTCGCGAAGGGCGGCGATCTTGGCCTCTGCGGTGTCGGCGGCGCCGCCGATGATGGCCCCGGCGTGCCCCATTCGCTTGCCGGGCGGCGCGGTGCGGCCGGCGATGAAGGAGATCACCGGCTTGGTGGCGTGCTCGCCGATCCAGCGGGCGGCGTCGGACTCGTCGCTGCCGCCGATCTCCCCGATCATGACGATGGCGTCGGTCTCGGGATCGGCATGGAAGCGTTCGAGGAGTTCGATGAAGTTGATGCCCTTGATGGGATCGCCGCCGATGCCGACGCAGGTCGACTGCCCGATGCCGCGCTCCGAGCACTGCCAGACCGCTTCGTAGGTGAGGGTGCCCGAGCGGCTGACGATGCCGACGGCGCGACCGCTCGAGGCGTCGGCGCGGTGGGTGTGGATGTAGCCGGGCATGATGCCGATCTTGCATCCACCCTCGAAGGTGGCATCGGGTCCGGTACCCGACACGCGACGGCCGGGCGTGATGACGCCCGGGCAATTGGGTCCGATGAGGGTGGTCTCGGGGAAATCCCGCAACGCGGCCTTGGTGCGGATCATGTCCTGCACCGGCACGCCCTCGGTGATGGCGGCGATCACTCGGATCCCCGCCGCGGCCGCCTCGAGAATGGCGTCGGCGGCGCCGGGCGGCGGCACGAAGATCATGGTGGCGTCGGCGCCGGTGGCCGAGACCGCCTGAGCGACGGTGTCGAAGATCGGAAGGCCGTTGGAATCGGACTTCCCGCCTTTGCCGGGGGTCACGCCTCCGACCATGCGGCTGCCGTAGGCGAGGCAACCGGCGGTATGGAAGGCGCCGGCGGAGCCGGTGATGCCCTGACAGATCACGCGCGTCGAACCGTCGATCAGGATGGACATGGGGCGGGGAGGATAGCAGCGTCCTCCACGAGGAGACCGCGATGTCGCGAGCGGCCGATCGCAGTCTGCGGCGGTGGGCTCGCCTCGCTCGCAGCGGCGAGCGGAGTTTTCGTGTTGCGAGGCGACCTCCGGTTTCGTCGCCGCGATCGGTGCCTCCCGAATTCGCAGCGGCCCTCCGCGGGCCACTCGTGCCGCTCACGACCCGTCGGCGATCTGGCACCGGCGGGGCGGGGCTGCGACGGTTGGCGGTCGGAGGCGCTTCCTACGACTTGCCGTTTGGAAGCGCGAGTGCTCCGCGCTTCACCGTCAGCACCACGATCTCCGGATCGCAGTGCAGACGAAGCGGGAACCAGGCTCCGAGTCCCTTGGTCACAAACAACGCGCTTGCGGCCTTGGCGTAGAAGCCCGCGCGAAAGCGGTGGCCGATGGCGAGGTTGTGCGTCGGATTCGCCTTGCGAGCGACCTGCCCGCCGTGGGTGTGGCCGGCGAGGGTCAGGGGAATGCCGCGCCGACTTGCTTCGGGAAATGCCAGCGGGTTGTGCGACAGAAGCAGATGCACCGGGCCTTCGGTGCGATTGCAGACACTGTCGACCCGCACGCGGCACTCGCGCAGTCCCCGACCCCAATCGATGCCGGCGATCGAGAGGGCCGATCCCTCGCCGACCGCGCGACTCTCATCGAGCAGCACCGACAGGCCGGCGTCCCGGGCCAACCGCACCAGGCCGCGAGGGTCGTCGAGGTGGTCGTGATTGCCCAGCACCAGGTGGTGGCCCAGCGCGGGCTGCAACGACCCCATCGCCTCGATCAACGGCTCCGCGCCGTCGATGTCGAGATCGACGAGGTCGCCGGTGAACGCCGCGAGATCGGCCGCCTCGGCCCGCACCAGTTCGATCGCAGCCAGCGCCCGATCGAGCGGCAGCAGACTCCCCAGATGAAGATCGCTGTAGTGCGCGATCCGGAGGCCATCCAACGCCAGAGGCCAGTCCGGCAGAGAGCACTCGAGCCGACGGATCACGATCGGCTGGTCGAGATGCCGCCGCACCAGGCTGCCGTTGCCGAGTGTCTCCGAAGCGATCGCCACGATGCGGTGGCGGATGCGGGCGCGGCGATAGCGCCCGTTCTGCCGGCGAATCGCAGCCTCGGGGGAATGGCCCGACGGAGTCGGGGAGCCGTCCTGGGATGGCGTGGCGGCGGACATCGGATTCACAGTACCGGCGCCGTCCGCGCGGCGTTCGCGGCGGCCGTCGATTCAGAAGGAGATCCGACCTCCCACGAAGAGCCCCTGCAGCCCGGCCACCGAGCGATCGCCGTCGGATTCGAGGGTCCAGTCGAGCAGGCGGTACCCGAATCGAGCCGCAAAGTTCCGACAAACCTCCCACTCGACCGCCGCCTCGACCTGCACGAAGGAGCCGCCGCCGAGTAGCGCCGGGCCCACGGCGGCAGAGGCGACGACGTCGAGCCCGTGCATGGGTGGAAACACCTCCGCGGGCAGCCATCGGAAGCGCATGCCGCCGCCGATTCCGACGCAGAAGGCAGTCTGGTCGAAGGCCACTCGTCCGCTCGCGGTGGTCAGCGACTGCTCGAGCGCGAGGTAGCGAAGCGCGAGCAGCGCTTCGAAGGAGAGATCGACGCTCGAGCCGCGCGGGCCGATTCCACGCGGCGAGGCGACCGGCTCGTTCCAAAGCGCCGTCTGCGGCGCGAACGGCCGCCACAGCGTCACCGCCACCTGTCCGCTCACCGACCACATGCTCGCTGCGGTGTCCGCTGCGGTGGCGAGATTCAAGGTGGTGCCTCCCACCGCACTGCCGGCGGGCAGGATCGCCGCGCCGCTCGTCGAGAAGTCGAAACCTCCGATGGTCGCGCGAACCCACTCGTTTCGCCAGGAGAGATCGCCCGCGAACGTCGCCTCGAGATCGTCGAGATCGAGATCGCTCGCCTCGAACTCGGTTCCCGTCCCGCCCCAACGGAGGGTTCCCTCGAACCGCGGCAGCCAGGCCCCGAGCACCAGATCCCACTCGCCGCGGGCGGGAACCTCCCATGCGAACTTGAGCGATGCATCCACGGCGAGCGAAGAGCCCGCCGGGATCCCCTGACCGGATGAGGTGGGTGCCGGCTCCTGCGCTGCGGCGGACAAGGCGAACGCCCACGCCGCGAACGCGAGTGCCAGTTGCGCCGGATGCTTCAAGCGACCAGCCTCAGGCAGAAGGGGTAGCGGTATGCGATGCCGGAATTTGCCTGCACCGTCGCGACGATCGTGAAGACGAACCAGAGCACGGCGATCAAGGCCAGCATCGGAATGCCGATGATCACCAGGACGAGCGCCGCGGCCACCAGCGCCGCAAGCGTCACGGTGATGTTGAAGTTGAGCGCCTCCTTGGCCTGATCTGCGGCGAACGGCATCGAGTCCTTCTTGATCAGCCAGACCAGCAAGGGCCCGAGGATGTTGCCGAAGGCCGGCAGCACGAACACCGCAAACGCGGAGAGGTGTCCAAGCATCGCCCAGGTTCGCTGTTCGGGAGTGCTGGCGCCGTCACTCATGAGGGACTCCCTGTTCGACTCGTCCGAGGCCTTGCCCGCCCCGAAACGGAGGTTGAAGGCGACCGGGAGTCTAATGTCGTCGACGGCGTCTGCCGATCGGCACTTCTGGCATGGCTCGAGACCCCCACGATCCAGGATCCGACGAGGGCTCGGAGCACGGCGTGCTCCAGCTCGGCGGCGGCGCGTCGATTCGAGCCGAGGCGCTCGCCTTCAAGTTCATCCGCAGCGGCGGTCCGGGTGGGCAGAACGTGAACAAGGTCTCCACCGCCGCGGAACTGCGGGTGGCGCTCTCGGACATCGAGGGGCTTGACGAGCGCGGCCGCGAGCGGCTGCGCGACCTCGCCGGTCGGCGCGTCAATGCCGCAGGAGAACTCGTGCTCCGTGCCGAGACCTCGCGGAGCCAGCGCGACAACCGCGAGATCTGCCTCGAGAAGCTCCGCGACCTCGTCGCTTCCGCCGCTCGGCGGCCCAAGGTGCGGAGACCCACCAAGCCGACCCGCGGCTCCCGCGAGCGCAGGCTCGAGCAGAAGACCCAGCGAAGCGAGATCAAGCGGCGACGCAGTCGACCGGAGTGGTGATCGTCCGTCTCGAACGCTTCGCGATCTCGCAGGGGAGAGTCGGCACGCCCGCGCCGGCCGCTCAGCCAGCCGCCGCCGCGATCCTCGCCCACGCCCGCTGCACGTGTTCGCGGGTGGTCGAGGTCGAACCCACCGAGAATCGCAGGGTGAAGCGATCGTCGAGTCGGGTGTGGCTCAGCATGAGTGCGCCGGAGGCGTTGAGCTCGTTCAGCAGCGCCTCGTTCGCCGCGTCGCCGCTTCGCAGGCGGAAGCAGACCAATCCCAGCACCGGCTCCACCGCGAGCTCGAATCGTTCGTCTGCCTGCACCGACTCGGCGAAGCTCTTCGCCCACGCGACATGATCTCGAATCATGCGCTGCAGGCCCTCGACGCCGAAGTGGCGGATCGTCATCCACAGCTTGAGGGCGCGGAAACGGCGGCCCAGCGGGATCTGCCAGTCGCGGTAGTCGATCACCTTGCCGCTCGCGGTCGCCTCGTTGCGGAGGTACTCCGGCAGCACGCTGAGGGTCCGGACCAGGTCGCTGCGATCCCGCACCCAGAAGCAGTCGCAATCGAAGTTGACGAACATCCACTTGTGGGGGTTGAAGCAGAAGCTGTCGGCTCGCTCGACTCCGTCGAGGATCCAACGGAACTCCGGGCAGATCGCCGCGGTTCCGCACATGGCCGCGTCGACGTGCAACCAGATCCGCTCGCGGGCGCAGATCGATCCGATCTCCGCCAGCGGATCGATCGCGGTCGAGGAAGTGCTGCCGATGTTGGCGCA